>DAHUYO010000029.1 GCA_027315185.1 Acidobacteriota bacterium
AACGAAACCGGCGTCCTTCAGCCGCTACAGGCGATCGCGGCGGTGGCGCGGGAAGCGGGGGTGCGACTGCATACGGACGCGGTGCAGGCGGCCGGCAAGCTGCCGCTGGACGCGCGTGCGCTGGGCTGCGATTTGCTGAGCGTCAGCGCGCACAAAATCGGCGGCCCGCAAGGCGCCGGTGCGCTCTATGTGCGCCGCGGGGTTCGCCTGGCCGCGATGCTGTATGGCGGGCATCATGAGCGGGACCGGCGGGCGGGGACCGAAAACGTGGCCGCCATGGCCGGCTTTGCCGCCGCCGCGCGCGCCGCCCGCACCGGCCTGGAGAGTGAAGCGGCGCGGCTGCAAACGCTGCGCGACGAGTTCGAGCGGCGGGTGCTGGCGGAGATTCCCGACACCTTCATCGCCGGCGGCGCCGCGCCCCGCACCGCCAACACCAGCGATATCTGCTTCCGCCATGTGGAGGGTGAAGCGTTGGTCATCGCGCTGGACCTGGCGGGGTTTTGCGTCTCCACTGGCGCCGCCTGCTCTTCCGGCGCCATCGAGCCCTCGCATGTGCTCACCGCCATGGGGCTGCCGGCGGCGGACGCCCGCAGCTGCCTGCGCTTTAGCTTGGGCGTCACCACCACCGCGGCGGAGATGGCGGGCCTCGCCGAGGCGCTGCCGCGCATCGTGGCGCGGCTGCGTGCCCTTTCCCCCAGCTACGCCGCAAGCGCGCCGGCGGCCAACTATGCTTAACCCTTCGCCTAACCCGGCCACGGTGCCGCCCGAAGAGTTGACCGCCGTGGCCATGTCCGGCGGGGTGGACAGCTCCACCGTGGCGGCGTTGCTTCACGCCGCGGGCCGGCCGATGGTCGGCCTGACCATGCAGCTGTGGAATCAGCGTCGGCTGGCGGGACGGCCGGGCATGCCTGAAACCAGCCACGGCCGCTGCTGTTCGCTGGACGACGTGCATGACGCGCGGCGGGTAGCGGAGCGGCTGGCGATTCCCTATTACGTCGTCAACTACGAGCAGCGCTTCGAGCGGGACGTGGTGCGCAATTTCGTGGAGCAATACCGGGCGGGGCGAACGCCGATTCCGTGCAGCCTGTGCAATACCAGCGTGAAGTTCGACGCCTTGGTGACCACGGCGCGGCAAATCGGCGCCGCCCGCGTCGCCACCGGGCATTACGCCCGCATCACCCCGGATCCGGAGCGGCCTGGCCGCCGCCAACTCCACCGCGCCGCCGACCGGCAGAAGGACCAAAGCTATTTCCTCTGGGGGCTGACGCAGGAACAGCTCGCCGCGGCGGAGTTTCCCCTGGGGGAGATGAGCAAGGACGAGGTGCGGCGGCATGCCGCGGCCGCGGGGCTGGCCGTCGCCACCAAGCCGGAGAGCTACGAAATCTGTTTCGTGCCGGGCAATGATTACGGCGCATTTCTCGCCGCCTATGCCGAGGAACAAGCGCTCGACCTCGGCGGACCCGGCGCGATCGTCAACCGGAGCGGCCAGACGCTCGGACGCCATGCCGGCGTGCACCACTTCACGGTGGGCCAAAGGAAGGGCTTGGGAGTGGCCACCGGCCAGCCGCTGTACGTGCTGAACGTGGACGCGCCGACGGCCACGGTCACGGTCGGCGAAGAAGAGCAGCTCTACGCCCGGAGCCTGCGAGCGGAAGGCGCGCACTGGATTGCCGGCGCGCCGCCGGCCGCGCCGCTGCGCGTCCAGGCGCGCATTCGCCACCGCCATCAGCCGGCCGCGGCCTGGGCGGAAGCCCTGCCGAATGGGGAGTTGCGGGTGGAATTCGATGCGCCGCAGCGGGCCATCACGCCCGGGCAAGCCGTGGCCCTATACCAAGACGACCTGGTCCTAGGCGGCGGCTGGATCGCCTCGGTGGCGCCGGGCGGCGAGGCCGCGGCAACGCGCTAAGCGCCGCTTCCCTGCCTGCTCCTTCCCGTCCGCCAGGCCGGCCCAGATGAACTAGATGAACATCTCCTCGTCCTGCGGCTCAAGCACGGCGGGTGGCGACGCGCGGCGATGCAGAAAGAAATCCAAGCCGGTGCGGACGCCGCGAATGACGGCGGCGGTATCCTTGATCGGCCGGATGATGGAGCGCTGCACCAGGGTTGCGGTTTCGTCCACGCGATCAAGGGTGGCCGAGAGGGTTTCGTCCACGCGGATGATTTGCAGCCGGGCGCGATCGGTCAGCTCCAGCAGCAGGCCATCGGCGCGCTGCATTTGGTCGCGCAACATGCCGCTGATCTCGACCATATGCTGGCCGGCGATTTCCACCTTGGCGCGGCTGTCCCGCAACAAGGCTTCCGACTCCGCCAGCATGGGCGGCAGCCGGGTTTCCAGTTGCGTCAGCACCTTGTCGCCGCGCTGGGACAGGCGGGAAACCGAGCGCGCCAGTCCCGCCAAAATGACCGCCTGCAACACGACCGCGGCCGCGGTCACGGCGATGAAGACGGTCAAGACCAACAACAGGGTGGGGTTCATGCGCCGGTCCCCAAGTTACTCGCGCGGCGCGCCGGCGTCTCCGGCCGTTGATTCGCGGAACGCCTGGCGTCCGGCATCCACCGCGGCCTGAAATTGATCCACCTGGCGGGACACGACATCCCGTCCGCGATCCATATAATCCGTGGCTTGCTGCCGCCACTCCGCCGATTTCCGGGTCACCACGTCGCGGCTTTCACCCGCCTTGCGGCCCAGCAATTCCCGCGTCTCCTCGCCGGAACGGGGAGCGTACAACAAACCAAACGCCGCGCCCAATCCGAGCCCGGCGATGAACCAAAATCCCTTAGAATCCGCCATAAGAACCTCGACTGCCCTCTCAATCGCGATGCTACCACGCCGGCCGCGGGCGCGTAAGGTCTCCCGAACCTCCGGGGCAAAAGACCGAGCACCACCGGGCCATGCTCCGGCCGCGCGGCGGCGGGCGTCGGCCCGCGGCTACTCCGGCGGAGCCGCGCCGGACGGCGGGGCCAACACCGCGGCCAAGGCGGCCATTTGGCGCGCATTGAGGACTTCCGCCCATTCTTCCCGCGTCGCGTTGCGCACCCCCTGGACGCTGCCGAAGCGGCGAAGAAGCCGGCGCGCGGTGGCGGGCCCGATACCGGCGGCGGCCAGCAGCGGAGTGCGGCGGAGGCGCTGGTGCCGCCGGCGGCGATGGAACTCTACCGCGAAGCGATGCGCCTCATCCCGAATGGTCTGCATGGCGCGGAGCACTGGGGAATGCGCGGGCAAGCGCAAGGGATCAGCTTCGCGCCCCGCGACGTAAAGCCATTCTTCCCGCTTGGCGATTGCCGCCACGGGCTGTTCCCCGGCGCCCAACTCCCGCAGCGCGCGCTGGGCGGAATGGAGCTGCCCCACGCCGCCGTCCACCAGCACCAGGCTAGGCCATGCCGCGCCCGCTGCTCCCGCCGCCGCCCGCCGGTAACGGCGGCGGACGACCTCCTCCATGGAGCGGAAATCGTCCACGCCGGCCACGCCGCGGATGATGTAATGCCGGTAATCGGACTTCTTCATCCGCCCGTCTTCCCACACCACCATCGAGGCCACGGTATCGGCGCCTTGAAAATGGCTGATGTCGAAGCATTCGATCCGGCGAGCCGGCGCGGGCAGGCCGAATGCCGCTTGCAGATCCGCCGCCAACCGGGCGGCGGCGGCCGCGCCCAGCCGAAAGCGATTGGTGAAGGAATGAACGGCGTTGCGCTGCGCCAGCTCCAGCAGCGCGCGCTGCGCGCCGCGCTGCGGCGTCAGCAACTCCACCTTGCCCCCGCGCTGGACGGCCAGGGCCGCCGCCAGCGCCGCGCGATCGGTGAAGTCCATGGGCAGCAACACACGGGCGGGAATATAGGGCCGCTCCAGGTAGAGTTGCTTGACGAAGGCGGCGATCAACCCAGCGTCACTGCCATCGGCGCCGTCCTCGGCTGCCGCGGCGCTCCCATCGGCTGCTTCGGCGGCCGGCAAGTCCTCCCAAAAGAACTCCCTCCGATCCACGATCCGGCCGCGGCGAACGTGGAACAGATTGATGGCGGCGCGCTCGCCCTCGCGGTGCAGGCCGATGACATCCGCGTCCTGGCCCTCGGCTTGATCCACCTTTTGCCGCTCCTGGGAGTCATTGAGGACGGTGAGCAGGTCGCGGCAGGCGGCCGCCTCTTCAAAGCGCTCCGCCGCCGCGGCGGCGTCGCGCCGGAGCTCCAAACGGGCGCGAAGATCGGCGTGGCGGCCCGCTAAAAAAAGCCGGACGTTTTGCACCGCTTCGCCGTATGCGGCATCCGTGGTCAAGCCTTCGACGCAGGGTCCGAGACACCGGTGAATGTGGAACTGCAAGCATGGGCGGGGATGGAAACGGGTCAGATCCACGCGGCAGGAGGGCACCAGAAAGTAGCGGTGGATGAACGTCACCATGCGGTGCGCCAAGGAAGCGGGAAAATACGGGCCAAAATATTCCGCCCCATCCTGGATCAGGCGCCGGGTCACGAATACGCGCGGCCAACGCTCCCGCGTCAGGCGGATATAGGGATAGGTTTTGTCGTCCCGCAGCAGGACGTTGAACCGCGGTTGCAGCTGCTTGATGAGGCTGTTCTCCAACGCCAGCGCTTCCGCCTCGGTATCCACCACGACGGTGTCCAAGTCCACCGCCTCGCGGAGCAACGAGCCGGTTTTGGCGTCTTCAACGCGTCCGGCCAGGAAGTAGCTGCGGACCCGGGCACGCAAGTTTTTGGCCTTGCCGACGTAGATCACCCGGCCGTCGGCGCCCTTGAACTGGTAGACTCCCGGCGACGGCGGCAGCGAACGCGCCTTATTTACCAAATCCACAATATCAACCCATTCACCGGTGCAAAATCGCGTGTACCGCTACGTAAATTCTACCAATCCGCTTCGCCGACAAAAAAATTCGTGCCCAAATCTGCGCCACGCCGCCGCCGCTATGACGGTGAAAGCACGTACGCTTACGGCGTCCTCAGCCTGCATTAGACACCCGTACGTGGGGTAGTCGCTGGTGGCCATCGTCGTGCAAGCTAAAAGCAGGGCCGTCTGCATCCATGAGGAACGGGGACGGTTGTGGTTGTGGCAAGGAGAAAAACGATGAGACTGAAACGAGGTGGATTCCTAATTGCGCCGATTGCCGGGCTGGCCCTACTGGCCACGACCGGTTGCGCTACGAAGAGCTACGTGCGCAAGCAGACCGAGCCGCTGGCCAACCAAGTCAATAATCTTGATCGGCTGACCGCGAAGAATAGCAATGACGTGAAATCCTTGCGCGAAAGCACGCGCGAGGGCCTGAAGGAGGCGAACGCCTCCAGCAGCCAGGCCATGCAAACCGCGCAGTCCGCGCAGCAGCAGGCGAGCACGGTGGGCGACCACCTGCAACAGACCTCGAATCGCGTCGAGGCGCTGGACCACACCGTCGCCAACTTGGACAACTACAGCAAGGTGTCCGACACGGCGGTGCATTTCGGGTTCAATCGCTGGAGCTTGACTTCCGCGGCGAAGTCCACGTTGGACGGCGTGGTTAGCGAGTTGGAGCAGGATCCGCACGCCATTTTGGAGGTCACCGGCTACACGGACAGCATCGGGCCGGCGCGGTACAACTATCAGCTCAGCCAGTGGCGCGCCGATTCGGTCGTGCGCTACATCGAATCGCACGGTATCGCGCAACACCGCATCTTCCTGATCGGTTTGGGCAAGAACGACTTCGTGGCCAGCAACCGCACGCGGTCCGGGCGGGCGCAGAACCGCCGCGTGGACCTGACCATTTTGACCAACGCGCTGGGCCAATCCAGCAGCTCAGCGGCGACGCCGCAGTCCTAAGGCGTCAGCCATTGCACAGGGCCGGGGTGCGGGGATTGCCCTCGCACCCCGTTTCCATGTTGCGGGACGGTGCGGCATCCCCGCGCCGTGCCGCGGCGGCCTCGCCTACGCACGGCTAGCGTCGCGGGGCCGGCAGCGCATACTCTATATCCGGTGTCCGACTTTTCCGCTGACCTGAAGGCACGCGCCGATTTGGCCGCCATCGTCGGGGAGACGGTCGCCTTGCGCCAGGTGGGCGAACGCTGGCTGGGGCTTTGCCCGTTTCACGCGGAAAAGACTCCGTCCTTCCACGTCCACGCCACGCGGCAGTTTTACTACTGCTTTGGCTGCCAGGCGCATGGAGACGTCTATCAGTTCTTGATGGCCAGCCGCCAATTGAGCTTCCCGGAGGCGGTGGCGGCGCTGGCGGAGCGGCTGGGCGTTCCCTTGCCGCCGCGCTTCGGCCAGGGCGACGGGCCCAGCCAGGCGGAGCGTGCGCCGTTGGCCAAGCTGCATACCGCCGCGGCGGAGTTCTTCGCCGCCCAACTGGCGGCGCCAGTGGGCGCGGCGGCGCGGGAGTATTTGGCCGGCCGCGGCGTCGCGCAGGCCGGTTGCGACCGCTTTCAGCTCGGCTATGCACCCGGCTCGGGGCGAGCATTGTCGCTTTGGTTGCAACAGCGGGGTACGCCGCCCGCCCTGGCGCTGCGCGCCGGGCTCTGCCAACCGCGGCGGCAAACCGGCGGCATGGCCGAGACTAGGGACGACATCGGATGGGAAGAGGTGTACGACCGCTTTCGCGACCGCGTCATGTTTCCCATTGGGGACGAGCGGGGACAAGTGATCGCCTTCGGCGGCCGCCTGCTGGCGGAGGATCCGGCCCGGCCCGCGCCCAAGTACCTAAACTCCCCCGAGACGCCCATTTATACGAAGGGACGGGTACTGTACAACCTGGACCGGGCCCGGGAAGCGATCCGCCGTTTGGGGTATTTTATTTTGGTCGAGGGCTACCTGGACTGCCTTTCGGTATTCATGGCCGGCTTTGAAAACGTGGTGGCCAGTTGCGGCACGGCGTTGACTGGAGCCCAGGTGCACGGATTGTGCCGCTACGCGCGCAATGCGGTGGTCAACTTTGACCCCGACTCGGCGGGGGCCACCGCGGCGGAAAAATCCATCGGTCTGCTCTTGGAGGAAGGCTGCAAGATCCGGGCGGTTACGCTGCCGGGGGGACTGGACCCCGACCAGTTCTTGCGGCAACACGGGGCGAGCGGCTATGCCGAGGCGCTCAAAACCAGCCCGGGGTATTTCCAGTACCTGGCGGAACGGGCGCGGCGACGCTTCGACCTGCGGCGGGGAGAGGGCCGGGTGGCGGCACTCAACTTCTTGCTGCCCTATGTCGCCCGCGTGCAGGATGCCATTATTCGCGCCGAATTGACCGATGAACTGGCGCAACAGCTTCAGCTCGAAAGCGCGGTGGAACGGCGCCAGCTGCGCCAAGCCGCGGCGCAGCGCAGGGCCACGCTGCCTAATCCCGGAACCGCAACGGCAGCCGGCGGCCCGGGATGGAGCGACCTGTTGCCGGCGGAACGGTTGCTTTTGCGGGCGCTGCTGGCCTGGGGCGAGGAGGAACGGGAGGAGCGCAACCAGCTGTTGAAGTCCCTCGCCGAAGAGGAATTGCTGGCAGGGTTGGCCGCAAACCCGCTGATCGAATGTATCGCCGCCCAACCCGCGCTGCCCCCGGACCTGGCGGCGCTGGCGGCCGCGCTGCCGGGTAGTGAGCGGCAATTGCTGGCCGAACTCAGCTTTACCCGTGATGCGGGGAGCGGCGAGCCGCTGTCCGCGGCGGCGGTGCATGGGGCGGTCCAGGCACTGCGGGAACGCCGCCTGCGGCGGCGGCGGCGGGAACTCCAGCAATTGCTGCACCAGCCCGAGGTGGCGCGGGATTCCGCGCGGGTGACGGGCATCTTGGGGGAACTCCAAACCTTGGATCGGGCGCTCAGCGACGCCACGCCGGCGGAGGCCCGGGCGACGGCGGCGGGAGGAACGTAAAATACGGAAACGGTGGTGGTTTTTTGCCGCGGAAACGCCCCGAAGGCAGAAACTTCCGGCCCGGGAACGCCATCTAAATGGGTGTGGCCCGACGACCGGGATCACGAGAACTATCACCAAAATACGGGTTTGGCGTATAATGTCTTGATTTTCGGCTGAAAGTCTGATCTCAGCCGCGCGCCCCTTTCTCCGCCGTTGGGTAGTTCGCCTAAGGAGCCATCTTGCCAATTGATGACCGATTCGATGAAATTACCAAGCTGATCAGCGTCGGCAAGGAGAAGGGGTACTTCTCGGAAGAAGAAGAAGACACCGACCTGCCCGCCGGCGATGACGGGGAAGATCTGGGGGAGCTGATCGCGACGCGCTTCGACCGCCGCCGGCGCGAGGACGAGCATGAGCGCGAAGACGACGACCTGGACCTGACCCCGGGTGCGCTGGAAAAGACCAACGATCCGGTGCGCATGTACCTGCGGGAGATGGGCACCGTCCCGCTGCTGACGCGCGAGGGCGAAGTGGAGATCGCCAAGCGCATCGAGCGCGGGCAGGTGCGCGTGCTCAAAGCCCTGTCGCGCTCGCCGCTGATTATCCGCGAGCTGCTCAGCGCCGGCGAGGCGCTGCGCACCGCGCAGAAGGGCGTGAAGGAAGTGGTGGTGGTGGACGTCGAGGAAGACGAGATTTCCGAAGAGGTCTTCCGCCGCAAGCTCGGCGAACTGCTACAGCAGCTGCTGGAATTGGCCGGTCACTATAAGAAACTGCTGCAACTGCGCGAGAAGCTGGCCGATGTTTCGCGCGCCAAGGAACCGCGCAAGCACCGCAAGTGCCGCTATCAGGTGGCGCGGGAGCAGGTGCGCATTTCCCGCCTCATCCGCGGCCTGCGCTTCACCCCCGCGTATCGCAAGCACCTGATTGACCACTTGGGCCATGCGGTGGAAGCGCTGCGCCCGCTGGAGTCGCACGTGGTGCGGCTGGAGCGCAAGCTGGAAGGCACGCGCGGAGCGGAAGCGCAGAAGGAGCTGCGCCGGGATCTGCGCCACGCCAAGGACGAGATCGCGGTGCATGAGCTGGAGTGCGGCGCCACGGCGGCCGAACTGAAGCGCACGCGAACCGTCATCCTGACCAGCGACCATGCGGCGGAGAGCGCCAAGCGGGAGCTGATCGAAGCCAACCTGCGCCTGGTGGTCTCGATCGCCAAAAAGTACACCAACCGCGGGTTGCAGTTCCTGGATTTGATTCAGGAAGGCAACATCGGCTTGATGAAAGCGGTGGACAAATTCGAATACCGCCGCGGCTACAAGTTCTCGACCTATGCCACCTGGTGGATCCGGCAGGCGATCACGCGGGCCATCGCCGACCAGGCGCGGACCATCCGCATCCCGGTGCATATGATCGAAACCATCAATAAGTTGATCCGAACCTCGCGGCAACTGGTGCAGGAACTGGGGCGCGAGCCCACCAGCGAGGAGATCGGGAAGCGAATGGACATCCCGGTGGCGAAAGTGCGGAAGGTGCTGAAGATCGCCCAAGAGCCAATCTCGCTGGAAACGCCAATCGGCGAGGAAGAAGATTCGCATTTGGGCGACTTCATCGAGGATCGGGCGGTCATCTCTCCCTCCGACGCGGTCATCAACATCAACCTGAAGGAGCAGACCTCGCAGGTGCTGAAAACGCTGACGCCGCGGGAGGAGAAGGTGATCAAGATGCGCTTCGGCCTGGACGACGGCAGCGAGCACACGCTGGAAGAAGTCGGCCAGTCGTTCGCGGTCACGCGGGAGCGGATCCGCCAGATCGAGGCCAAGGCGCTGCGCAAACTCCGCCATCCCTCGCGCAGCCGCCGCCTGCGGGCCTTCGTGGAAGGCGTCGCGGAATAACCCGCGGCTAGCGGCTGCGGGGCGGCGGCAGGGGATACCGCGGCGTGGCGGCGAAGCGGGCGTAGTAGACCTTGCGGCCGTAGACGCGCCAATGCTTGTGGCGCGGGACGCGGATGACCACGCGGTGGCGCGTGGGAGTTTTGCCAGGCGCGAAGCCGCGCGGGGCAAACGCCAACTCGTAGTGCTCGGCGGTTTGGGCGGCGATGCCGCTCATAAAATGAGCCGGATCGTTCGTGTCGGTGATTGCGGCGCCGCCGGTGGAGGCGGCGAGTTCTCCCATCACCACGGTTTCGCTTTCGTTTGCGGCATTCCCTACGTCTGGTTCCACTGGCGCGCCACGCTCCACCCCGTAAACGGGCCCGCGGAGGGCGGTAGCCAGGGAGGCGAGGTCGGGGCGGATGCTCAGGCCGGCGACATCCACCGGATAAAAGGAAACCGTGGCGCGGTTGGCCTCCCGGATCAATGCCCGAAAGATAAACTTGAGGTCGTTTCGTTCATAGAGCCGCTCGGTGAACAGCACTACGGACTTGCGCCCCTGGAACGGCGCCAGCATCGCGACCAGCCGGCGCAGGTCGGCCATTTGGCTACGGGTCCGCTGCATGCCGCTAGCGGTGGCGTTGATTTTCGCCGCATCTAGCATCGCAGCGAGCATGTAGGCATTCGTTACCACCGGCATGGACGCCCCGAGCCAATATGGGAGCGCGGCGGCACGGGTAGTCGGGGACACCGGCGCCGCCACGCCCCCGGGCTGTTCACCGGAGCCGAAGGCCGCCGCCATGGCCTTGAGCTGCTCGTATTGGCGCTGGTAATTGATCTGCACCACGGCTTGCGTCGTGGCTTCCCGGATGGCGCGGTCCAGGGCGGCGGGATCGTTGGTGAAGGTCTGGAGCAGCGACAACCGATGATCGCGGCGAAAAACCGCCACATAGCTATGCGCCCCGAGGTCATCGGCGACGAACTGCACTGCCGCGCGGCGCGCCAGTGGAAGGCCGGCATTGTTGATGGGGTCAAAAACGAGCGCGGTCAGGTTGGCGGCGGGCGGCTCCGCCGCCGGCGGCTGGACTCCGATCTCCCGCCAATTGCGCGGGCGCAGATGGACCGAGTGCGCAACAAATTGCAGGCTCTCGATCCGCTGCCGCACGCCATTGTCGGACACTGCGACCTGGCTCGCCTTCAGCCCGCGGATGACCACGCCGTGGCGATTGACAACAACAAAGTCGGCCAACACTTCGTTGGCCTGGCGGCGGATCGTGGGCGTTCGCCGCGGGAGCGTTCGGCGCGGCGGCGGTTGGCGCGGCGCTCGCGCCTGCGCCGCAGCTGGCCGCGGGACGAGCAAGCCAAACGCGGCGAGGCAGGTTGCTAGCCACGGCCAATGGAGGCCGGCCGTCGGCGCCAGGTGCAACCTGGCCTGCGTTCTCATTGTCCCTTGACCTCGGCCCGTGCCGTCGCGGCGTGGACCAAAGGGCCACGCCTGGGCCGGCTACGAGCTAACCGATGCCGGGACAGGCCCGGCCTGACTCGCCGGCAATGTTACTACCGGCAGTTGCGCGGGTCAATCTTACCGTGGCGAGTTAGGCGGCACACGATCGCGGCGATGCGGAGCCCACGGGTCACGCGATTGGTTCGCGGGCGAGGAGGACGCGGAGTTCGGTCATATCCTCGATGGCGGCGCGCAGACCTTCGCGGCCCAGGCCGGATTGCTTGACGCCGCCGTAGGGCATGGGCTCGATGCGGGAGGCGGAGACGTCATTGAGCACCAAGCCGCCGACCTGCAATGCGCGGAACGCGCGCCAGATGACATCCCAGTCGCGGGTGAACAGGCCGGCTTGCAGGCCGTAGCGGCCGGCGTTCGCGGCGGCGAACGCCTCCTCGGGCGCGGCGTAGGGCTGCAAGACCAGCAATGGCGCGAAGGCCTCCTCGCGGCAAACCTGCATTTCCGGGCGGGCGTTTTCGATGACCGCGGGAGTAAGAAAACCGCCGTCGCGCTGGCCGCCGCAGAGCAGGTGGGCGCCGCCGGCGACGGCTTCGCGAATCCATTGTTCCGCGCGCTGCGCGGCTTGGTCGGTGATCATGGGACCGACCTCGGTGGCGGGGTCGAGCGGATCGCCGAGGCGCAGCGCCTGGGCACGCGCGACCAGCTTGTCGCGCAAAGCGGCGTAGACGGATTGCTGCGCGAAGACGCGCTGGGCCGAAATGCAGCTTTGCCCGGCGTAGCCGAAGCCGCCGGCGGCGAGGCGCTCGGCCGCCCAGTCGAGCCCGGCGTCGGCGTGGACGATGTTGGCGGCGTTGCCGCCCAGCTCAAGGGCGACGTGCTTGCTGCCGGCGCTGGCGCGCAAGGGCCACCCGACCGCGGCGCTGCCGGTGAAGGAGATCATGGCCACGCGGTCGTCGGCAAGCAGCGGCGCGACGGCATCGGCGCCGCCGGCGACGATGTTCACCGCTCCGGCGGGCAGGTCCAAGCCCTGCGCCAGTTCTCCCAAGCGCAGCGCGGTCAGCGGGGTGCGGGGCGAGGCTTTGATGAGGATGGTGTTGCCCGCGGCCACGGCGGGGGCCAGCTTGTGCAAGACCAGGTTGAGGGGAAAGTTGAACGGCGTGATGCCGGCGATTAGACCGCGGGGAAAGCGGCGGGCGATGGCGAATTTGCCTTCGGCGCCGGGAGCGACGTCCAGCGGCTGCCACTCGCCGGCGATGCGCTCGGCTTCGGCGGCGGCGGTGTGCAGCGTTAGGCGGGCGCGCGCAACTTCGACGCGGGCGTCGCGCAGCGGTTTGGCCGCTTCCTGGGCCATCAGCTCCGCCAATTCGTCTTGCACCAGCGTGACCCCGCGTTCCAGTTCCAGCAGGGCGTCACGGCGGCGGTCCGCCGGCAGGGCGGCCATCTCCTCGCGCGCGCCGGCGGCGGCATCGAGCGCGCGTTCCATTTCCAATCGGGTGGCGTCGCCGGCTTCACCGACCACATCGCCGTTGAATGGCGAACGCACCTCCCGGGGGCGTTCCGGCATCATCAGCTCGCCGCCGATCAAAAAGGGATAGGTTCGCGGCATAGCTTCATTGTCTCCCCGGAGCCGGCATTGCGCCGCGATACCCATGGGGGCGCCCCACGATGCCCCGCCGGAGCGGTGGTTGGGCAGCACCGCTTCTCCGGTCGGGGGCGGGCCGCCGGACGGGCGGGCGGGGTCTTCGCGCCGACTCTGGCCCAAATCCAAACGGCGCGACCCGGGCCATGGGTGTGCCATACTGAACCGTTTTGGAGGACGGCGCTTGAAGATTCTGGTTTGTCTGAAGCAAGTTCCCGCCAAGGATGCTCCCGTCAAGGTCGCCAGCGACGGAGCGAATGCGGGCAAATGGATCCGCGACGATGTCGGCTATGAGACCAACGAACCCGACGCCTATGCGCTGGAGGAAGCGCTGCGGCAAAAAGAGGCGCATGGCGGCGAGGTGGTGGCGTTGACGGTTGGGCCGGCGCGGGCCGCGCAGGTGCTGCGCGAGGCGCTGGCCAAGGGCGCGGATCGGGCGGTGCACGTGCTGGGCGACGATCTCGCAACGTTGGATAGCTATGCCGCCGCGGAGGCCATCTCCCGCGCCATCGCCGGGCAGGGCTTCGACCTGATCTTCACCGGATTGCAGTCCGCCGATTTTGGCTTCGGACAGACCGGCGTGGTCTTGGCCGAACTGCTCGGCATTCCCCACTCGACGATCATCATGCAGGTGGAACCTATCGCGGGCGGCGTGCGGGTGAAGCGGGAGCTGGAGGGGGGATTCTTTCAATTCCAGGAGCTGCCGACGCCGGCGGTGCTGACCATCCAAAGCGGGATCAACAAATTGCGCTATGCGACATTGATGGGTATCAAGCAGGCGAAATCCAAGCCGCTAGCGCAGGTGTCGGCGGCGGATCTGGGCGTGACGCCGGCGCTGAACCGGCAGGCGATCCAGCGGCTGTACGTGCCGGTGAAAACCAAAAAGACCGAAATGCTGACCGGCGCGGCGGCGCAGGTGGCGGGCCAGTTGGCGGCGCGCCTAAAGAATGATTTGCGGGTGATCTAAATGGCGGATGAAATCTTAGTCGTCGCCGAATCGCGCAACCAGCAACTGGCGCCGTCCACCGCCGAGGTGGTGACGGCGGCGCAAAAGCTGGCCACCGACACCGGAGCGGAATTGCGTTTGCTGGCGCTGGAAGGACCGGCGGAGGACTTGTGCGCCGCGCTGGCGGGATTCCAATCGGCGGGCGTGCTGCGCGCGCGGCATGAGGCGCTGGCGGCGTATTCGCCGGAAGCGTACACGCAAGCCCTGGTGCAGGTGCTCAGCCGCCGGCAGCCGCGCTATGTGCTGTTCGCGCACAGCTACCGCACGCGCGATTTCGCCCCGCGGCTGGCTACGCGGATGGGCCGGGCGTTCATCAGCGACGTCACCGCCGTGCGCGTGGAGAATGGGCGGACGATCGCCAGCCGGCCGATGTTCGAGGGGCGTCTGGCCGCCGACACGGTGTTCCTGGGCGAACCGCCGTATTTTCTATCCGTGCAGATCGGCGTGTTTCGCGGCGACCAAGCCGCGCGCGCCGCCGCGCCGGTGGCGGTCAGCGAAGAAGCGGTGACGCCGGCCGCCGGACCGGGCAAGACCGAGGCACCGTTCCAGGAAGCCAAACACGCCGTGGATTTGACCCAGGCCGCGGTGATCGTGGCGGTGGGCCGCGGCATCAAGGAAGCCAAGAATTTGGAGCTGGCGCAAAAGCTGGCGGCGGCGTTGGGCGGCGAAATCGCGGCGTCGCGGCCGATCTGCGACAGCGGTTGGCTGCCGATGGACCGCCAAGTGGGCTCCTCGGGGCAGACCGTGGCGCCGAAGCTGTATGTCGCCGTCGGCGTCTCGGGGGCCATTCAGCATTTGGTGGGCATGAAGGGCTCGCGCGCGGTGGTGGCGATCAACAAGGATCCGGAAGCGCCCATCTTCGAGGTCGCCGACGTGGGCGCGGTCGGCGATCTGTTTGAAATTGTCCCCGCGCTGACGGCGGAGATCGAAAAACTGCGCCAGGGCTAGTTGCCGTCGCGCCCGGCCGCGGCGCGCCGCCCGGCGGGCGCCTGCGGCCACGGCACGCCAGGGTCTCCTTCCATTCCTGTCATGGCTAGCGCCGAACATCCCGTAATGCCCGCCGCCGCCGTCATCGTCGGCGCCGGGCCGGCGGGGCTGGCCTGCGCCCTGCGCCTGGCGCAGTTGCTGGACCAGCATGCCGGGCAAGCCGTGCTGCCCGCCAAGGATGAGATTTTGCTGCTGGAAAAGGGCCGGGAGGTCGGGGCGCACCTGCTGAGCGGCGCGGTCATGGACCCGCGCGGCTTGGCGGAGCTGTTGCCGGATTTTGCCGCCAGCGCCCCGCTAGCGAGTCCGGTCACCACCGACGCCGCGTTTTTCCTGACCGCCGACCGCTCCTGGCGTTTTCCCATCACCCCGCCGCCGCTGCGCAACCACGGCAATTACGTGATCTCCCTCAACCAGTTGGGCAAATGGCTGGGGGAAAAGGTCGAGCAGGCGGGCATCACCATTTTTCCCGCGACCGCCGGCGCGAAGCTGCTGTTTTCCGGCGATCGCGTCGTCGGCGTGCGGACCGACGACAAAGGCAAAGATAGGAGCGGGCAGCCGAAGGGCAATTTCGAGCCGGGCTACGACCTCCAGACGCCGAACGTCATCTTAGCCGAAGGGCCACGGGGTTCGCTCAGCAAGCAGCTGCTGGATCGCGGCCAACTGAGCGGCGCCAACCCGCAGGTGTATTCCCTGGGCGTGAAGGAGATTTGGGACGTTCCCGCGGGCCGCATTCGCCCCGGCGAAGTGGCGCACACCATGGGCTGGCCGCTGCCCGCCGACATGTACGGCGGGGGCTGGGTCTACGGCCTGAGCGACCGGCGGATTTCCATCGGCTTGGTCACCGGGCTGGAGTACCGCGATCCTGCGACCGATCCGTTCGTGCTGTTCCAGCGATATAAAACCCACCCGTGGATCCGCAGATTTTTAGAGGGCGGGGAGATGGTGCGGTATGGGGCCAAAACCGTGCCCATGGGCGGCTATTTCGCTCTTCCCCCCGCCGCTGGACCGGGCTGGATGCTGATCGGCGATTCGGCGGGCAATTTGAATAGCCAGCGACTGAAGGGCATTCATCTGGCGATCAAGTCCGGGATGCTGGCGGCGGAGGCGCTGTTCGCCAGCTGGACCGGCGGCGGCGATGCCGCGGTGCTTGCCTTTCCCCAGCAAGTGCAGGCCAGTTGGATCGGCCAGGAGCTCTGGGCGGTGCGCAATTTCCATCAAGGCTTCGAGCACGGCCTGGCGCGCGGCTTGCTGCACGGCGCGGCGCAGATGGCCACCGGAGGGCGCGGCCTGCACGCCCGCTACCCGGCCATCGCCGGCCACCGGCGCATGCGCAAATTGCAACAACTCAATACGCCGCCACCGCCCCCGTTCGTTCCGGATGGCAAGCTCACCTTCGGCAAGATGGAAGATGTCTATCATTCCGGCACGCGGCATGAAGAAGACCAGCCGGCGCATTTGCTGATCCAAGACACCGACATCTGCAACAATCGCTGCACCTGGGAATACGGCAATCCCTGCCAGCATTTCTGCCCCGCCGCGGTGTACGAAATGGTGGCCGCGGACGACGGCAGCAAGCAGATCCACCTCAACCCCTCGAACTGCGTCCATTGCAAGACCTGCGACATCATGGACCCCTACGAGATCATCACCTGGGTGCCGCCCGAAGGCGGCGGCGGTCCCAACTACGAAGGCGAATAGCGCCGCGGAAACATCCTTTTGGGCCGCCGCATCGGGCGCCGCCGCGCCGCGATGGCGGCGCGGTGTCACAATGGTAGTGATCAAGAAAGGAGCCTGATTCGATGCCTTACGAAGTTCCCGCATTGCCGTACGCCTACAACGCTCTCGAGCCGCATATTGACGAGGCCACCATGCGCGTGCACCATGACAAGCACCATGGCGCTTACGTGACCAATGTCAATAATGCTTTGGCCGACGCGCCGCAACTGGCCAATCTGAAGATCGAAGACCTGCTGCGCCGCATCGCCGAGGTGCCGGAGAAGATCCGTACCGCGGTGCGCAACAACGGCGGCGGCCACGCCAATCACAGCATGTTTTGGACGATCATGAAGCCGCAGGGCGGCGGCAAGCCGAGCGGCGCGCTGGCGCAGGCCATTGATAAGAAGTTCGGCGGCTTTGAGGCCTTCCAGACCGCCTTCAACGACGCCGGCCTGAAGCGCTTCGGCTCCGGCTGGGCATGGCTGGTGGTGAACAAAAGCGGCGATCTGGAGGTCCTGAGCACCGCGAACCAGGACAGCCCCTACCTAGAGGGCTTGTATCCCGTTATGGGCAACGATGTCTGGGAGCACGCCTACTATCTCAAGTACCAAAATCGCCGCGGCGAGTATCTCTCCGCCTGGTGGAACACGCTGAATTGGGAGGAGATCGGCAAGCGCTTCGCCGCCGCGAAGAAATAGCGCCGCCGTTGTCATCGCTGGGCGCGGGCCCCAGCCGCGCCCGCGGCGCGGAAGCAGTTCCGCGGCGCGCCCGCCCCGCCATGCGACGCGCGCCACTGGAGCCGCCGCAGGGCGAATTGAGCGCGCCGTCGAACCCTGGCCGGGCCAAGCCGGCCGCGGTTCCGTGTCCTAGGCCCAACCGGAACCGGCCGACCTACCCTTTGCCGCCGTGCACCACCACGCGCACGATGTCGTTGTAGATGACGAAGGTCATCAGCAGCACCAAGAAGGCAAAGCCCGCCTGATAGACCCGTTCCTTGATGCGCAGGCTGACGTCGTGGCGCAGCAGGCTTTCCAACAATAAGAACAGAATCGCGCCGCCATCCAGCACCGGAATCGGCAGCAAGTTCAAGATGCCGAGGTTGAGGCTGATGATGGAGATGAAGCCGATCAGCGGAATCACGGTGGGCTGCCGCGCCATCTGCCCGGCCATGGCGGCGATGGACACCGGCCCTTGCAGCGCGGTCAGCGAGGAATGGCGCGTGACCAGGCGGCCGACCAGATCCAAGATCAGCGTGGAATATTTGGCGTTTTCCTGCAGCGACTGCCGCAACGCCGCGGTGAAGGGCAGATGAACGTACTTGACCAGGCGCAGCGCCACGCCCACCATCCAGCGCTTGGGCATGCCCTCGGCGCTTTCCCAGCGCGGATGCACCGTGATCTGTCGCGCCGACCCGCCGCGCAGTACGGTCAGCTCGGCGGGCGCGCCGTCGCCGTGCTGCAACGCCGCCGTAAGCTGCTCGGGGGAAAGCACGCGATGGCCATTCACGGCGGTCACGCGATCGCCGGCGCGCAGACCAGCCGCCTGGGCCGGCGAATGCGGCATGACCTGATCCACGTAGACCGGCTGCGCCGGCAGCAATCCCAGCCCGAAACCCGCCCCTTGCGCGTCGCTGGACGGTACCAGCGTCACTTGCCGCGTGCCGCCGGGCGCCTGGACCGTTAGCGGCAGCCGGTGGCCTTGCGCCAGCGCCGCCTGTACCCCTACCTGTTGCCAGGTGGGGTTCTTCACGCCATCGGCGGCGATGATGCGGTCGCCCGCCGCCAGCCCGGCGCGCGCCGCCTGCGAGCGCGGCTGCACGGCGGCGATGATCGCCGGCTGATCCAGCACTGTGTCCTCGGGAAACTGCCGCATGTAGACGGGAATCAGCAGCCCAACCGCCAGCAACACGTTCATTGCCGGGCCGGCGCAGACGATGACGAGCCGCTGCCAGCGAGGTTTCGAGGCCAGGTCACCCGGCCGGATCACCACTTGCTGGCTGAGGTCGCTGGGCAGCTCGCCGGCCATTTTGACGTAGCCGCCCAAGGGCAGGGCGCGGATGCAATAGTCCGTCCCGCCGCGGCGGATGCCGGCCAGGCGCGTGCCAAATCCCAGGGAAAAGGTTTCCACGCGCACGCCAAACGCCTTGGCGGCGACAAAGTGCCCCAGCTCGTGCAGGAAAATGATGACGCCCAGGACAATGGCGACCGCAACGATGTCGGTCAATATGTTCATGTGGCTTCCTACCGCGCCGCCGCGCTTCCATCCGCGCCTCGCCGCCGCTCGGCTCGTGCTCTTACGCGCTCCTGCGCCGCCCGCCGTGCCGCCGCATCAGCTGCTTGGGCGTCGGCCAGTTGGTCCATCTTTAGATGTTGACAGGACCCCAGCACGTCTTCCACCACGGCGCTGATGTCCAGAAACGACAATTGTCCTGCATGGAAGGCCTCGACCGCCACCTCATCGGCGGCGTTCAAGACCGCTCCGGCCGCGCCGCCAGCGCGCCACGCCTGGCGGGCGAGGCGCAGTGCCCGCAACCGCCCCTCATCGGCGCGGCGGAACTCCAGCCGCGCCACCGCGGCTAGGTCTAGTTTCTCGCGTTTCGTGGCCTCGCGAGACGGGTAGGTGAGGGCATATTGGATGGGGGTGCGCATATCCGCCGTGCCCAATTGCGCCATGACCGAGCCGTCACGGTAGGCCACCAGGGAATGCACGATGGATTGCGGGTGGATCACCACCTCCACATTGGATTCGTCCAACGCGAACAAGTGACAAGCCTCGATCAGCTCAAAGCCTTTATTCATCAGCGTCGCGGAATCCGTGGTGATGCGCCGTCCCATGCGCCAGGTGGGATGGCGCAGCGCGTCGGCCGGGGTCGCCGCGCGCAGCTGCTGCTCCGTCCAATCCAAAAACGGGCCTCCGGAGGCGGTCAGGATCAGCCGCTCGACCTCGCCGCTCCGACCCGCGCGCAAGCATTGGTGAATGGCGCTGTGCTCGCTGTCCACGGGCAGAATGGTTCCTCCGCCCTGCGCCGCCGCGCGCAGCAAGATGGGTCCGGCGGCGACCAGCGCCTCTTTGTTGGCCAGCGCCAGCGTCTTGCCCCGCGCCAGCGCCGCCTCCGCCGCCGCCAGCCCCGGCACTCCGACGGTGGCGAGCAGCAGAACGTCATAGTCCAACCCCGCGGCAAGATCGCGCAGCCCGGTTGCGCCGGCGGCGATCTCCGGTTCCGGCTGGACGTTGCGCGCCGCCAGCTCGGCGCGCAGATGGGGAATCAGCTCCGCCCCGCCAATGCCCAACGCGCGCGGACGCCAGCGCGCCGCCAGCTCCGCCAGGGCGCCGACGTTCCGGCCGGCCGCCAGGGCGGTGATCTCGAACTCCGCTTCCCGCTCGGCGATCACTTGCAGCGTGCTGCCGCCGATCGAGCCGGTCGCGCCGAATAACGCCACGCGGCGCCGTCCCGCGCCGCTCAAAACCGCACCGCCAAAAACCACCACAGCACCGGCGCCGCCAGCAGCAGCGCATCAATGCGATCCAATATTCCTCCGTGACCGGGAAGCAACCGTCCTGAATCCTTGACGCCGGCGCTGCGCTTGAAGCCCGACTCCACCAGATCGCCCGCCTGCGCCGCCACATTCAGCACCGCGCCCAGCGCCGCGCCCATGGCCAGCATCGCCGCCGCCGGCCGCGCCGCGTGGCCCGCCGCATCCACCAAGGCCCAGCTCAGCGCCGCGCCGGCGATCACCGCCGCCGCCAGCGAGGCCCACGCCCCCACCCAGGTTTTTTTCGGACTCAGGCGCGGCGCCATTGGCCGCCGTCCCCAGTGCCGCCCGGCGTAATAGGCCGCCGTGTCGCCCAGCCACACCACCCCAAACAGCACCAAAATCCACCAGCGGCCGTGGGCCGCGGTGCGCGCCGGAATCAGCAGCCCCAATAGCAGCGCCGGATAGAACACGCCCAGCCAGCCCAGCGCCGCGCCGCGCGCGTCGGTCTCCCGCAAGGAGCGAAACAGCATGGCTACCCCGGCCAGCACCAAAACCGCCAGCACCGCCCCGGCCCGTTGCGGCGGCGGCTGGCCCAGAGCCGCCGCCAGCGCCGCCGAGGCGGCCAAGCCCCAAACGCGATAGGGGCGCGCCGCGGCGAACAAGCCATAAAACTCCCACTGCGCCAACGCCGCCACCGCCCACAGCAACGCAGCGAACAACCATCCCGGCGCCCACAACTCCGCCGCGACCGCCGCCGGCGCCAAGATGACGGCGGTGATCACGCGGCTCATGCCGCCACCGCGACGCGCCGGCATCGGAGCCTCGGAACCACCCCGCTGCGATGGTGTTTCCGGTGTTTCCGGCATCAGCTCGTGGCGCGGCCCGGCGGGCGCCCTCGCATCATCGCTGTTTCCCGTATCGGCCATCCCGCTTAGCGATCCCGCAGCAGCCCGATCACGTCGTCCACCGTGATGATGCCGACCAGGTGCCGATGAGCATCCACGACGGCCAGCGTGGTCAGGTTGTATTTATCGAATAACTCCGCGATCTTGTGGTCCTTATCCTCCGCCGCCACCGCCGGCGCCTCCATGGCCAGGCTGTTCAGCGTGGCGTCCTGAGCGGCCAACACCAGCCGCGCCAGCGGCACCATGCCGGCCAAATGCTGCTGCTCGTCGGTAATGAAGATGGCGTGCACGCCTTCCACCGGCGACTCGAAATTGCGCAGCGCGGTGATGGCGTCGGCCACCTTGGCCGCTCCGGGCAACACCAAGAAGTCCGTGGTCATGCGGCCGCCGGCGGTGTCCTCGGGATAGTCCAGCAGTTCGCTGACTTCTTCCCGCTCCTCGGCGCGCATGTCTTCCAGAATCCCTTCGCTCACCTCCTCGGGCAGCTCGGCCAGCACGTCGGCGGCTTCGTCCGGCTCCATCTCCTCGACGATGTCGGCGGCTTTGCCCTTGGCCAGGCCTTCCAATAGCGCCCGCTGGAAGCGCGGCTCGACCTCGCCGAGCACCTCGGCGGCGACTTCATTGTTCAGCGTCTGGAAGACGGCCCCGCGCTCGGCCGGCGCCAAATCCTCGACGATATCCGCCAGGTCCGCCGGATGCAGCCGCGACAAGGCGCCGTAGCTGATCTGGAGCCTCACCCGCCGGGCCGGGTCGGTCTCCACCAGATCGAACAGATGCCAGGGGATCACGCGCGGCCGGCCGCGGGTGGAGAACCATATCATCCAGCGGCGCGGCAGTACGCCTTGCGTCATCCGCCGCAGCGCGCCGCCGAAGCCGACATCCACCTGCACTGCCCGCAGGTCCACGCCCGGGTCGCGGCGCATCGCCTCAAAGTCCACATCGTTGATGCGCACCACCTTGCGGCCGTGCACGTCAATGATCTGCTGATCCAGCATGTCCCGCCGTACCCATAACGGCCCGCTCTCGGCCCCGCCGCTGGCCAAGGGCGCGGGCTGCGCCTCCGGCCGGAGCTGAAAGCCGGCGGGACTCAACGCCGCCAGCCGCGCCGGCGCCGCCCACAGGCGTCCGCCTTGGGAATAGATCAGGCTCTGTACCCGGCTGGGGTCCTGGCCGGGATCAATGGCCACTTCGCGCAGCTTGCCCAGCGTCCGCCCGGCGGAGTCCGTAATCGGCAGGCCCAGCAATTCGGTGAAGTAATACATCGGCTCCCGCTACTAGTAGAACATGCAACGGAAGCGATTCCGCCGCCGCCGCGAGCCCGCGGCGGCCCGGTTCCGCGCGCGCCAACCGCGGCTCCGCGCCGACTTTGGGCGCCGGACTCTGGGCCCGGGCCCAGGCCGCCGCGCCGTACCCTCGCGCCGCCGCTGGCATTGACCTTTGCCACGGTCCGCCGTAGTCTGTGGGTGCGTGGCCGGACCGCGCCGTCCCGAAGTTCGGGCGCGGCCCCCGCGGCAATGCCGGAGGCTAGTTATGGAAAAGCCCGCGCAGAATATTCAAGATTCCTTTCTCAACAACGCCCGCAAGGAAAAGTTGATCATCACTATCTACCTACTCAGCGGCGTGAAACTTTCTGGGCGCATCCGCAGTTTTGACAAATACTGTCTGGTGCTGGAAACCAGCAACCAGGAGCAATTGATTTTTAAGCACGCCATCTCCACCGTGGTGATGCTGCGCGCCGCCGGGCGGGAGGCGCGAGAGAACTGGACGGACCGCCATGCTCATGCCGCCCCCCATGCCGCCGCGGCCGCGGCGCCAGAGGCGGAACCGGACGCTCCCGCCACCGCTCCGGCGCCGGCGACGGAAGCCAGCAGCGCCTAGCCGGCGGAATGCCCCGGATGGCGGTGCAGCCGCCCAACTCGGAACGCTCCCGCTTGCCCCACCGCAGGGCGCTGGGCTGTGCCTTCCAGTTGCCGCGGCAGGCCGGAACCGCTCCACCTCTGTTATGGCCCGGCGCGCCCGGCGGCGTTCGTTCCGCTTGGCTCGACCCGGTCATGTGACCACCGCCGGCTCACCGCCGCCGCGCCCGCACCGTGCCCGCCACTGCATCCAATCCTGAGCGCGTCTTCTTGGTCGGCGTTGAATTTCGCCGCCGCGGCATCGCTGCGCCCGCGTCCGGAGCGTCGGCCGCCGGCGCCCTGGATGCCGCCGACCGGCTGGCGGAACTGCGCGAGCTGGCCGCCAGCGCCGGCGGTACCGTGGTCGGCAGCATGGAGCAGCGGCGCCCCGCGCCCGATCCCGGCCTGCTGCTCGGCCGCGGCAAGGTGGCCGAACTGCAAGGTGCTTTGGCCGCCACCGGCGCCGACGTCGCCATCTTCGATCACGAACTGACCCCCACCCAACTGCGCAACCTGGAGCGAGAAACTGGCGTGCGCGTCATTGACCGCACGCAGCTCATTCTCGACACCTTCGCCCGCCATGCCCGCACGCGCGAGGGCCAGTTGCAGGTGGAGTTGGCGCAGCTGGAATATCTGCTGCCCCGCCTCACCGGCCATGGCGCGGCCATGTCGCGGCTGGGCGGCGGCATCGGCACCCGCGGGCCCGGCGAAACCAAACTGGAAACCGACCGCCGGCGCATCCACCAACGGGTGCGGGAGCTGCGCCACGCCCTCGAGGAGGTGCGGCGCGCGCGGCAGCAACAGCGGCAAAAGCGCGAGGAGGTCCCGCTCGCCACCGTGGCCTTGGTCGGCTACACCAACGCGGGCAAAAGCACCCTGTTCAACCGCCTGACCGGCGCCGACGTGCTGACCTCCAGCCGAATGTTCGCCACGCTGGACCCGACGGTGCGCGCCATCCAGCTGCCCTCCCGCCGCCGCGTGCTGCTCTCCGACACGGTCGGCTTCCTGCGCCATCTTCCCCATGGGCTGATCAGCGCGTTCCGCGCCACGCTGGAGGAGGTGCAGCGCGCCAGCCTGCTGCTGCACGTGTATGACGCCACCAGCCCCCATCGCGCCGAGCAAGCCCAGCAAGTGCAGCAGGTCTTGGCCGAGCTGGGCGTCACCGCCACGCCGCAGATCGCCGTGGCCAACAAAATGGACCTGTTGGCGGAGGGCGCGGAAGGCGCCGCGGCCGGCGCCATCGCCGTCAGCGCCCGCACCGCCGCCGGGATCGCCGCGCTGCTGACCGCCTTGGACCAAGCCCTGCCGCTGGATCCCATCCAGCGCCATCGCCTGCGCATTCCCCACGCCGAAGGGCGCATTCTCCACCTGGTGCACCAGCATGCCCGCGTGCTGGCGGAACAGCACCTCGCCGACGCCACGGAGCTGGACGCCGAGCTGCCGGAAAGCTTGCTGCGCCGCCTCCAGCCGTATCTTCAGCCCTAGGCGAAATCCAAATTGTCGCGGATGATGCGGTCGAACTCCGCCGCGCGGTTGGTCAGGAAATGGTCGGCTCCGGCCAGCCAGCAAATCCGTTTGGGCGGCGGCAGATTGGCGACGTACCCCTCCACCTGCGCCACGCCGCCGTACACGTCCGCCGTTCCGCTGATAAAGAGCTTGGGCCCGTTCCACGCCAGCGCGGCGGGCAGCCGCGCGGTACTGGCCGGGGCGCCGATGGCCAGCAGCCGCTCGACCCGCGGATCCGCTTGCCGCTCCAAATAGCGCAACGCGACAAACGCGCCGAAGGAGAAGCCCGCCAGCACCAGCGGGCATCGCCAGCGCGCGGCGGCAAAGTCCAGCGCCGCGCGCAGATCCTGGGTCTCTCCCTTGCCGTTGTCGAAGCCGCCCTGGCTGCGGCCAACGCCGCGAAAATTGAAGCGCAGCGCCGGCAGGCCCATTCCCGCCAGCGATCGCGCCGCCTGAAAAATCGTCCGGCTGTGCAGCGTCCCGCCGAATTGGGGGTGGGGATGGCAGGCCACCGCCGCCCGGGTGACTGCAACGCCCGCGTCGGGCTCGTTGAGGACGTATTCCAAATCCCCCACCGGCCCCGGCAGCACCCCGCTCGTGATCCGCGCCATATTTCCAGCATACCGGGGCGGCGGGCGCCAGCCCTACGCGGCGGCGCGCGCCGCGCCGCGCACTGCCCGCAACCAGTTCCCGGGTCCTCTGCCCGCGCCCTGCGTTGCCGCCGCCGGCGGGCCCGTAACCGCCCCCGCGCCCCTGCTGCTACACTCAACGGCTGGCCCACCCTATGTCCGCCACCGACGCCGCCGCGCTCTTCGCCTTGGTTCGCCAGATGGTGGACCTGGAATCCGTCACCGGTCAGGAAGAGGCGGTCGCCGAATTCACCGCCGGCTACCTTCGCCAGCGCGGCATCGCCGCCGAGCTCTGGGCGTTCGAACCCGGCCGCGCCAATGTTTTTGCCGCCGTTGGCCAGCCGCGGGTGGTGCTGAGCACGCATCTGGACACGGTGCCGCCGTTTATTCCCAGCCGGGAGGACGGCGAGTTCATCTACGGCCGCGGAAGCTGCGACGCCAAAGGCATTGCCGCGGCGCAGATCTTCGCCGCCCTCGAGCTGCAAAGCCAGGGCCTGCGTGACTTCGGCCTGCTGTTCATGGCCGGCGAGGAGAAAAACAGCGCCGGCGCCAAAATAGCCAATGAGCGCCCCGTCGGCAGCCGCTTCCTCATCAATGGCGAACCCACCAGCAGCCAAATGGTTAGCGCTGGAAAGGGGGCGCTGCGCGTGGATCTGACGGCGCAAGGACGGGCGGCGCACTCGGCGTATCCGCAACTGGGCGACTCCGCCATCCTAAAGCTGCTGGCGGCGTTGGCGCGGCTTCAGGCGCTGCCCTTGCCCGCCGACCCACGCCTCGGACCCACGACCTGCAATATCGGCACGCTGGCCGGCGGCCGCGCGCCCAATGTCGTACCGGATTTCGCCCGCGCCGAGCTGTTGTACCGTCTGGTGGCGCCGGCCGGCGATTTGCGCCAAAGCATCACCGCCGCCGCCACGCCGGACGCGCAAGCGGAATTCGTGCTGGAGATTCCGCCGGTTTTCCTGCGCACGTTGCCCGGCTTCGCGAGCACGACGGTCGCCTTCACCACCGACATTCCCGCGCTGAGCGCATGGGGCGAGGCGATGCTCTTCGGCCCTGGCGACATCGCCGTCGCCCACACTCCCAACGAGCGCATCGCCAAGGCCGAATTGACCGCCGCCGTTGGCGCCTACGCCGGCATGGTGCGGTCGCTGCTCGGCTAAGGCCGCGGGTGCGCCGCCGTTTCCGACCTCGGATGCGCCCGCAAGCGGCGCAGCCGCGCTGGGGCCCGCGCCGGGCCTCATGCGGGACACCTGGCGCTGCGCGCTCACGCCGTCGCGAGGCAATGCGGCACGCCCCGCCGCAGGCTGCGCTGCGGCCCGCGCCACGAAATGTTAGGCGTTGCCCGCCGAACCGATGCCGCGCCGCAGCAGCGCTTCCATCTCATCCTTGATGTGCAGTTTCCGCTTCTTCAGTCGCAACTCCTCGATCTCTTCCTCGCTGGAGAGAAAGCGCCGCTCGCGGAGCTGGCTCAACTGAACTTCCAGAGCCGAATGTTCCTGCGAGAGCTGGCGATACGATTCGTTGTGCGCCATCAAATCGTGGCGATTGATGGCGGCGGCGGTGTTCATGGCCGTATCCTCCTGCGGCAATCCGCCGGCGGCGGCGCCGCATCCACTATGCGCGCCCCGCGCAGCGGAGCGCCAGACCATCACAGCGGCGGCAGGCCATGAGCCGTGGCGTCCACGGCCCTGCCCAAGCCGCCGCTTTTTCCCGACGCCGCCAACCTACCACCATCCGTCGGCGGGCGCAATCCGGCCGGGTGATAATCGTAATTGCCTTTCCCGATCCGTCCCCCCGCCCGCCGCCCCCGCCCCAATGGATAGCGCGCTCATCATTGACAAGCCCGCCGGCATGACCTCGCACGACGTGGTGGCGCGGGTGCGCCGCCTGCTGGGGGAGCGATCCGTGGGCCACCTCGGCACTTTGGACCCCACCGCGACGGGGGTTTTGCCCCTGCTGACCGGCCGGTTAACCCGCCTGGCGCAGTTTTTCTCTGCCCGGGACAAGGAATACGAGGGCGAAATTATTCTCGGCCAGGCCACCACCACGTATGACGCCAGCGGCGACCCGGTCGGGCCCGCCGCCGCCCACATTCCCGCCCGGGAGGAAATCGAAGTGGCGCTGGCCGCCTTCCGCGGCGCCATCTGGCAACAACCGCCGCCCTATTCGGCCAAAAAGACCGGCGGCCGCCGCGCTTACGCCTTGGCACGCCGCCAGCAGCCGGTGCAGCTGGATCCGGTGCGCATCGAAGTCAGCGACTTCACCCTCCTGGGGCTGGAGGGCAATCGGCTGCGCTTCCACGTTTGTTGTTCCACCGGCGCCTATGTCCGCGGATTGGCGCATGATCTCGGCCAGGCGCTCGGCGTCGGCGCGCACCTGGGCCCGCTGCGCCGCACCCGCTCCGGAGAGTTCACCCTGGCCTGCGCCGTCACGCTGGACCGCTTGGCGGAGCTGGCTGGCGCCGCCGGCCCCGATGCCGCCGCTCGCGCCGCCGCCTGGGCGCCGTACCGCATTCCCGCCACCGAATTGCTGCCGGAGTTTCCCGCCGTCGTGGCGCCGCCGGATGCCGCCAACCGCCTGCGCCAGGGCCGCACCGCCAACTTGCCGGAGTTTTCCAAAACGCTCACCGTCCGCGTCTTCCTTCCCGACGGCGCGCTGCTGGCCATCGCCCGCCGCGTCGCCGGCTCTTTGTTCCAGCCGAAAATCGTCTTCAGCTAATCGCCGGCTCTCTTTGGGAACCGCGTCCAACCCTGGGCGGCTGCGCCGCCCGCCGGAGGTGCTCCGTGCCGTCCGCCCTCGCCGCCACCGATCCCTGGCCGGAACTGCCGCTCGCCGCCTGGCAAGACACCTGCGAGACGCTGCATCGCTGGACGCAGATGGCGGGCAAGGTGCGCTTGGCCCTAACCCCGCGCAGCAACCATTGGTGGAACGTGGCGCTATATGTGACCGCCCGCGGCCTGACCACCTCGCCCATTCCCTACCAAGGCGCCGCCTTCGAACTGCAATTTGATTTCCTCAGCCACCAACTGCTGTTGCTCACCAGCCGCGGCGGCACGTCTTCCCTGCCCCTGGCGCCGCAGTCCTGCGCCACGTTCCATGAGCGCTTCCTGGAGTTGTTGGCCGCCGCCGGCATCGCGGTCCACATCTCCCCCCTGCCGTGCGAGATTCCCGGCGCCGTTCCCTTCGATCAGGACCACGCTCATGCGTCCTACGATCCCGAATACGCGCAACGGTTTTGGCGCGTGCTGTTGTCGGCGCAGCGGGTGCTTTCCGTCTTCCGCGCCGAATTCCTCGGCAAATGCAGCCCGGTGCATTTCTTTTGGGGCAGTTTCGATCTCGCCGTCACCCGTTTTTCCGGCCGCCGCGCCCCCGACGACCCCACGCGCGACGCCGTCACCCGGGAGGCATATTCGCATGAGGTTTCCAGCGTCGGCTTCTGGCCGGGCGGCGGCGCCTTCGCCGATGCGGCGTTCTATGCCTATGCCGCGCCGGCGCCGCCCGGCTTTCGCGACGCCCCGGTGCGGCCCGCCGCCGCCCATTGGGACGCCACGCTGGGCGAATTTCTGCTGCCCTATGCCGAACTGCGCCGCGCGCCCGCGCCCGACGCCGCGCTGCTCGATTTCTGCCGCTCCACCTATGCCGCCGCCGCCGACCTCGGCCAGTGGGACCGCGCCGCGCTGGAGCGCCGCTAGCGGCCCCCGCGCCGCATGGCGGAACACGAACCAGCACGCCGCGACCGCCCCGACCGGCCATCGCCAGCTGTAGCGCAGGTGTGCGCCCTCCCTTGGCGTACGCCCCCCAGGGCAGCGGGCGCAGGCCGGGGGCTAGGCCGCGCTTTTCATCTTCCGTCCGCTCACTCAAAATGAGGTGTCAGTGACTCGTCCGAACCGCCCGCGCGCCTGGGTCACGGCCTCTTAGCGTCGGCCGCGCCCCAAAACGTGCAGCGGCAGCACCCATCAATCGGGCAGCTCCCAAATTGCCTTAGCGGGCACTACGGTTCCTGCACAAATCCGCCCGGCCGCCCGGCGCCGCGTAGCCAACCGCGTAACCAACGGCGGTCCTGGCGCGTCGAGTAACCAGATTGTGCAGTGCAATACCGAATCAGCGAGGAGTGAACCATGGGGACCTATCGGAGAAAGACAGCGGAGCAGATGCAGTGGCGCGGCGCGCGGCGCCCGGGGGCAGCCGGCGCTGGCCTTGCCCTGGCGGCGGCGTTTTCCTTAGCCCTGGTCGCTGGAGCGCCCGCCTGGGCCGCAACGGCGCGGCACGCGGCACATCCAGCGGCGAAAACGGCGTTGGCCGCCGGCGCCCGCCTCAACGCCGAGTTGAAAAGCACGCTGGACGCGCATAAGGCCAAGGTCGGCCAAAAAGTTACGGCGGTCGTGCGCTCCAATGTGAAAAGCCACGGCCGGGTGATCATTCCCAAGGGCGCCAAGCTCTACGGAACGGTCACGGCGGTAACCCGGGCCAGCAAGAAGAACAAGCAATCCGCCGTCGGCGTGCTCTTTTATCGGGCCGTGACCAAGCACCATCGCGTGATTCCCCTGCGCGCCGCCATCTCCCGCGTGCTCTTTGTGCCCGGTCTGGCGGCCAACGGAATGGCCAACATGGGCATGGACTCTCCGATGGGAGGCATGGCTGGCGGCGGCATGGGCGGCGGCATGGCCGGTCCTAGGGGTGGTATGGTCGGCGGCGCAATGGGAGGCGCCGTCGGCGGCGTGGCCAATACCGCTGGCGGGGCCGTGGGCGGCATGGGCAAAATGGCCGGCGATGCAGCCGGCAGTGCGGCTGGCGGCTTGGGGCGCATGGGCGCTAATGCCGGGGCCGACGCGCAGCTGAACGGCGTATGGCGGGACAGCAACGGCCATCCCTTCGCCATCCGCTTCCCCCGCCTGGGCTCGACCGCGGCGCTTTATGGCCAGGGCAGCTTTTTGGTGAGCCGCGGCGGCAACTTCAAATTAAATTCCGGCAGCCAGCTGCAATTGGAAACGCTGGGAGGCGGCGCCTCCGCCTCCGGCGCCGCGCACGCCTCCGCCGGCACGCATTGATTCCCGCGCGCCGGCCCCGCCGTCTGGCCGGCGCAATCCCACGGGCGCCCGGCGAGTACTGAGCCGCGTGCCACCGCACGCGGCTCGCGAGCCCGTGCCCCGCGGCACGGAGGGAACTAGCGCGCAGGGACCCAGCCCGCGCCCCAGCGCCACGGCGGGTTCCGCACGCCGGGCAGAGCGGACTCGAACCCCAGACCTCTACCGTGTCAATTTCGGGGACGATTTCACACCGGAAGGTGCCGATTGATGCCCAGTGATGGGCGCTGCAATGGGTTGCGGGCAAATGCCGAGTCAACGATGGTTATAGCGCGCTGCCGAGTAATCCCACAAGATGCGACGATGGGTGGCGGGGTTGCGGCACAATCGCGGCACAGCGGGTCGCTGGGGCGAGGAATCGCCGCCTCCGGCCTCATAGTTCCGGCCGCAGCCCCGGTCCTCGGCGCGCGCGGGGTCAGCGCGGCTCACCGGGCCAAGCCTATACCGCGGGGCCACAAAGTTCAAAGGTGGCGCAGCAGCCAGCGGATCCCGATATAGGCGACAGCGGCGACGATGAGCCAGGCATAGGCGTTTGCCAGGAGGGCGCGGGCGCGGGCGAATCCGTTGCGTTTCGACATGGGCGGCTGCGGCTGGGCGAGGTCGAGGCCGACGCCCAGGGGTGGGGTTGGCGCCTCGTCCTCCGCGCCCCACCTCCACGGGAAAATGGCGAGAAGGGCCGAGCCCGCCAGCACAGCGGTGAAGGGGAGCAGGACCGCCGCTGGGCGGAGCGCAATTGCGGCCAGGTTTTGGCCCCAGTTGGCGGCCAGGCCAACGACGGCGAGAGCCAGGCCCATAGCACCTGTGAGCCGCAGGAGGAGGCGCCAGCGCCGCCGACCGAGCCGCCGGCTGGCCAGCGAGAACTTCCACCACGCGGCGCAAAGGGCGAGGAAAACGGCAAGGACAACTGGGGTGAAATCGCTCCCGAAGGCGAGGTTACCGGCTGCGGCCCGAGCGTTCGCCGCGCTGGCGGAAGCTGTGAGCACCGTCATTGCCCGCATCCCCGGTATAGGCCGACCCCGAACGTCACTGTGTCGTACGCAAACTTCACCAGGCCGATGGGCGCGGCCAGTCCGTCCATGGCGACGGTGCCAGTGAGCGTGGTGATCTCCTCGCCGCCGGTAGCCGCGTTCAGAACGCCGTCAGTCAAGCCGCCCGCCAGGCCGCCGCCCGCCCAGCGGTTCCCGCTGGCGGGAATCGGCAGGCCCTGGCTAAGGCCGCCGGTGACTAAACCGGCGGCGGTGCCGCCGACGTGTCCACCAAAGAGGCCCTGCACGAACTGGAGGGCGCCGGAGACGGAGTTGCCCAGCAGCGCGTTCGCTGCGTAGGCTTCAATCGGATGCGCTTGGGCGCTAATGTCTAGCGTGGCCGCCAAGCTGTGGCCGTCGGCGAAGCCCTCGGCGCAGGCCAGGCGGCTGCCCACCGTTCCAGACGTGTTGATCGGCCCGGCGCCGGTGCCCCCGCCGCCCCCGCCGCCGGGCCCATTGGGATGGGAAACAGGGCCCATGCAGGCCAGCGGATTAGCCGCGCAATACGGTACGCCGGTCAGGTTGGCCGGGATCCAGTACGGCGGCCCGGGCAGCGGAGTGGCGGTGACGCCGACGGACTGGACCTCGCCCTCGCTGCCCCCGTTCGTACAGGCGTACGGGACGCCCTGGAAGACCTGGGTCCCTGGCAGGGGAGCGCACGCGGTGTTGTTCTGGTAATTCCAGTTCAGTCCCAGCGGGTCGGTGGCCGTGAGCGGCTGGCTGGCGACGTAGGCGTAGGCATTCCAGCTTTGGGGGTTGGCGGGATTGACCGCCGCGAGGCCCGAGGGATCGGGCGAGAGCCAGCGGCCCTGCGCCGGGGAGTAGTGGCGGAACGGGAAGTCATAGGTGCCGGCGGCCAGGCGCTGGCCCTTGCCGGTGAACATTGGCTCGCCGGCGCCGGCCCCGGCGTAGGCCTCGCCGAATGGCGCGTACGCCTCTTCCGAGGCCAGCGTCTGATTGGTCCACGCCGCCAGCCGCTCGCTGCCCAGCCAGTCCGGGCGGGCGTGGCGCGGCAGGCCGCCGGCGAAGCAGGTTGCAGGGGGAGCGCGGCGAACCCGGCGGCGGGACATGCGGGTGTTATACACCGGCGGCGGGCCGGGGTCAAAACATTGCCGCCGTCCCCTGGCCCCGGTGCGGCAACGGCGTGGTCTGCGACCCCGCGATCGCAAAGCGCTGGATGGTAGGCACGAGCGGACTCGGGCCGCTGACCTCTACCGTGTCAATTTCGGGGACGATGTCGCACCGGAAGGTGCCGATTAACGCCAATTGCTATGCGGCGCGAGGATTTCCGGGGCGCCGCCGTGCCGGGGATGCCAATGGAGTGTTGCCACGCGATTCCGCGAAAGATGGTGACGGGCGGCGGGGCTACGGCACATTCGCGGCACAATCCGCGCGGCCCGGGCTGGCTTAGGAGCGCTGCAGCCGCCCATACCGTACTCGGTTTCGGGCCAGTTCCCGGGGGGAAGCCACCGCAGGGGCCTTCCCTGCGGGGTTACCAGCGCGTCAGCTTCGCCGCCAGGACCGACGACGCGGCCGCACCGGCTACGACAAACCCGATGAACAAATAAAGCGGCCACAGTGCGTGGCCACCGTGGCGCTGGTCGATTAGCAGGAGCCAATATGACGCCGCAGCCCCGCCTGTGAACCCCGCAGCGGCGCCCCAGAGCCAGCGGCTCGGGCGCGGGCGAGGGGGCGTGCCCGCGGGGGCAGAGGACCCCGCCCGGCCACCGCGCCCCCCTTTGCCGGCCGTTAATGAGCGGGCAACCGCGAAAGCCGCGCCCATCCCGCCGAGGGCGGCGGCCCTCGCAGCGATGCTTGAGGGGTATTTGAGCATCACCAGAACACCCACGGCGCACGCGCCAAAGAAAACAACCTGGGCCGCGCGCCTGCCCCTTTTGGGCGCCCAGTCCCTCATTGACAGACCTCCCGTGCCGCAAGCGAGAGGCTGGACGCTAGCTCGGCAATCCCGCCAACCGCGTCGCCAAAGGCGCTTACGCCGGGGATGTGCGACGCGGCTGCCTCCACCGGCAGGCCGGTCAGGTGGGACCAATCAAAGGCCCCGATCGCGCGGGCGTTGCCAGTAGCTAGGCTATTGAGAGCGGCCGCGGCGGCACCTATGTAAAGGGACAAATCGCTTAGGCCTGTGGCTGCAGAGCCCGCCGCAAGCGTGACCGGGGAGTCCGCGCCCAAACTCGGTGCCTCGCCCAGGAAGGACACCCCGGTTGCGATCCACGCGCCCACCGATGCCCAGCCGAGTTCGGGGCTGCAACTCGGGCCTTTTGGCACCGCCATGGCGGCGGCGACCACGCCATTGCCGTGGTTCCAGCTTCCGCTCGGGCCGGGGCCGTTGGGGTGCTGGCCGAGGCTGGCGACCATGCAGGAGAGTGGATGGGCGGTACAGTAGGGAATGCCGGTGAGGTTCGCGTCCACCCACCCAGGCGGCGGACCCGGGTTGCAGGTGATGCAGCCCCAGGCGGTCACCGTGTACACGGGCGGGCAAGGCCCGTCGGCGGCCTGGCCGACGCCGCAGCCGGTGCTGCCGTTGCCGCTAAGTCCCAGCGGGTCGGTGGCCGTGAGCGGCTGGCTGGCGACGTAGGCGTAGGCATTCCAGCTTTGGGGATTGGCGGGGTTCACGGCGGCGGGGCCGGAGGGATCGGGCGAGAGCCAGCGGCCCTGCGCCGGGGAGTAGTGGCGGAACGGGAAGTCATAGATGCCGGCGGCCAGGCGCTGGCCCTTGCCGGTGAACATTTGCTCGCCGGCGCCGGCCCCGGCGTAGGCCCCGCCGAATGGCGCGTACGCCTCTTCCGAGACCAGCGTTTGGTTGGTCCACGCCGCCAGCCGCTCGCTGCCCAGCCAGTCCGGACGGGCGTGACGCGGCAGGCCGCCGGCGAAGCAGGTTGCAGGGGGAGCGCAGCGAACCCGGCGGCGGGACATGCGGGTGTTATACACCGGCGGCGGGCCGGGGTCAAAACCCCGCCGCGGCGCGAACGGTGACCGCCGGGACCGATACCGCGCCGCCGGCCCGGGATGCGGCGTCGCCAGCCCCGTTGGCTAACGCCTATTCCACCGCGAACAGGTCCAGCTTGCCGCCGCCCAGAAACGCCAGCGTGCTGTGCTCCAGGCAGCTGGACATGGCGTGGTAGCTCAGGTCCAGCTGGGCCTCGCCCACCAGCCGCAGGTCCGCGCTGCGCCAAATGCGAAGCGTGTTGAAGTCTCCATCGGCATCTTCCTTCAAACAAAGGAAATACGCGCCGTCCTGGGAGAACTCAAAAACCGGCAGCGTATTGGCTTCCAACGGCAGCAGATTGGCCTCCACGCCGGTCTCGGCGTCCACCAAGGAGACATGCCGCTCGTTGTTCTTGAAGTCCACCATCTCCACCGCCAGCAGTTTGCCGTCCGGCGAGAGGGCGCAGACGCCGGCGCCGATGCCGAGGTCGAAATCCTTGCGCACGGCGCCATCCGGCCCCACGCTCAGCAGGCGGAACTTGCGAAAGATCAGCTGCGCGTTTTCGACCGTGTGGGTGGCGCCCACGGCTTCCCGGGCGAAGCAGACCCAGCCGCCACCGGCGGCGGCGGCCAAGGCGCGGATCTGCTGGCCGGGAAGCGGCAGCGGCTCAAGATTCTTGCCGCAGAGGCTGGCGCGGCCGATGCGCGCCGCGACCACTGCGGCGCCCTCCGCCCCCGCCTCCATGCGGGCGTCGTTCCAAGCGATGCGCCAAGCGTCGCCATTGGCGCCCGGCTGGAAGGCGCAGGTCTCCACCGGCAGGGCGGCTTCGCGCTCCAGCGCCGCAGCGCCGGTAGCGGCGTCGAACACGGTCAGCCGACCGCGGGTGTGGGGATGGTTGTCGGCGACATTGACCGCCGCGACGTAGCGCCCGTCCGGGCTGTAGCGCAGCTGGCCCAGGAACTCGGGAAAGGCGAACTCGCGCTCCACCGCGCCGCTTTCGGCGTTCAAGGCGCGGAATGCCTTATGTCCCATCGCCACTTGCGCGGCGTCGGGAGACAAGGCGATGCGGGTCAGCAAAAACTCCTCGACCGGAAAGGAATGCAAGGGCGCCAGCCGCATTATCGGTGCTCCTTACCTGCCCCTAACGTTTTCGGCATATCGCCAATCCATCCCGCAGCGGAACGATCGCCGCCAGCAATCCCGGATCCGCGTAAATCGCCCGATTGAAGGCGAGAATGCCCTGCGTATCCGCGGAAGCGTCCGGGGCCGCCACCTTGCCGCTCCACAGCACGTTGTCGGCGACGAACAATCCGCCGGCACGCAACCGCGGCAAGCCTAGCTCCAGCGCCGCCGGGTACTCGTGCTTGGAGATGTCGCAAAAAATAATATCGAACTCTCCGGGGGTTTCGCGCAGCGCCGCCAGCGCGTCTTGCTGCCGCTGCTGAATGCGATGCTCCAGTCCCAGGCGGCGGAAATAGCCCGCCGCTTCCTGGGCGTTGGCCTCGCTGCTGTCGGTATAAAACACTTCGCCTTCCGGCCCCACCGCCTCCGCCCACCAAATGGTGGAGTAGCCGATGGCCGAGCCCAGCTCGAAGACGCGCCGGGCGCCGTGGATCCGCGCCAGCAGCGAAAAAAAGCGTCCCACCGCCGGCCCCACGATGGGAATGTTCCGCTGCCGCGCCTGCGCCTCCATCTCCGCCAGCACGGCGTTGCGCGGCGGCAGCAAACCATAAAGATATTCTTCAACTTTGGGTTCGATGATCATCGTTGCTCTTCGCCCAGCGTCTCACCCGGCTTCAGCGCGATCATCTCGCACTGCGGCGCCGCCTGGCGCAGCGCGTCGGCCAACTCCTCCGGCCGGCCGGTCAGCGGCGCGAAGGTGCCGTAGTGCATCGGGATGACGGCTTTCACGCCCAACATTTTGCAGGCCTCGGCGGCGTCGGAAGGGTTCATCACGTAGAAATCACCGATGGGAAGCAGCGCCAGTTGCGGATGGTAGCGCTCGCCGATCAGGCGCATGTCGCCGAACAAGCAGGTGTCGCCGGCATGGTACACACAAAGGCCGCCGGGAAAGCGAAGAATGTACCCCGCCGCCTCGCCGCCATAGACGATCTTGCCGCCGTCGTTGATGCCGCTGGAATGCAGCGCATGGACCATTGTGGCGCGCGCGCCGGCAACCGCGACGGTGCCGCCTTTGTTCATGCCCAGCACCTGATCCTGTTTCAGCCCTTTGCCCATCAGCCAATAGCCGATCTCAAAATTCGCCACCACCGGCGCGTGAAAACGCTGGGCGATGCCCAGGGCGTCGGCGATGTGGTCGTAATGGCCGTGCGTCAGCAGCACGGCGTCAGCGGCCGTGGGGTCCTTTTCCCCCGCCGGACAGGAGGGATTCTCCTTCAGGAACGGGTCTATGTAAATGCGCTTGCCGCCCGCGTCAATGCGAAACGTTGCATGGCCGCACCAAGTGATTTTCACGCCATGGGTATCGAACATTATTTCCCTTCTTGTCGCGGCAACTGGATTCCCCCGAGGCCTTCCGGCTCCGGTTGCCGCCGTTCGCGGCCCGGCCCCCGCCCCGCCACCGGCGGAGCATCCACACCTGAGCGGCTGCGCCGCTGCTCGGCCGCCCGCCCATTGTATCCCGTCCGGCCGGGCGGATGCAGGCCGGAAGCGCTACTCGATGTTCTGCACCTGCTCGCGGATTTTTTCGATCTCGCCCTTGATGGCCAGACCTTCGCCGGTGACGCGCAGGCCGTCGGCGGCCAAGCCGCTCGTTTTGGACAGCAGCGTATTCGCCTCGCGGTTCAGTTCCTGCAAAAGGAAGTCCAACTTTTTCCCCACCTCGCCGCCGGCATCGAGCGCCGCGGCAAAGGCGGCGAGATGCGCCTCCAGGCGCACCAGCTCCTCACTGATGTCGCCGCGCTCGGCCAGCAGCGCCGCCTCCTGGGCCAAACGCTCGGGCGGAATGGCCGTGCTGGTTCCCGCCAGCAGCTCCTGCACACGCTCCCGCAGCCGCGCCAAATACGCCGCTTCCACCGCGCCGCGCAGGGCGCGAATGGCGGCGGCGGAGCGGGTGATGGCCTGCAAGCGGCCGCGCATGTCCGCGGCCATGGCCGCGCCTTCCTGCTCCCGGCTGCGGCCGTGCTCGGCCAAACAATCCGCCAGCACGGCCTGGGCCAGTTGCCCGAGCGCGGCGGCATCGTCGGGTTCCTGGGACGGCGCCAAAATGCCCGGCAGCCGCAGCAAATCCCAGGCCAGGCCTTCCGGCGGCACGGCGGGCAGGGAGAGTTCCCGGGCTAGCCGCCGCCAGGCGGCGAGGTACGCCGCCGCCATCGCCGTATTCACCTGGGCTGCCGCCGCCGCCTCCCGCTCCACTACCGCCACCAGCTGCACGTGCCCGCGGCGCAATGCGCCGCGCAGCTGCCGTTCCAGCGCCGCCTGCGCGCCTTCCAGTTCCGGCGGCAGGCGCAGCTGCAAATCCAGGAAGCGGTGGTTCACGCTGCGCAGCCGCATGCGCACGGTGACGCCGCCGGCGGCGCGGGCGGCGGCGCCGTAGCCGGTCATGGAACGGATGGGAGTCGCGGCGGGCTGCGTCACGCGTTTCCTAGGAGGCGCCCAGCGCCTGGCCCGGCGCCGCCGCTTCCGTCCGCGTCTCCATGGGCTCGGCGTCGCCGGCGTCGGCGAATTGCAGGTCATAGAGGCGGCGATAGCCGCCGCTCAGGGCCATCAGCTCCTCATGGGTGCCGGTTTCGCTGATCTGGCCCCGATCCAAAACCAAGATGCGGTCGGCGCGGCGCACCGTGGACAAGCGGTGGGCGATGACGAAGACGGTGCGG
>DAHUYO010000002.1 GCA_027315185.1 Acidobacteriota bacterium
ATCGATGCCCTGGCGGCCCGGATCATTGGCCTGATAGCGATCGAGGATCGCGCCGTCGGTCGGCCAGCGCCAGGCGATGCCGTCGACCCGGCGCGATGGTGCGGGCGGCGATTGCACCGGCGTGGCTGCGGCGCTCGCTGCCGGTGCCGCAGCCGGCACGGCTGCCGGCGTCCCCGCCGCACTGCCCGGCACGGATGCGGCGACAGCCGGCGTCGGCGCGGTGACCGCCAGCCTGGTCGCCAACCAAACCGGCCGGGTGCTGGCCTCGGCGGTCATCGGCGGCATCGGCGCCGCTTGGCGCCGCCATGCCTTCACCCTCCGCACCGGCGGCGGCTTCCGCCCTTCGGCGGGCAATCATTTGGTCTTCACCGTCGCCCATCCCGGCACGCTTTGGCTGAACGTCGTCACCCTCTTCCCGCCCACCTACGACGGCACGCCCAACGGCGATCGCCCGGACATCATGCGGCTGCTGGCGGCGATGCATCCGCAATTCCTCCGCTTCCCCGGCGGCAACTATTTGGAGGGCCGCTCCATCGCCCAGCGCTTCAACTGGAAAAAAACCATTGGCCCGCTGGTGGACCGCCCCGGACATTGGAGCCCCTGGGGCTATTGGTCCACCGATCAGTTCGGGCTGCTGCAATTTTTGGATTGGTGCCAGGACCTGCATATGCAGCCCGTGCTGGCCGTCTACGCCGGGTATTCGCTCAATGGGAAGCACGTGCCGCCGGGCCCGAAGCTGGCCCCCTACGTCACCAGCGCACTGGAGGAAATCCAGTACGTCACCGGCGGCGTCCACACCCGCTGGGGCGCGGTCCGCGCCCGCGACGGCCATCCCCAGCCGTTTCCGCTGCATTACGTCGAGGTGGGCAACGAAGACTTTTTCGACCGCTCCGGCAGCTACAACGCCCGCTTCGCGCAGTTCTACCACGCCATCAAGGCGCAATATCCCCAGCTGCAAATCATCGCCACCGCCCCCGTCACCTCCGTCCGCCCGGACGTGCTGGACCAGCATTATTACCAGCGCGCCGTGCAGTTCTTCCACGACGCCGGCCACTACGACAAAACCAGCCGCACCGGCCCCAAAATCTTCGTCGGCGAATGGGCCACGCGCCAGGGCTCGCCCACGCCCAACTTCGGCGCCGCCCTCGGCGATGCCGCCTGGATGACCGGCCTGGAGCGCAACAGCGACCTCATTGTCATGGCCTCCTATGCGCCGCTGTTCACCAACGTCAATCCCGGCGCCATGCAATGGGCGCCCGACCTGATCGGCTACAACGCCCTGCGCAGCTATGGCTCGCCCAGCTACTACGCCCAGGCGATGTTCGCCAGCCATCTCGGCGCCGAGCGCCCTGCCGCCACGCTTGCCGGCGGCGGCCCGCGCTTCTTCGACTCCGTCACGGAAACTCCGGGGCGGCGCGTGGATCTGAAATTGGTCAACGCCGCCTCCACGCCGCAGGCCGTCAGCGTGCATTTCTCCGGCGCCCGCCTCACCGGCCGCGGCAAGCTGATCACCCTGCACGCCGCCAACCCCCAAGCCACCAACAGCCTGCGCCATCCCCGCGCCATCGTGCCCCACCGCCGCCGCCTGCGCGGCCTCGGCCCGGTCTGGCGGGAGACCATGCCGCCCTACACTATCCAAGTCCTTCAGGTGGATTTGCATTAGCCCCGCCCGCCGCCGGGCGTGGGGAATGCCCCGGCTTGGCGTGGGGTATACCTCCGGCTTGCGTGCGGTCGCGCTCCGCGCTGCCGGGTCGGGGCGCGTGGATTAGGCTTCAGCCTGTGTGCTGCGGGCTTTAGCCCGCAGCCGCCCCAGGCGGCAACACAGGCCCTAGGCGCAGCGAGGGTCGGGGTAGCCGTCCCAGCTGTCAATTTCCGCCGCCCGGGAGGGCGACGGCCCCACCGCTGGCCGGGACGCCGTCAAAACACGAGCGCCTACGCAGGGCAGGAGCCCTACCGCGGATCCCGCTAACCGCCTCGCCGCGTCACGTGGCTTTGGCCGCGCGGAGCGCCTCCGCCGTCGCGCGAGCGGGCTCGCGCCAGCCAGCCGGGCCCCGCGCCTAGCCTAGCCGCGTTGCCCCTGGGAGGCGGCCCAGCCGGCGGTCAAATGTGCCTAACGGCAAGTGGCCGGCGGCGCGGGCGGACTCCAGAATCAGGCAGTCCGCGAACTCGACGCCCGCGTGCAGCCGAAATTGCGCCAGCGCCCGGCCCACGCGCTCCGGGTCCTCAACCGCCAGCGCCTCGTGGCGCAGCAGCATCTCCACCGCGGCAGCGATCACGCGCCTGTCCCAACCGCGCGCCTGGAGCACCCACGCCGTCTCCGCCAACACCAGCAGCGGAATCCATCCCCCGCCGGCGGCGAACGCCTCAGCCGCCTGCAACTGCGCGGCGTCGTCGCGCAGCAGCAGGCGCAATAACACGTTGGTATCAACGGCGCGCATGTTTGCGCCGCAAATGCTGCCGTATCCCCTCGTCCATTTCCTCCACGGAAACAGCCTGGGACGGCGTACCCTTGGGGAACAGCACGCGATGGATGTCCTCGGAGGTGAAGCGGCCCGACCGCCGCACGAAGACCCGGCCCTTCTCCTCCTCCCACTCCAGCACCGCCCCGGGCGCGACCCCAAGCCGGCGGCGCACCTCCGCCGGCACCGTGATCTGCCCCTGCGCCGTAATCCGCGACCGCGCGATCGCCATGGCCCTACAGTACCACGGTAACGAAAGGCGCTAGGTTCGCGGACCGGGGAGAAACGTGGCGTTTTCCCCGCCCATAGCGGGAACCCCGAGGGATCAGCGCCCGCTATGGCGCCGTCTGCCCGGCGACCAAATTTGCCGCAGATCGCAAACGAACAGGCCCGCCGCCGCAAGGCAGCAGCCAGGGGGCGGGGCGCCGCGGTGCGTGGGGTATGCCTCCGGCTTGCGTGCGGTCGCGCTCCGCGCGGCCGGGGCCGCGCGCGACCAGCGCGGCCCGATTCACCCGCCCCGCCGGCCGGGAGGGCAGCGCTCCCGCCGCCCAGAAGGGCGACGGCCCCGCCGCTGGCGGGACGCCGTCGGGGCGGGAGTGCGTACGCATGGCGGGAGCCCTACCCACGGGGCGGAACGCCGGCGGCCGCAGGGGGGGTATGCGTCCGGTTTGCGTGCAGTCGCGCTCCGCGCTGCCGGGTCGGGGCGCGCGGAGCGGCGCTGGCTTGTTGCCCTCAGCGCAAATTTCGTTTATAGCTGCCGGCCATGGCCTCACTCGCACCCAAGGGCAGCCAACGCTGGCTTCAAACGGCGGTCAACCGGGAGCAGAAACTGCTAGCCGAGGCGCTTCGGAACAGCGGTGCGCTGGCCAAAGGCGCCTCGATCACCTGGGCCGCGCCCCTCGAATGCCACGGCTACGCCGAGCACCGGGACGAAGCCGCGCTGGCCGGCGCCGGCATCGAGCCGGCCCGCCTCAAGGTCCCGCTCTGCGCATTCTGGCCCAAAGGCGGCCCAAGGTGGGACGCCGAGGGCAAATACTCGGACGGCGCCGCAGTCTTCGTTGAGGCCAAATCCCACGTCTCGGAGCTGAATTCAAACCCCACCGGCGCGCGCGACCCGAAGGCCGCGGCGTTGATCCGCGAAAGCCTGCAACAGGCCCGAAAACACTACGCGCGCGCCGCGAGCATTGATTGGGGTCACCCGTTCTACCAATACGTGAACCGCCTAGCTCACCATTACTGGCTCACCAAGCTCAATGGCCAGAAAAGCCGCCTCGTGTTCCTGTACTTTCTCAACGATCACGACATGGGTGGCCCATCCTCGGTGCAGGAGTGGCGCGCCGCGATTGAGGTGCTCCATCTCGCCCTCGGCCTCCCCAGCGACATGAGCCGATTCGGCGTCTTCGACGCCTTCCTCGACGTCCGCCCGCTCCAGGCCGGCGCCATCGCCTAGCCGCCGCGCCGCGTCACGCCGCCTTGGCCGCGCGCAACGGCGCCGCCGTCGCCCGAATGCCCTCGCGGTAGCCGGTCCCGCCGAATCCGAAAGCCGCGGCGTACTTGGACGAATCGAAGAGGTACGGCGCATCGTTCTGATAGAGCATTTCGTACACCTCGCCGATCACCGGCCGGAACCATCCAAACGACCGCACCATCCCCGGCGACAGCACGCGGTAACGCGGCGCGGCGTGCAGCGCCGCCGCCGCCATCTCGATGAACTCGCTGCCCGTCGGCGGCTGCGGCGCGGTGGGCAGATGCCAAGTCTGGTTCCAGGCGGAGTCGCTGGCCGCCAGCGCCACCAGTGCCCGCGCCGCGTCCGGCGTGTAGGTAAACGAATGCGGCACTGCGTCATTCACCAGCCACGATGCCTTCTTGCCGCGGCTCAAGGGCGCGAAGACCATCGCGCTGGGGATGGCGGTCGGCGTGGCGGGACCGTAAAAATCGGCGGCCCGCGCGATCATCGCCGTCAGCGCCCCGGCCTCCCATTCCCGCATCAGCCACGCCGCGATGCGCGCCCGCACCTCCCCTTTTTTGCTGACCGGCTGGAACGGCGTCGCCTCCGTCATCGCCCCCTGGACCCGCCCGTACATATATACGTTGTCGAAAAAGACCAGCCGCGCGCCGGCCCGCTTGCATCCCTCGATGACGTTGCCCATGATCCGCGGCCACGCCTCGGCCCACAACTTGTGGTCGTATTTCAGCCCGGCCAGCAGAAATGCGGTCCGGCATCCGGCGACGGCTTGCACCGCCTGCTCCGGGACGGTCAGATCCGCGGCCCGCACCTCCGCCGCCCGGGCATCCGGTCGGGCGCTGCGGCTGACCAGCCGCATCGGCTCCGGACCCGATGCCAGCAGGGGAACCAAATGATTGGCGATGGAGCCGCCGGCTCCCAGGATGGCGATCATCGCTGCCTCCTCGTGCCCGGGCCAAAGCAACCGGCCCGGCAGCCGATCCCGCCAGCATTCTAATGCCGTCCCGCCGCCGTGGGAAGCCCCATGCCCCGGCCGGCGCAGCACGCGGATGCGTATTTCGGGCTGTGGGAGGGCCTGGAGGCGCTGTTCGGTAGACCCATTGACCTGGTTGCCGCCAAACGCTTCGCCAACCCCTATTTTCAACAGGCGGTGGATGCCACCCGCACTCCGGTGTATGCCGCCTGAGGCCAAAAAGTATCTCGACGACATCGCGCGCGCCGCCCGCCGTCCCGCGTCCCCCGTCCCGATACAATAGCCCCATCTCAGGAGGGCCGTGATGCAACTTTCGGCGTTCTGCGGCGTCAGCGTGGATGGCTTTCTCGCCCGCCCGGACGACGGGCTGGATTTCCTCGCCGTCGGCGAGGAAGCCCCGCACGGTTTTCCCGAATTTCTCGCCACCGTGGATGTCGTCGTGATGGGCCGTCGCACATTCGACGTCGTCCGCCGCCTCGGCCATCTCCCGGTCTATGGCGGTAAGCCCCTGGTCGTCCTCACCCGCCGCCCGCTCGCCCCGCCCGCGGCTCCCGGCGAGCCGGTGGAAACCACCGCCGCCGAGCCGCCAGAAATCCAGCGCCAACTCGCCGCCCGCGGACTGCAGCACGCCTATGTGGACGGCGGCATCACCATCCAGCGCTTCCTCGCCGCCGGCTGCCTGGATCGCATGTTCATCACCCGCGTGCCGGTGCTGATCGGCGCCGGCGTCCCGCTCTTCGGCCCGCTGCCCGGCGACATCCGCCTGCGCCACGTCGCCACCCGCTCCCTCGGGGCGGGCATGGTGCAGAGCGAATACGAAATCCTCCATTGATGGGCGCGAGCCCCCAGCCCCGCCTGCGGCGGGGCGTCCCGCGAACTTTCGATGTGGCTTCTCACACCGGCGTGGCTCCCTGAGTCAACGGCGCGACCCCGCGATTTGCGCGGGGGATATCGCCGGCGCGCGGAGGCCGCGACATTCCCCGCACGCTGACGGCGCGACCCCCGCGAGCGGCGGGGCTGGGGCCTGCGCCCGGCATTTGGTACACTTGCGCTTCACGGGCGGCGGCGCCAGCCGGCGCGCCGTCCCGCGCGACTCCCGACACGGCAGGCATGATGCGGCACACCATCCGGCAATTTTCCCTGGAGCGGGGAAGCCTGGAAATCGAGTACATGGAGCAGTACTTCGGCGAGTTCCAGGAAAAGAAAACCGCCGGGGAGATCCGCCGCCGCCTGCTGGGCCGCCCGCACCTAATCCTGATGTCGCTGGCCGCGCCGCCCGACGACCCGGAGCAATTGATTCCGGTGGCCTTCAAGGTCGGCCACGAACTCCGCACCGATGAAACCGACCCCGCCCTGGCGGCGCTGGCCGACCGCCTCCGCGACTGGATTCCCCTCGACGGCCGCCGCGTCTTCTATAGCTGGATCGGCGGCACCCGCTCCGACTGGCGCGGCCAGGGCCATTACCGCGCTCTCACCGAGGAGCAGGAAGCCTGGGCCCTGCACCAGGGCTACGAGCGCATCGTGGTCAAAACCAAGAACCGGTTCCATGCCATGCGCGCCACCTTGGACCACCTGCGCTTCGACATCATCGGCTATGAGCGCCACGCCTTCGACAACGCCGAAAGCAAAATCTATCTGCACAAACAGTTATCGCCCGGCCTGATCCGCGCTCATGTCACGCAGCGCGAAGTCCAGCACGCCGCCTAGCGCGCCCGCCCGATTCCGAACGCTCCGCGTTGCGAGGGCTGTGACTGGGTTTCGAGAGCCGACGACCGGGCCCGCTAGCGCCCCAGGCCTGTGCCAGTTGCCGCGCCCAGAGCCCATCCCAGCAGGCCCTGTTCATTCCCGCTGTCGCGCTGGGCTGGGACCTCGTCTGCCCGGGACGCCGCCCGCGCTAGGCCCCGGCGGCTTTGCTCTTCTCGTCCTGGAAGGCCATCTTCTTAATCATCGCCAGCACCTGCTGCCGGTCGGCCTCATTCAACACCGTGGCATAGCGCCGGATCTGCGTCAGGAACGCCACCGCTTCATCGCTCAGCACCGGCAGCGCCGGCTCGCCCGCCTGGGCGGCGTCGAAAAACTGCGCCAGCGGCATGTCCAAGGCGCGGGCGATTTTGTTCAGCGTTTGCAGCGAGGGCGTGGTGTGGCCGTTCTCGACCCGCGACAGATAGCAGCGCAGCAGCCCGGTTTTTTGCTCGATGTCGCCCTGGGAAAGATTGCGCTGCAGGCGGAATTCGCGGATGCGCTCGCCAATCTTGCCTAGGCGATTCGCCGTTGTCGGCACGGGAACTCCTTTCGCGGCAACTGGGAAACACCCAACGTGCCTGCGGGCGTCCATTGCCGGCGGTCGAAGCCCAGCCCCAGGCGTTCCCAACGGAAACGCCTCCCACTGATGGGCGGCTGAGCCGCTCCGCGGCCGGACGGGCCTTGCGGGACAGCCTCCCTTACCATGCCCTCGCTCCACGCGATCGCGATTTGCGGGTCTTGGGGGGAAACGGCAGGCCGCATGCAGTCCCGGAAACGCCGCGGAAAGGCGCAACGACTCCAAGTGACCGCAACCAGGCCATGCGGGGTCATCTTAGTGAAAACGCCCTATGCCGCGCAAGTGGAAAGTAGAAGTTACCTGAGCCGGGTCACTGCGCAGGGCTTCCGCCGCGCGCGCCCGCACTCCCCCAATCCGCTTTTCCGCGCGGGAAGCGCGCGACATCGGCCAGGCGGGTGCGGGGTTTCGCCCCGGCCGCTAACGGCGCCGCCCCTCGGGACGCCGGGCCGCCGCGCGGAACCGCCGCTACCCACGCCTGCCCCGCCCCCGCGCGAATGGCGCGATCCCGGCAAGCCTAAGTGCGGCTAGATCCCGGGCCCGAGCGACGCCAACGCCTTGCCCGTGGCCCGCAGCGCCAACTCCAGCTCCGCCGCCCCGTGCCGCCAGCTGACGAACGCCGCCTCGAACTGCGCCGGCGGCAACAGCACGCCTTCTTCCAGCAAGGCGCGATGGAACGCGGCGAAGGCGGCGGTATCGCAGCGCTGCGCCGCGGCGAAGTTCCGCACCGGCTGATCGGTGAAAAACGCCGTGAACATGCTGCCTTCCGCCTGCACGGTCAGCGGCACCCCGGCCCGCCGCGCCTGCTCCCCCAAGCCGGCGGCGAAATCCGCCGTCCAGCGCTCGGCGCGGGCGTAGCCCTCCGCATCCTGTTGCAGCCGGTCCAGCGTCGCCAGTCCCGCCGCCATGGCCAGGGGATTGCCCGCCAGCGTTCCCGCCTGATACACCGGCCCCAGCGGGCTGACCTGGCGCATGATCTCCGCCCGGCCGCCATAGGCGCCGATCGGCAGCCCGCCGCCCAAGACCTTGCCGTAGGTCCACAGATCCGCCTCCAGCCCGAAGCGCTCGGTGGCGCCGCCGAAGGCCAGCCGGAACCCGGTCATCACTTCATCCAAAATCAGCACCGCCCCGGCCACCGCCGTCAGCCGCCGCAGCGCCGCCAGGTAGCCGGGCTCCGGCGGCACGCAGCCCATGTTTCCCGCCACCGGCTCGACGATCACTGCCGCAATCTCTCCGCCCCGCTCGCCGAACGCCGATTCCGCCGCCGCCAGGTCGTTGTAGGGCAAAACCAGCGTCGCCGCAACCGCGCCCGCGGCCACCCCGGCGCAGCTCGCCAGCCCCAGCGTCGCCACCCCCGATCCCGCCTCCGCCAGCAGCAGGTCGGCGTGGCCGTGGTAGCCGCCGGCGAACTTCACCACCACTTCCCTGCCGGTAAAACCGCGCGCCAGCCGCAAGGCGCTCATGGTCGCTTCCGTGCCGGAGTTGACGAAGCGGATCATCTCCACCGCCGGGTTGGCCGCCGCCGCCCGCCGCGCCAGCGCCAATTCTCCCGGCGTCGAAAGACCGAAGCTGGATCCGTCCGCCGCCGCCGCGCGCACCGCCGCCGTCACCTGCGGGTCGGCGTGGCCCAGCAGCATCGCCCCCCAGGAGCCGATAAAGTCCAGATAGCGGTTGCCGTCGGCGTCCCACAAGTAGGCGCCGTCGCCCCGCTCAATCCACCGCGGCGTCCCGCCCACGGCGCGAAAGGCGCGCACCGGCGAGTCCACCCCGCCGGGCAGAAAACGTTCAGCTTGTCGTTGCAGTTGAATCGAGCGGTCGAGTTTCATGGCTTCCATCGGATGTTCGCACGTCCGCCCCGCGGCGCGAAATGACCCCTAGCCTGGCGAACAAACACGGACGGCTCCGGCCCGGCCCGGGAAATGGCCCTAGGCTTCCGCGTGCGTGCGATGGGCCAACGCCGCCTCGCACAGCGTCGGCGCCAGTTGCCGGTACAGCCGCCGCCGCAGCCCCAGGTAGCCCTGCGAGCCGGCGAACAAATCCGCCATCAGCCCTTGGAAGCGCCGGCTGCGGGCGGTGAACTGAATCATCCGCTCGATGACCTCGCCGCCCAAAAAGCGCCCCGTGTAGAAACGCCGGGCGATGCGCGCCGCCAGCTCCAGATCCGGCAAAACATCCGCCCACAGCGCCTGCCCATAGCCGCCGATCCGCCCGGCCAGCAACGCCGCCGCGCACAGCTCGCCCGAGCGCAGCGCGTAATACAGCCCTTCGCCCGTGATCGGATCCACCAGCCCCGCCGCGTCCCCCACCACCGCCCAATCCCCGCCGCTGAAGCGCATGGCGCGCAGCGCCGCCGCGGTGTAGGCGGGCAGCACATGCGCGTAGTACGGGCTGCCGGCGAACGCGTAGCCTTCCTGACGCAGAAATTGATCGAGCGCGGCGCGCAGCGCCCCTGCCGGCATGCCGTCCGTGCGCCCGCAGATGCCGGCGGAAAAATGCCCGACCCGCGGAAAGACCCAGATGTAGCCGTCCAGGCCGGGCAGAAAGCGAATTTGAATGCGGTCGCCGCCGCCAGGCACGTAATAGCCCAGCGCGGTCATGAAGTCCGCCGCCCCGCCGGCAAGGCCGAACGCTTGGCGAAAGGGATTGCGCGCCCCCGCCGCCAAAATCACGAAATCCGCGGCCGCCTCGCCGCCCGCGCGCAGTCGCAGCCGCCAGCCGCCGCGCGGCGCATCGCCGCCGGCGGCGGGTCCGCTGGGATGGGACCCCGATTCCCCGCCGCCGCTGCTGACGCCGCCTCCCGTCCCCGCGCCCGCCGCCGCGCTCGCGTTCGCAATTTCCGCCGCGGGGGCTTCGGCCGCCGCACCTCCGGCCCGCTCCAACCCGACCACCCGCGCCGTCACCACTTCCGCGCCTGCCCGCCGCGCCCGCTCCAGCAATAGCCGGTTCAAGGTCTCGCGGGAAAAAATCGCGATCGCCCGGTCCAGCGCCAGCCGCGCCCGCCGCCCGCTGCGCCCGATCAACTCGCAGTCCCGCACCCATTGCCGCTCGATGCCGGCCTCGCGCAGGAAGGGATAGGCTGCCAGCGCCTTGTCCGTGACCCCGCCGCCGCAAGGCTTTTCCCAGCCGGGCCGCTCGTCAAAAACGGTGACGCCATGCCCCGCCGCCGCCAGCCGCTCCGCCGCCAGCGCCCCCGCCGGCCCGCCGCCAATCACCGCCACTGCCTGCGCTCCCGCCCGCACACCCAAATGATAGCCGCTGCCCGCGGGCAGGCCCGATCGGGTTCAGGCTCCGGCGCTGCGGCGCAAAGCGCGACGGACCCTATCCCGAACCGCCGCGGGCGGCCATGTTTCAGACCGCCCCGCCGGCTATGCCGCCGCCACGATATTAGTCTGCGAGAAATCCGTGCCCTTGAACAACAGCGGCTCGCCGCTCACCTTGGCGAGCGCGTAGGCGAAGCAGTCGCCGAAGTTCAGACCGGCAGGGTGGCGGCCCCTACCATAATCATGAAGGGCTAGCAGCGCCACGAACGCTTGCTCCTCCGTGAATGGCGCAATGCCGATGCCCGCGCGGCGGAACAGCGCGTCGCGCTGCCGCTCCATCTCGGGCCCCGCGCTTCGCTCCAATACCAACCCCAATTCCAGAAAGTTCCCGGCGTTGATCGCGCAGCGCCCGGCATCGTGAATCAACTGGACGAAGCGTTCGGTTTCGGGCTCCCGGTAGAGAACCGCGACGAGCGCGGAGGTGTCGAGGATCACTTTGGCAGGCCATGCTCGTCGTAGAGCAAGGCGGCGTGGTCCAGGTAGGGCCGTTTCACCGTCGCCGCCGCGCGGTCCGCGATCGCGAGCAGCTCCTTGACCGACGCTTTTCGCCGCCGGCTCCCGCCGAGGCGTTCATACCGCTCCTGGAGCGCCTGCTTCACCGCCCCGGTCATGGATTCGCCAGTCCGGTCGGCGATGGCCCGGGCCAGACGGTGTACTTCAGGGTCCTTAATATTTAGCGTCATGTTTCGCCCTCGGCGCCACTTTCCATTTTCTACCTTTCTACCCTGGCCAATCAACGGCGCGATGCGCGCGCCACGCGGGTCGAACCTCCTGCGACAATCAAACGATGGCAGCAGCAGGCCAAAACGAGCGGTCGCCGGAGGCCGCCGACTGGAACTGGATGGCCGAGGCCTTGGCGCTGGCGCGGCAGGCGGAGGCGGTCGAGGAGGTGCCGGTCGGCGCCCTGATCATTTCCCCGGCCGGCGAGGTGCTGGGCCGCGGCCACAACCGCACCATCACCGACCGCGATCCCACCGCCCACGCCGAGGTCGTCGCCTTGCGGGAAGCCGCCCGCCGCCTCGGTAACCATCGCCTGGTCGGCTGCGCCGCCTATGTTACGCTGGAGCCGTGCGCGATGTGCGTCGGCGCATTTCTCCAGGCGCGCATCGCTCGCTTGGTCTTCGCCGCCGATGACCCCAAGGCGGGGGCCATTCATTCCGTGCTGGCGCTGGCCGCCCATCCCCAGCTCAATCACGCCTTCCCGGTCACCGCCGGGGTGCGGGCCGAGGAGGCGGGTGAGTTGCTGCGCCGGTTTTTTCAGCGCCGCCGTGGCGCCGGACCTGGGGTATAAACAATACGGAGAGGTGGCCGAGTGGTTGAAGGCGCGCGCCTCGAAAGCGTGTATACCTTAACGGGTATCGGGGGTTCGAATCCCTCCCTCTCCGCCACTTCAGAACACAACCGCGAACGCCGGCCCCGCTGAAATGAAGGCCGAACTGCTTTTCCACCAGCGCATCGCTTACGACGACGGTGCGGTCGTGGAGATGGTGCTATGGCGCGTTCCGCAACCGGTGCCACCTTCCGTACATGGACTGAAGTATTCGCTGTTCTACGGCCGACCGGGCGTTCGCGAGGTAGGATACGATAACGAACGTGGCAAAGGCGATCATCGGCATTTTCGGGGCGCGGAAACCACCTATGCGTTCAGCAGTGTCGAGCAGCTAATGGCCGATTTTTGGTCCGACGTGCGGACTTTGCGAGGTGGCAAGTGAGCGATGTGAAGATCACGGTGGGCGGCGCGATGGAGGAAGAAGCCTCACGCCGGTTCGTGAATGCCTGGCGCCGAGCTGAACGCGGAGAAACCTTCCATGAGCGCCATCTCGCGTTCGAGAGTTGGGACGCTCTCGCCCGCGTCATGACAGGTAGCCGGATGGAGCTATTGCACTACGTCCGACGGCACAAGGTGAGTAGCGTGCGCGCGCTAGCAAAGGCGCTTGGGCGCGACTATAGCAGTGTCCACGCGGACGTCCAGGCACTCACGGCGGCAGGGCTTCTCGATACCGCTGGTGGAGGCGTGCAGGCTGACTATGACGTTATCGAAACCAAGATCGCGATTTGAGGTCACCAGGCCTCACCAGCGGAACTCGGCCACCAGCGGCAGGTGGTCGGAGGCCATGCGCGCGCGGCGGTCGTCGTGCAGCTCCAATCGCTCCAGATGCAATCCCGGATCGTAGTAGAGGTGATCCAGATGCAGCAGGGGCAGCAGGCCGGGATAGGTCCGGCGACGGCCGAGGTGCAGCTTCACATCGGCACTGCGCATCGCCGCGCCCAATGACTGCGTCGCCGGCCCGCGCATCCATTCATTGAAATCGCCCAGCAAGATCCGCCCGCCCGCCAGTTCCTGGCGGAACAGAATCTCCGGGCTCAGCAGCGTTTGCGCCTGCTCCCGCCGCTCCCGGTAGGACGTTCCCAAATGAACGTTGAAGACATGCAGCATGCGGCCCGCCACGCCCAGATCCACGCGCAGGCAGCCCCGCGGCTCGCGCCCGCGGACGCTGATGTCGAAGTTGCGCACGGCATGCGGGGCGGCCCGGCTCAGCGTTAGGTTGCCATAGGCGCCGCCCTGGTGGCGGCGGTTCTCGCCCAGGCTGGAGTGCAGCTGCATTTCCGCGGCGATGTAGGCGGCATGGTCGTCGTCGCCGCCGCCGGAACCCAGCACCTCTTGCAGCGCGATGACGTCGGCGTCCAATGCCCGCAGCACCGCCACGATGCGCCCGGGATCCACGCGCCGGTCCATGCCGCGGCATTTATGGATGTTGTAGGTGGCGATGCGGAACCGCGCGGGGCTCATGACCCGCCGCCGCGCAGCCGCCAGGAACGCGCCAGCAGCGACAACGCCACCCAGACCGCCAGCGCCAGCACCGGCGCCGCCACCACCCAGGGCCACAGCAGGCCAATCGTGATCAGCAGCAGCAGGAACACCCCGGCCAGAAACATCAACCGCGCTTCCGCCGGTCCCAGCGCCCGGCGGTTGGTCATCGCCGCGCCCACCGTGTTGCCGATGCGGGCCACCCCGGCCGCGGCGCCGCCGGCGCTGCTCAGCCCGGCCACCCGCATGCGCCGCGGCTTTGGCGGCTCGTCGGCGGGGCGCACGCGCTTGCCTTCCTGGAGAACGATCTCCACCGCGTGCTCCAGATCTTCCGCATACATCCGCTCCATGCGCTGGGCGAAGTCCTCGTCTTCGGCGATCACGTCGAGCTCCCAGTTGCCCATCCAGCTCGTGATATTGAGGTTGGTGGAACCGACCCGCGCCCATCGCCCGTCCGCCACTGCGGTCTTGGCGTGCAGCATCGGCCCGGCCCACTCGAAGATCCGCACGCCGGCCTGAAGCAGCCCGCGAAAGCCGGCGCGCGACAGCGAGCGCATGCCCGGCACGTCCATCGCCCGCGGGACCAGCAGCCGCACGTCCACCCCGTCCTCGGCCGCCGCCTTCAGCGCCTCGACGTAAGGCGCGGTGCCGACGAAATAGGCGTCGGTCAGCCAGATTGAGCGCCGCGCCAGCGTGGCGATCAGCTGATCCAGCCGGTAAATGCCCGCGGTGTGCGGCGCGCTGGCCACGATGCGCAAAGCGGTGTCGCCGGCGGGCGGCATCTCTTCCGCCGCCGCCGGCAGATCCTCCGCTGGCAGCGGCGGCCCGGTCAGCGCCCACATCGCGGCGAACGCTTGTTCCACCGCCGCCACCGCCGGCCCCCGCACCGCCACCCCGGTGTCGCGCCAGGGCTCGATGCCCCGCGCCGCATCGCCCACCCATGCCCGTCCGACGCACAAGCCGCTGACGAAGGCGATGCCCCCATCCACCGTCAGCGTCTTGCGGTGGTCCCGGCTCATCCAGCCGAAGGGGCTGCCCAGCCGCGGCGGATTGAAGCAGCGCACCTCCACGCCCGCCCGCCGCAGCGGGCGCCAGTACCGGAACGACGCCGCCCCCAGCGCCCCAAACCAGTCGTACACCAGCCGCACCCGCACCCCGGCTCGGGCCTTGGCCATCAGCGCCTCGGCGAAGCGGCGTCCCTCCAGGTCATCGTGAATGATGTAGGACTCGAAGTGAATGCGTTCCCGCGCCGCCTCGATCGCCTCCAGCCACGCCGGGTAATTCTCCGCCCCGTTGCGCAGCAGGGCAATGCCATTGCCGGTGATCAGGGGCGCGCCCGCGGCGCGCGAGAACGCCTGGTCGGCCAGCGCCCGCAACTCTGCCCGCTCGTCGAATCCGCGGATTTTTACAGCCGCGACCTGCGGCGCTCCCATGCCCGCCTCTCGTCCTCAGTCCTTTCATTGTAGGCCGGAGCCAGGGCCTCTCTCGGCGCCCGCTCCGCATCGCGGCGCGCCCGCCGGGGATTTCGCCGGCGCAGCGGACGACGCCGCGGCCGCGCTTGCGCGGGGCGGCCCAAAAGCGGCGCGATTGGCTAGGGGCGCGAACTGTGCGTCCAGCGGGCCATCACTTATTCGCAGCGGCTGAGCGGGGCGGCCATGGCGCGGTTCATCCAGCGGCGCTCGTCCGGATCTTGAATGAACGCCTCCGCCTCCTGTTCCGTCGCAAAGCCCTCCTCGCCGCCGGCGTCATGCACTGCGTAGAGATTTCCATGCCGGCGGTCGTAAATGCCCCACCGGCCGCTCGCCGTTTGGCACGGCTTCAACCTGGGCTTCCCCAGCCATTCGGCGGCCAACGCTTGCTTCAGGCTCATTCCGCGGACCCGTCCTCCACCCCCATCCTACTCCCAGCTTTCCCGAACCCGCCTGGACCCGCACGGCGGCCCGTAACATCCGCGTTTCCGCCGTTCCGCCGCTCCCATTGCGGCAAATTGATAGGCGCGGGCCCCAGCCGCGCCGCATCTCTTACCGGGGGCGGGCCGCGGCGTTCTCGCGTGCGCCGTCGGCGCACTGGGAGTTTCGCGGCCCTCCCGCACCTGCTTTGCCCCCGGGCAAAAGGCGCGGGCCCCGCGAACGGGCAGTCCCGCATCCGCTCGGCGGGGTACAATGCACGCCATTGCACGGAGAGCGGGCGAATGAGCCAGAACTTGATTGCGGCGATTGACCAGGGAACGACCAGCACCCGGTGCCTCATTTTCGACCGCGGCGGCAGCGTCATCGCCACGGTGCAACAAGAGCACCGCCAGATCTATCCCCAGGCCGGCTGGGTGGAGCACGACCCGATGGAGATCCTGGAGCGGACGCTGGAGGTCACCGCCACCGCCATGGAGCGGGCGGGCATCGGCGCGGGGGATTTGGCCGGCGTCGGGCTGACCAACCAGCGGGAGACGACCATCCTTTGGGACCGCCGCAGCGGCGCGCCGCTGTACAACGCCATCGTCTGGCAGGACACGCGCGTGGACGCGCTGGTGGCGGGGATGGCGCGGGAGGGACAGGAGGACTTCATCCGCCGCCGCACCGGCTTGCCGCTGGCGACTTATTTTTCCGCGCCGAAACTGAGCTGGCTGCTGGAGCATGTGCCGGACGCCCGCGAGAAAGCGGAAAGCGGCGACGCGGCGTTCGGCACCGTGGACGCCTGGCTGGCCTGGCAGCTCACCGGCGGGCCTCACGGCGGCTGCCACATCACTGACGTCACCAATGCCAGCCGCACGCAGCTGATGGACCTGGCCAGCTGCCGCTGGGACGCCGAGATGCTGGCGGCGTGGGGCATTCCCGCCGCCTGCCTGGGCGAGATCGTGCCATCGGCGGCGGCGCCGGGCCGCAGCCTGGGGGAAATCCGGCATGGCGCGGCGGCCGGGGCGCAGCTGTTGGCGATGCTCGGCGACCAGCAGGCGGCGCTGGCCGGGCAGGTCTGCTTCCGCCCCGGCGAGGCGAAAAACACCTACGGCACCGGATCGTTCTTGCTGCTGCATACCGGCGCGCGGCGCATGACGTCGCGCGGCGCATTGCTGACCACCGCCGCCTGCCGGCGCGAAGGCCAGCCCCCGCAGTATGCGCTGGAGGGCGCGATCGCCGTCACCGGCGCGCTGGTGCAATGGCTGCGCGATGGCTTGGGGCTCATTTCCTCGGCGGCGGAGATCGAGCGCCTGGCGGCGAGCGTCGCCGACAACGCCGGCATCTATATCGTCCCGGCGTTTTCCGGTTTGTTCGCGCCCTATTGGCGCTCCGATGCCCGCGGCATCATCGCCGGCCTGACCGCCTACGCCAACCGCGGCCATTTGGCCCGGGCGGCACTGGAGGCGACCGCCTATCAGGTGCGCGACGTGGTCGAGGCGATGCGCGCCGAAAGCGGCATCGCCATCACCGGCTTGCAAGTGGATGGCGGCATGACCGCCAATGATCTGCTGATGCAGTTCCAGGCGGATATTTTGGATTTGCCCATCCGCCGTCCCCAGATGACCGAAACCACGGCCCAAGGCGCGGCCTTCGCCGCCGGATTGGCGGCCGGCGTGTGGCGCGACGAAGACGAGTTGCGCTCGCTGGTCGCCGCCGGCCGGGAGTGGCGGCCGCGCATGGCCGCCGCCGAGCGGGAGCGCCTGGCGGCGGGATGGCGCAAGGCGGTGGAGCGGTCGTTCGGCTGGGTGGCGAGCGGGGCGCTGGGCGCGGCGGCGGAGCGCGGCAAGGAGGAAACATGCGGCGGCAACTGAGAGGCGAGCTGATTTCCGAAGCGGTGGCGGTATTTTTAATTTTGGCGTTCGGCGACTCCGCCGCCTGCATGTATACGCTCTACCAGCCCAGCCCCTATCTGCACGCGTACTGGGGCGTGTGCATGGCCTGGGGATTGGGCGTGACCATGGCGATCTATGTCACCGGCTCGGTTTCCGGCACGCACGCCAATCCGGCGGTCACCGTGGCGCTGGCCTGTTATCGCCGCTTCCCCTGGAAAAAAGTCGGCCCCTATTGCGCGGCGCAGGTGGCGGGCGGCTTCGCCGGCGCGGGGCTGGTGTATTTGCTGTTCTCGCCGGTCATTGACCACTTCAACCAAGCGCACCATTTGACCCGCGCGGCGGGCGGCGCGGCGGCGGCGTTCTTCACCCATCCCGGCCTGGCGGTGACGGTCGGCCATGCCTTCGGGGACGAGATCGTTTTGACCGCCCTGCTGCTGTTCGGTATTTTCGCCATCACCGAGCAGTACAACGAGATGGCGCCCATGGCCAACACCAGCGCGTTCTTTATCGGCCTGCTCGTCGCCACCATCGGCGCCTCGATGGGATATCTGGAGGGGTGGGCCATCAACCCCGCCCGCGATTTCGGCCCGCGGCTGTTTTGCTTTTTCGCCGGCTGGGGCCACGCGGCGCTACCCGCACCGGGGCATTATTGGTGGGTGCCCATCGCCGGACCGCTGATCGGAGGTCCGATCGGCGCCGGCGCCTATCAGGTCTTGATCCACCCTTATCTCCCCGCCCGCCGTGCCGCCCCTGACCGCGCCTCCGCCGTGGAAGCCGGCGGCGACTAGCGCTACGCCGCCTGGCCGCTGCTTGAGCGCTGCGGCAGGCGGCGAATGGCGGCGTACAGCGCGTCGCGCAGGGCGATGTCCCGCGGGTCGCCGGTGAGCCGCGCCCCCATCTGGCTGGTCACGTAGGCGTAACCGACGCCGGTGGCGGGCTCGGCGAATCCCATCGCCCCGCCGGCGCCCGGCGCCCCAAAGGCCGTGTCGCCCGAGCCGAATGGAAATGCCGGGCTCGGCTTCATGAACCCCAGGGAAAACCGCACCTCGTCTTTTAGGCATTCGTCGTGAAAACCGCGTGTGGGCGGAATGGCGGGCGCCGCCAGCAAATCCAGCGTCTCCTGGCGCAGCCCGAGCTCCTTCCCGCCGTTGGCGAAGACGCCATAGGCGTGGGCGATGGCCCGCGCCGTGCCGACGCCGTTGCCCGATGGCACCTCGATCTCGCGCGTGTAGATCCGCTGCCGGTCGAGGTAGACGCCGCTGCCCGGATTCACCCGCAGCGCGCGGCTGATGTTGGATTTGGGGTTCAGCGCTTCCAGGGCCAAGCGCGGACCGAACCCGCGCATGACCTCCAGCACGCTGGGCGGCGCCAACTTGGCCAGGCGCGCGTTCGGAATCGCCGCGGGCAGGCCAATGTGCATCTCCTCGCCCAACGGCGCCGCAATCTCCTCCTGGAAAAACCTCCCCAGGCTGCGGCGCCGAGGATCCACGCGCCGCAATAACTCCCCCTCGTAAAAGCCGAGCGTGAGCGCGTGATACGCCTGCCGAGTGCCCGGTTCCCAGCGCGGCGCCTGGCGCGCCATCACGGTGGCCAGGAGGTCCAGGTCGGCCACGGTGGCGCCATCCACGCGCTCATCGAACGCGAACAAACCCGCCTGGTGGGCCAAGAGCTGGCGCACGGTAATGCGTTCCTTGCCGCATTGCGCGAACTCCGGCCAATAGGCGCTGACGCGCTCGTCATAATCCAGCCAGCCGCGGGAGTGGGCCACGGCCAGGGTCATCGCCGCCAAGCCCTTGGTTGCCGAGTGGATCACCACCATCGTGTAAGGCTCCCACGGCTCGCGCGTCTCCCGGTTCCGGGCTCCGCCCCACGTGTCCACCACCTTCCGACCGTTGTAATAGGCGCAACACGCTCCGCCCAACTCACCCCGGCGCAAAATGTTGTCCGCGAACGCCGCGCGTACGGGCTCAAATCCCGGGCTCACGTCGCCGCGCACTTCCCCGCTGCCGAATCGCATCATCGCTTCTCCTGCTTCGGAGCTACCTGGCTCGCAGCGAATGCCGCACGCGAGGGGCCGTTTCCGCCGGACGTCCAGGCTGTTTTCTCATGCCACGGGAGCGGCCAAGCGAACATTTGCCAGCGGCGCTCTGGGGGCTTTGCCGCAGCCGCGTGGGGGATGGCGCCCAAGGCGCCATTGCAATGCACGCGTGCCGTGAGCCCTCTTTTGGCCCCGAGAATGCTGGGATGTAGTTGAACCGAGAGGTCCAACGCGCCCATGGCCGGTATGGGAAGGCAGCAAATAGCCGCGCTCTTCGAGCAGATGTCGCACGCGCTCGCGCTCGATGGCAATGACCACTTTCGCGCCCTCGCCTATGAGAAAGCGGCGCGCACGCTGCGGGGCTGGGAAGAAGACGTGACTCAGCTGTCGGTTGAGCGGCTGGCGGAGTTGCCCGGCATTGGCCACGACCTGGCGGCGAAAATCGCCGAGGGGGCGGAAACCGGGCGCATCCACGCTTGCGAGCGGGAGATCGGGAAATACCCCGGCGCGCTCCTTGGGCTGTTCGAAATCCGCGGCTTGGGCCCCAAAACGATCGCTTTGTTGCACCGCCGGCACGGGGTCACCGGCGTGGACGACCTGCGGCGGCTGTTGGCCAGCGGCGGGCTGGTCGGCACGCCGGGCTTCGGCGAGGCCAAGATCGCCAGCCTGCGCGAGGCGATTCAATCCTGGGCCGGCAGCGCGGGACGGATGCTGCTGGGCGAGGCGCTGCCCAAGGCGGAGGCTCTGCTATCCGAACTCCGCAAGCTGGCGGAGGTGGAACAGGCGGAAGCCGCGGGATCCTTGCGCCGCGGAGTGGAGACGGTCGGAGATTTGGACGTGGTGGTCACCTCCCGCCACGGCGAGGGCGTGCTGGCGCAGGCGGCCCGCCTGAAGGGGGTCAGCGAAGTCCTGGCCCTCGGCCCGACGCGGGCCAGTCTGCTGTTCGGCGGCCTCCAGGTGGATATCCGCGCGGTGGCGGCGGCGGCGTTCGGGGCGGCGCTGCTCTATTTCACCGGATCCAAAGCGCATAACACGCGGCTGCGTGGGCTGGCGCGGCAACGAAAGTGGAAACTCAACGAATACGGCCTGTTCCGCGGCGCCCGGCGGCTGGCCGGAGCCAGCGAGGCGGAGATCTACCGCGAATTGGGCATGGCGTTCATCCCGCCGGAGTTGCGCGAAGACCGGGGGGAGATAGAGGCGGCGGTGGCGGGACGATTGCCGCGGCTGATTGCGCCGGGCGACGTACGCGGCGACTTCCATGCCCACACCACCTACTCCGATGGCCGGGCGGATGTCGCCGCCATGGTCGCCGCCGCCGAGGCGCGGGGCTACGCGTACGTGGGCTTAAGCGATCATTCACCCTCGGCGCGCATTGCGCACGGCCTGGAACCGGAGCGGCTGCGGCGAAAGCAGGCGGAGTTGGAAGCCGCGCGGCGGACGCGGGGCGACCGGCCGCCGCGCATCTTGTTGGGCAGCGAGGTGGATATTTTGCCCGACGGCCGGCTGGATTATCCCGACGATGTGCTGGCGGAACTGGACGTGGTGATCGCCGCGGTCCATGCCAACTTCAAGCAGAGCCGCGAGCAAATGACCCAGCGGCTGTTGCGGGCCATCGCCAATCCCTACGTCCGCATTGTGGCGCATCCCACGGCCCGGCTCATCGGCTCCCGCCCGCCGGTGGATTTCGATTTGGAGCGCGTCGCGGGCGCCGCGGCCCAGGCGGGAGTGGCGCTGGAGGTGAACGGCTCGCCGCAGCGCCTGGATTTGAACGACTCAATGGCTCGCGCGGCGCGGGCGGCGGGCGCTTGGCTGGCCATCGGCAGCGACGCCCATAGCACGGCGCAGTACGACAACATGCGGTTTGGCGTCATTCAGGCGCGCCGCGGCTGGGTGGAAGCCGATGCCGTGGTCAACACCTGGCCATGGAGCAGGGTGGAACAGTGGCTGGCGATGCGGCGGCAAGCGGCGCGGGCCACGGCCTAGGCGAAGGGTTATGCGCCAACCAAGCTTGAGCCAACGGCGAACCCGTCGCGCGAGCGGCGCAACGAAGCGAGCGGAAGCGGCGCGCCGCCTGGAAGGCGCGCCCGACGGTCCCGCCGCGGGGCAGGCCATTGCCTTGACCGACACCGCCCGCCGCGTGCTGGCGGCGCGGTATCTTCGCCTGGGCCCAGCCGGCGCGCCGATGGAAACGGCCGAGGAATTGTTCGCGCGCGTGGCGCGCGCGGTCGCCGATGGTGAGCTGGCCTACGCTTCGGCGGCGGCGGCGCGGCGGTGGGAGGAGCGGTTTTTCCATCTCATGTCCCGGCTGGAGTTTCTGCCGAACTCGCCGGCGCTGATGAACGCCGGCACCCGGCTGGGGCAGTTAGCCGCCTGTTTCGTGCTGCCGGTCGAAGACACGCTGGACTCGATCTTCGATGCGGTGAAGCACATGGCGCTGGTGCAGCGCTCCGGCGGCGGCACCGGCTTTTCCTTTAGCCGCCTGCGCGGCAAAGGCGAGCGCCTGGCATCCAGCGGCGGTTTCGCTTCCGGGCCGGTTTCGTTCCTTCGCATCTTCGATGCCGCCACGGAAAACGTCCGGCTGGGCGGGCGCCGGCGCGGAGCGAACATGGCGGTGCTGGCGGCGGAGCATCCCGACATCGCGGAGTTCATCGCCAGCAAGGCGCAAAGCGGCGCGCTCAAGAACTTCAATCTTTCCGTGGTGGTGAGTGACGCCTTTATGGCCGCCGCGGCCGGGGAGGGCGAATGGCCGGCGCGGGACGGCGGCGGCGCGGCGGCGGCGCGGGGGGATGCACCGCCGGCGCCGGAACTGTTCCAGCGCATCTGCCAGGCGGCTTGGGCGAGCGGCGATCCGGGCATGCTGTTCCTGGATACGGTGAATCGCGCCCATCCCTTGCCGGCGCCGGTGGAGACCACCAATCCCTGCGGCGAGGTCCCGCTGCTCCCCTATGAAACCTGCACCCTGGGCTCGCTGAACCTGACCCGCTTCGTGCGCGCCGCCGGACCGGGAGCGGAGATGGATTGGGAGCGGCTGAAGAGCGCCGTGCATGCCGCCATGCGCCTTCTGGATGACGTGATCACGGTCAACCGCTATCCGCTGCCGGCGATCGAACAGGCCACGCTCGCCAGCCGCAAGGCCGGCTTGGGAGTGATGGGCTTCGCCGAAGCACTGCTCCTCAACGAGTATCCCTACGACAGTCCGCAAGCGCTGGGCTTCGCGGAACGGCTGATGCGCTTCATCGCCGACGAGGCGCGCGATGCGTCGCGGATCTTGGCGGAGGAGCGCGGGCCGTTTCCCCTCTTTGCGAACAGCCGGTTGGCCGGCGGCCCGCCGCTGCGCAACGCGACCCAGACCTCCATCGCGCCCACGGGAACCATCGCCCTGATCGCCGGAACCAGCACCGGCATTGAACCGCTGTTCGCGCTCGCCTACCGGCGCATGGGCGTGCTGGGCGGCCAGACGCTGCCGGAAATGAATCCGATCTTCTTGCGCTACGTCGAAGGTTCGCTGCCGGCGGCGCGCGCGCGGGCGGTGATCGCGGCGGTGGAGCGCGAGGGCCGGATCGGCGATCGATGGGAAAATCCCGGCGCGCCTGAGGGTTTGCGCGAACTGTTCGCCACCGCTCTGGAGATTGCCCCGGAGGCACATGTCCGGATGCAGGCGGCATTCCAAAAGCATGTGGACAATGCCGTCTCCAAGACCGTCAATCTGCCAGCCGAGGCCACGGTGGACGACGTGGCGGCGGTGTACCGGTTGGCGCATCACCTGGGCTGCAAAGGCGTCACCGTGTTCCGCTACGGATCCAAGGAAGAAGCGGCTTTGCAGCTTGGCCTCGGCGAGCAACTCTTCGAACGCGAATACTTCTCCCGCTGCGACCCCGAAGCCTGCAAACTCTAGCCGCCGCCGGGGCCGGCGGCCGGCAGCCCTGGGCCCGCACCGCTCCCGTGGAGGCGGCCCGGCCTAGGTAAAGGCGCCGCCGGCCGAATCCGTGAAACCGTTCGGCCCCGGCCAGATCACTGCGATGGCGAGGGCGCCGGCCAGCTCCAATAGGTCGTCGTCGGGCCGGGCAGGGAGCAGCATTCCCAGGTTGGCGGTAACGCCCGTCTCGCGGCGGTGCAGGAATTGGTAATCAAGAAGCTGGCCGATCGCCATCCTGAAGTCGGAGCGGCAGGTGCTCGCCTTCGCCTCGACTAGGTTGCGCCGCCGCGAATCGAAGATGTCACAGACGACCCAGGAGTTCGGGCACCGGTAGCTCACGAGGCCAGGGTTACCCGCGCCGTTTGCCTCTAACCACTCCGCGTACTCGGCGACTAGGCGCTGTTCCCGCCTGGTTGCGTGCCGGAGCTGCGCGGGCGTCAGGACTGGGTATTCCTCGACGCAGTCCCGGGAGAGGTCGGACCTGCGGATGCCAGCCGGCCCCGCCGCTTCCCGACGCGCGGCTCCGCCCAAGAGCTCGTCGAGGCGCGCCGCGAGAGCCGCGTTGCCGGGGTAGCGAGCGTCAGTGGGGTCGACTTCGAAGATCGCGACGGGCTGGGCCGTCCCGAAATACGGCGTGCCCCGGAAATCGATCCCTGCCCCGCGCGGGTCGTCGTCGAGCGGGACGAAGGGGTCGAGCCGAATGCAGTTGCGGTGCGGGCGGCGGTCGGGGGTCCGCCCGCACCCGCCGCGCCCGGCCGCCAGCCCGCAGGCCACCAGCGCCCGCTGCCCGGCCTCCCTGAGGCCGCCGTGGGCGACGAGCACCGCGGCCCCTGTGCGAATGGCGTTGAAGTCCGCAGCGAGCCCCTTGGCCCTCGCCGAGTCCCCGGGCGCGCCGTGCCAGCCCATGAACGCGGCGCGGTCGCGGAGGATCACCGGAACCCAGTCCGCAACCGTTCCGGGTCCGTTCACGTTGGCCGAGATGACCCAATATCTGCGCCGATTATCGCCGCGGGGCGTCGCCATGGGTTTCCTTTCATCTTTGAGGACGCTGCGCTAGCCGCCTGCGCGGGGTGCGCCCCTGCCCCGCGCTCCTCCGGGCGCTGCGCGCCCGCTGCTTGGGCGCCCCTTTGCCGAGCTGGCCGGAGCCGCGCGCTTCGACGACCCGCTCCGCACGCTGGATTCCAAGCGGCGTGATGCAGACGCGGGCGGACCCCTGCTCGTACTCAACCATGCGCTCCCTGTGGAGCGGCTTCAGGACGTCCCGCCGGAAAACCGCCGTGCTCGCCTGGCCGACCCAATGCGCCACGTCGCATTCAGCAACCCATCCGGTCCGCGAATAGAGCAGGACCAGTGCCTGGTCGCGCTGGCTCATTGCGGGGTCCAATACCCGCCTTGTCCCCCCAACACCCCAGACCAGCGGGTGCTTCCGCTCAGCGAGGGCGTCCGCGAGGTCCTGGGCAGCGGCAGTGGTTACCCCGTGGAACACACGCACCAGTTCGGCCATTACCCAGCTAGCCATCCCGAGGACGAGGGTCGCGTCCATCAGGTTCGGATCGACATCGCCGCCGACGTGGCCCACACCCCTGTTGTTGCGGACGTCGTAGAGGACCGGGAGCGCCCGCGGGATCAGAACGCGGAGGCTGTGGTCGCCCACGCGATTCGGACCGGCCGGCATTTGCTCGAGGGCCTGGCAGGCCGCGACTACGTTTTTGGGCTTCGTTGGCGCCTGCGGGTATTTCCCAGTTAGCGCGCCCAGGAGCACGCCATGCACGATCTCGCAGAACTTCCCACCGTTCAGCTCGGACGGCTCCCATTTATGGTTCGCGTAATTCGCGGTTATTTCGCGGTACGCCGCGAGGAGGGGATCGCGGAACGCGGGCGGGATTGCGCCGAGCGCGCCTGCGGGGTCCAAGCCTAGCCCCCCGCCCCGGCCATCTCTTTGACGAGTTCCGCCGCCCTCCGCAGCCCGGGGGCCGTCAGTGTCCAACCCTTCTCCCTCGAGCCGACGAGGGCCTTGCCGGCGGCCCCGCGGTAGTTGGCGTGGTTGCCCCTGTTATGGCAGCCGAGGTGCTTGCAGAGCTTCACGGCGTCGGCCTCCGCGAACTTCGGCGCGCCCGACCCTAAGAGGGCGCAGACGCCAGCGAGCAGGTACGTGTTGATCGTCCTCTCTTTCTCTGTCGCGCCGGCGATGCCGCCGATCACCTCGGCCGCCCCGTCGTCGACGTGGAACACCGCCGCGACCATGGCATGGTCCAGGCCGTTCATCTTCATCCAGGCGCTGACGGCTGCGTTTGGCGTGCCCGCTGGGACGGGCGCGGCCGGGGCCACCGCCGCAGGCGCCCCTGGCGGCGCCGCGCCGTGAAGGGCGCTCACTGCGGCGAGGGCGCGCGTCCTTTCATCGGCGCTGAGGGGCGCGAGCAACCGGTCGATTTCGGCGACGACGTCGCCCGGCGTCTTCGAACCGCTGGAAGCCCCTTTATTTGCCATAGACCCACCTGCCACCGGCCCTCTTCCTCCCCAGCGCCTTCCGCTTGACCAGGGCGAGGAGGACGCCGGACAACGTCGTTACCGGGTACATATACCCCTTTTCCTCAGGCACTTTGGAGATTTCACCGAGACCCGGGGCATGTCGAAGAAGCCGGACTCCCTGAGGTCCGCAACCAGCTCCGAGGCGGTGGGGCGCCTCTTGCCAGCGCCCCTGCCTGGGCGCTGGCCGTCTGGTGCCGGAGCGGGCCGCCGCGGGCTACCGCCGTCGTTGACCGCAGCGAGGAACGATGACACCTCCGCCACGGTCCCCTCGACGGTCACCAGGGCACCGCCTTTTAGCTTTAATGTAGCCTTCGCCACTGCGTTAAATCACAAGTCTATCAGATACGGGGGTGTTATTGCGTCGGCTTGCCGCGCGCGCCGTGAGTGGCCATCCGGGGGCTCGGGCGCCCGGGGCAGGGGCGAATGGTATAGTTCCTAGCGGCGAAGGGGCGGCGAGGGATGCGCATCCGCGACATGAGCTGGCGGGATGTCGAGGCCTACCTGGCGCGGGACGACCGCGCGGTGCTGCCCCTCGGCAGCACCGAACAGCATGCCGGGCTAAGCCTGGCGACGGATTGGATATTGGCGGAGCGGGTAGCCGAGCAAGCGGCGGAGCCGCTGGGCGTCGCCGTCTTCCCCGCCCTGCCCTACGGCGTGACGCCCTATTTCACCGCCTTTCCGGGAACCATCACGCTAACCGCCGAGACCTATCTCCGCGTGATCGCCGAGGTGGTCGCGGGATTGGCGCAGCAGGGATTCCGGCGGATTCTGCTGGTCAACGGCCACGGCGGCAACTCGTTCGCCGCGGAGGCGGCGGCGGAAGCGGGACGGCGGGCCGGGGCCCAGGTGAAGCTGCACAACTGGTGGAACGCGCCGCGGACCTGGGCGCAGGTGATGGCCACCGATCCGGTCGCCGGCCATGCGTCCTGGATGGAAAACTTCCCCTGGACGCGGCTGCCCGGCGCTACGCCGCCGGAAGCGCAAAAGCCGCCATTGGACATGGCGGCGACGCGGGCGCTGGAACCGCGGCAGGTGCGGGAACGAATCGGCGACGGCAACCTGGGCGGGAAATACCAGCGCGGCGATGCGGAGATGGAGGCGATTTGGCAGGCGGGCGTCGCGGAAACGCGGCGGGCGATTGCCGAAGATTGGGGCTAGGGCCCAGGTTTGGGCGGCGAGGGCCGAGGGTCCGGCGGGCTGGCGCCGGCCCCAGCGCGGCGGGACCGAGCTCGCAAGCCCCGGTTCGGCGCCATGCCAAGCGCGGCTGGGTGGGGCGGATGTCCGGATTGGAACTATGCCAACGGCAATCGTGGTGCATGGCGGCTGCGGGCGGGTCGAGGAAAACTCGCTGGCGGAGCGGCGCGCGGGCGTGCGGCAGGCGGCGGAGCGAGGCTGGGAGATTCTGCGCGCGGGCGGCAGCGCGCTGGACGCGGCGGAGGCGGCGGTGGTGGTGCTGGAGGATCTGCCGCTGTTCAACGCCGGGCGCGGCTCGGCGCTGACCCGCGACGGACGGATCGAGATGGACGCGGCGATCATGGACGGCGCCACGCGACGGGCGGGGGCGGTGGCCTGCGTCAGCCGCGTCGCGAACCCCATCCGATTGGCGCGGCGGGTGATGGAGGCCAGCCCGCACGTGATGCTGTGCGCCGCCGGCGCGGAGGAGTTCGCCGCGCAGCAGGGAATTCCCGCCTGCGATTGGCGGGACCTGGTCGTCGCGGAGCGGCGGAGCCAGTGGGAACGGGAGCATGGCACGGTCGGCGCGGTGGCGCTGGACGCAGGCGGCGGGTTGGCGGCGGCGACCTCCACCGGCGGCACCAGCGGCAAGCTGCCGGGGCGCATCGGCGACACGCCGATTATCGGCGCCGGCACCTACGCCGACCGGGCGACGGCGGTGTCCTGCACTGGAACGGGGGAATCCATTCTGCGCATGACGCTGGCCAGATTGGCGGCGCTCTGGCGGGAGCGGCTGGGCGATGCGCAGGCGGCGGCGGAACGGGCGCTGGCGGAATTGGCGGCGGAGGTGGGCGGCGAAGCGGGGCTGATTCTCGTGGATCGCGATGGACGGCTCGCCATCGCCCACAACACGCCGCATATGCCGGTCTGCGCCATCCATGCGGGCGGCATCGAGGTGCGCAGCTAGATAGGAGTTAGACACGCGGTGGACGGCGGCGGCGCACACAAAGCGGCGAGCGGCAGGGCGAAGCGGGCGCGGGATTCGCTGAGCGGAACGTCGGTCAACCGCGGGCCGTCCACGAAGCTGGCGGCGGGCGGCGCGCATCCGCGGCGGGCATTCCTGGTCTTGTTTTTTGTCGAGATCTGGGAGCGCTTCGGCTACTACGGCATGGCCTCCATCATGGTGCTGTACATGGTGCGGCGCCTGGGGCTGGGGGACGCGCGGGCGGACGCCATCTGGGGGGCGTTTTCGGCCCTGGTCTACGCCATGCCGATGATCGGCGGCTACGTCGGCGACCGCGTGCTGGGGGCGCGGCGCACGCTGGTGCTAGGAGCGGCGGCGCTGGGGCTGGGGTATGTGTTTTTGGCGGTCCCGCTGCAGGCGGCGTTTTTTCCGGCCATGGGCTTGATCGCCATGGGCGGCGGATTGTTCAAGGTCAATCCCAACAACCTCGTCTCCCGCCTGTATGAAGGCGACCACTCCAAGCTGGATATTCTTTTCACAATTTATTACATGTCGCTCAACATCGGCTCCTTTGTCTCCATCCTGCTGACGCCGTGGATCAGCAACCATCCGCGGTGGGTGGTGACGGTCGCCGGGCTGCGCTTCGATAGCTGGCACCTGGCATTCGGACTCAGCGCCCTGGGGCTGACGGCGGGGCTGACCAGCTACGCGATCTGGCGGCGATATTTGGCGCCGTATGGCACGGCGCCGGACTTCGCGCCGCTGCGTTGGGGCCGGCTGGGGATCGTTCTGCTGGCGTCGGCGGCCGGCGTGGGCGCGCTGGCGGAGATCGTCCGCCACCAAGCGGCGGCGGTGACGGTGGTGGGCATCTTCCTTTTGCTGATTGTCGTGATCTTCGCGCGTCTGCTGGCGACCGACGATGCCCGCGCCCGGGGGCGGGTGTGGGCCTGCATCGCCTTCACCGTCATGTCGGTGGTCTGGGCGGTGTACAACCAGCAGATTTACACCTCGCTGACGCTGTTCGCGCTGCGCAACGTGCGGCATCAGCTGCTCGGCGTGCACGTTTCCGCGGCGCAGTTTCAGGACCTGAACCAGTTTTGGCTGGTGTTGCTGGCCCTGCCGCTGGCCTGGTTCTACCAGCGCATGGCGCGGACGCCGCGGGGCGATTTTTCCATGGCGGCGAAATATGCCGCGGGCTTGTATTTGCTAGCTCTCGCGTTCCTGCTGTACGCCGGCGGCGGATGGGCGGCGCGGGGCGGGATGGTTTCGCCGTGGTGGCTGGTGGCCGGGTATGGGGCGCAGTCGCTGGGCGAACTGCTGATCAGCGCGCTGGGGTTTTCCATGGTGGCGCAACTGGCGCCGGAGCGGGCGCGGGGCGTCACCATGGGCGCATGGTTTTTGGGCATGGGCGCGGGCATGTACGCGGGCGGCATGGTGGCGGGCATGGCTAGCGTGCCCGCGGGCCTAACGCGGGCGGCGGAAACGCTGCCGTTTTATATGCACGTGTTCCTGTGGCTGGCCGCCGGCGCGCTGGTCTGCGCCCTGGCGGCGACGGCGATCACGCCGCTGCTGAATCGCTATACCGCCGCGCCGGTCGCGGCCAAACCCGAACCGGCGTAGGCGGCCGCGCGAACGCCTCGCCCACAGCGCTGCGCGCTGAATTGATAGGCGCGGGCCCCGGCCCCGCCGCTGGCGGGGCGTCCCGCTCTGATTGGCGCGGCGCGGAGCGCCGCTTACGCGCCCAGCTGGGCCGGGGACCCGGGGCCCAGCCCGGCTATTGGTTGGCGCGGGGCGTTGCCCCGCTTGCGCGTCGCTGGGGGCCGCGCCGCTTCTCTTGCCGGGGGCGGGCCGCAGCGCTCGCTCGTGCGCCGTGGGCGCACGGGAAGTTTCGCGGCCTTCCCGCACCTGCTTTGCCCCGCGGGCAAAAGGCGCGGCCCCTGCGAGACGATCCACGCCGATTCGCATTCGCGGGGTGATACGCGGTTAGCCGCGGTTGGGGTGATGCGCGGTTACCCGCGCTTCGGACGATAAACGGCGGCGACGACGCCGGTGTCGGTGGCCTTGCTCCGGACCAGCTCGAAGACCGCCGGAGCGCCGCCGTCGGGGAACAGGCGGCGGCCGGAACCGAGCACGATGGGATGAATGAGCAGGGCGAATTCATCCACCAAGCCGCGGTGCAGCAACGACTGGACCAGCACCCCGCTGCCCATGATGATGACGTCCTTGCCTGGCTCTTGCCGCAGCCCGGCCACGCCATCGGCGGCTTCGCCGGCCAGGAGAATGGAGTTGTTCCAAGGCAGCGGCTCGCGCAGCGTGCGGGAGGCGACGTACTTGGGAATGTTTTCCAGAAACGCCGAATACGGGCTTTCGGTGCGCTTGGGCCAGACGGAATAAAAATGCTCGTAGGTGCGGCGGCCGAACAGCAACGCGCCGGTGTTGGCCATGACCTCGCCGGCGGCGGACATGGCGTTGTAGCCGACGCCCCAGCCGCCATGCGTGAAGCCATCGCGGCGGTCTTCCTCCGCGCTCGCCGGCCCTTGCATCACGCCGTCGAGCGTGAGGTTGATGAAGGCGACGATTTTGGCCATGGTTCCCGAGCTCCGTCGGCGAAGGCGTTGCCCGCGCACCGAGCGCCTCCGCGTTCGGCGTTGATTCTATCTCAGCCGCTCCGCCGAAGGAAGCATTCGCACCCGAGCCGGCAGGCGCCTCTCGCGGTTGGGACCCAGGCCGGGGGAGAATTCGCAAGCGCGGACGCGCGAGGGAACCTGCGCCCGCCAGCGACGATGCGAACCGGGGATGGAGCGGCTCACTCTAGACCGCGGCGCACCAGATTGCGGAACAGGATGACGATGATCATGGCGACCCAAAGACCGAGGAAGATATCGGCGATGAAGGCCAGAACATGGGTCAGCAGCAAGATGATCCAAATAGCTAAAACAACCGCCCACAACCAATACCAGGGCATGGGACCGACCCCCAGGCACCGCTGCCGCAGGCGCGCCTAAGCTTGGGATGCGGGACGAGCGGCTGCGGGAAGCCCCAAGCTGCCCTGACAAATTGCCTGGCGCGGCGACGACGTGGAGCGGCGGAATGCCGCGGCGTTTTCGCGCCGACTTCGCCGCAAGCGCAAACGGCGCTTTCCCCGGCCGCTGGGACAATGGCGACGGCGGTACTTAGGCAGTGGCCGAGGCGGTGGATGCAGCGGCGGGCGGCGGAGCAGCGCCGCGCTGATTGAAGATGCGGCGATAGAGCGACTCGCGGCGCTGGGCGCGGGTGGCGGCGGTGGTGATGTAACGAATCGAGAGGTCACCACCGGCGGCGCTGGGCTTGATTTGCACCACGGGACTGAACTCCAGCTTGGCGGCGGCGATGCCGGCCGGCGCGGAGCCGCCGCGCCAGTGATGGTGCTCCTGGTGCTGTTCCTCCCATTCCTTGGCGGCCAAAGCGGCGTCGGCGCGAGTTTCCTCATCCACCAAGGCGGCAATGGCGGCCATGGACTGCGGCGTCCATGGCGCGCCGCTGACGGGCGCGAGGCGAATTTCATCCCACAGCCATTGGCCGCGGGTGGAGAAGTTGAAATAGGGGCCGGTGAACACGAAGCTGTTGGGCAGGTAGACGCGGCGTCCGGTGGCGTGGCCGGGTTCGGTCCAGTTGCCGGCTTCCTGCAAAACGGTGCGCAAGAGCGTGATCTCCACCACTTCGCCGTTGACGCCGTTGATTTCGACCCAATCGCCGGGGGTGACGCCGCGGCGGCCGATGACCACGAACCAGCCGGCGAAGCTGAGGATCGTTTCCTCCATGGCGACCGTCAGTCCGGCGCCGGCGAGGCCGAGGAAGGTGAGCCACTGCGCCGGCCTGCCGACGGCGATCAGCAGCAGCCAGAGCAAAGCGACCATTCCCAGCACGAAGCGGGTCAAGTGGCGGACGGTGTGGACGCGGCGGCGCTCGGCGCGCCAGCGGCGGGCGGCGCGGCCCGCCAGCCAATCGAGGATCAGCAGGACGGCGAAGCCGGAGAGGATCTCCAGCCACATGCCGAGGGCGTCATGCATGGCCAGTTCCTGCTGCGCCAAGGTTATCTCAACCCAGCGCTGGTAATCGCCGGCCAGTTGCCGCTGGCGCTCGGCGGCGTGGTCCAGGCTGATCAGGCGGCGCTGGCCCTCGGCGAGTTCCTCGGCGCGATGCACCGCGCTCTGCGTGCGCGCGGTGATGCCGCCGAGGCCGGCGCCGCGGCCGACCTGGCGCAGGCGGGCCAAATCGCCAGCCATGCGCTGCGCATTTTGCGCCTCGGCGTGGTGCAGTTGATCGTGCAGGCGGTTGTGCGCGGCGACGGCGGCGGCGGCAGCGGCGGAGCTTTGCGCCTGGGCCCAGCGCAGGGCCTTCAGCTTGGCCGCCAACAGATGCCAGCTGGTGAACAAGACCGCCAGTCCTTGCGCGGTTTCCGGATTGCGGGCCTTGCTTTGCGAACGCCAGCGCTGCCGGTATTTTGCCGCCAGTTGGCGCGCCGCCGACTGCGCCCGCTGAGCCTGGGCCAAGACCTGCTGCGGCGTCATCAGGGCGGCGGCGCGGGCGCGGCGCAGATCCTGGCGGGCATCGTCCAGCCGGGCCTGGTCCAGTTGCAACTGCGCCTGGGTCAGGTCGTGTTCCGCCAGGAGCCGCGGGCGCCGCAGCAGCGGCGCGGCGGCGATTTGCCGCGCCAGGGCTTGCTCGGCGGCCTGTTCCCGGCGCAAAGCGGCGCGCGCGGCGTCGTAGCGGGCCCATTCCGGGCCGCGATGATCCTCGGCCTCGTCCGCTTGCGCCGCCAGATTGTGCTGCAAGGCGGTCCGCACCATCGCCGCGGCGGCGGTCTGCGCCTGTTGCGCCAGCTGCTGTTCCTCCGGCGTATCCGCCAAGCCGGACATGGCGCTGGCGATGACCAGCGGCCGCTCATCGTCGGGAATCTGCACGCGCCGGCGGCCGCTGGCAGGAAACCCCGAAGCGCCCGACGCCAAGCCGGTCCACCACCACGCCGCGGCGCAGCCCGCCAACAGAAGGACAAACCCCAACCATCCCGCGGTGCGGGTCGAAATTCTGGCCATGCCGGTTCTCCTATCCTACGATGGCCCGGCGGGCCGGGCGCCGGGCCATTGATTCACGCGGGCCCCAGCCCCGCCGCCGGCGGGGCGTCCCGCTTGGCGCGCGGCCTGTGGCATTCTGGCGGGTGGAAGACGCGCCGTCCTTTGCCCAACATTTCGCCTCCCCCCTCGGCCGCGCCTGGCTGAACTGCGCCCAGCAGGGCCCGTTGCCCAACGCGGCGGTGCGCGCCGCGCTGGAGGTGGTGGAAGAGAAAGCCCGGCCCTTCCGCATGAGCGACGATCGCTATGCCGCCGTGCCCCGGGAGCTGAAGTCTCGGCTGGCGCGGCTGATCGCCGCCATAGAAAGTGAAATCGTCCTGGGCAATAGCGCTTCCTACGGCCTGCAAACGATCGCCAACGGCTTGGATTGGCGGGCGGGGGATGAAGTCCTGCTGCTGCGCGGCGATTTTCCCGCCTCGACACTGCCGTGGCAGGTGCTGGAGCGGCGCGGCGTGGCAATCCGCTGGCTGGAACCGCGCGGCGCCGCGCCGCTGCCGGACGAGCTGGCGGCGGCGCTGGGCGCCAAGACGCGGGTGTTTTGCGCCAGTTGGGTCAACTCCTTCACCGGCGCGGCGCTGGATTTGACGGCGCTGGGCGAATGCTGCCGGCGGCGCGGCGCATGGTTCGTCGTCAACGCTTCGCAGGCGCTGGGCGCGCTGACGCTGGACGTCAGCCGGACGCCGGTGGACGCGGTCAGCAGTTGCGGCTACAAGTGGCTGTGCGGACCGTACGGAACCGGCTTTGCGTGGCTGTCGCCCCGGCTGCTGGCCGCCGTGCAGCCGACACAGGTCAATTGGTTCGCGGCGCAGCAAGCGGCGCTGGCGGCGGGACCACAGGGCGGCGCGCTGAATCACATGCGGGATCTCACCGTGCCGGCGGAGGCGATGGGCACGGCGGCGCTGGATGTGTTCAACACCGCCAACTTCTTCAACTTCGTTCCGTGGACGGCGGCGCTGGACACCTTGCTGGACTGCGGACCGGAGCGGGTCGCCGCCTATGACCGCGAGCTGGTAGCGCGCCTGCTGGCAGCCCTGGACCGCAGCGCCTATCGCGTGCTGTCGCCGGAACCGGCGGAGTCGGCGATCGTGGTGATCAGCCATCGCGAGCCAGCTCGAAACGCGGCGATACACGCCGCGCTGGCGGCGGCGGGGGTGGACATCAGCTTGCGCGAGAACAACCTGCGCTTTTCGCCGCATTTTTGCAACACCGACGAGGAGATTGGCCGCGCCGCCGGCGAACTCCGGCGGCTGGCGTAGGCGCCAAGCCGGCGGCGATAACCGCGGCGGCGCAGCATTGACGGGCGCGGCCCTGGCCCGGCCGCTGGCGCGGCGTCCCGCGAGCGGCGAGATCGGTTGCAGGAGAGTGCAATGGCGGACCAAATGTTACGCGGCCGCGTCGCGGTCGTGACCGGGGCCAGCAAGGGGCTGGGAAAAGCCATGGCGGTTGCGCTGGCGCGGTCGGGAGCGACGGTGGCTCTAGTGGCGCGCAGCGGCGAGCTGCTGGAGCAAGCGAGGGCGGAGATTGACGCCCAGGGCGGCGAGTCGCATGTCGTGGTTGCGGACCTCCGCGAGGAGTCCGACGTCGCCCGCATGGCCGGGCAGGTCCGCCGCGCGGTCGGCTCACCCGACATCCTGATCAACAACGCGGGCATGAATCTCCGCAAGCCGCTGCACGAATTCACGCTGACGGAGTGGCGGCTGATCATGCAGACGAACCTGGACAGCGCGTTCCTTTGCTCGCGCGCGTTTGTCCCGGGCATGATCGAGAAGCATTTTGGCCGCATCATCAACATCGCTTCCACCATGGCGCACGTAGCGCTGGCGCATCGCGCCGCCTACTGCGCCAGCAAGTTCGGCGTTTTGGGAATGACCAAGGCCCTGGCGCTGGAGCTGGCGCCGCATGGGGTCACCGCCAACGCGATCAGTCCGGGACCGTTCGCCACGGAAATGAACACCGTCCTGATGCAGGACCCGGTGCGCAATGCGCAGTTCATTTCCCACATACCCGTCGGCCGCTGGGGCAAGGCGGAGGAACTCGGGCCGCTGGTCACCTTTCTCTGTTCGGAGGCGGCCGGATTTATCACCGGCGCCGACATCCTGATTGACGGGGGCTGGACGGCGCAGTAGCAGCCGGCGGCGAGGAGTCTGGGTTTTCGCGTTGCTAGGCGCCGGCTCCAGCCCCGCCGCGAATGGGCGCGCGGCGGCTGGCCGAGGTCACCGCGCGAGGCGCCTCTGGCGAACCGCCAGCGGCTCAGCTACGCTAACGGTGCCGGCGGCAGGAGCGCTCGCCGCGGGCCTGCAAGGAGAACCCATGTCCGACGTTTCCCTGCCGCGGCAGATCCGCCGCCTGCGTATTTTTGCCACCGCCGCCACCGTGATCGCGGCCGCCGCGCTGCTGGTCGCCGCCGAGGCGGTGCATGCCGCGCGCGACGCAACCTTCAACACGCTCACCGTGCATCGCCTGATCCTCCGGGATCAGCGCGGCCGCCTGGCGATGGTGCTAACGAACCACGACCAGCCGATGCCGAGCGTCATCAATGGGCAGCGATTTCCGCGCAGCGGCGGCGGCGGCAACGAGATCATCTTCTACAATCGCCTGGGCAACGAACAGGGCGGCCTGCTGTGGACCGGCCAGCGCGGCGGACGCGACGGCGGCCAGAGAGGCGCCGGCGCCGCCAGCAGCACCAACGTCTTGTCATTCGACACCGTGAACACCGACCAACTGCTGCAAGTGGACGACGGCGACGACCATGGCCGCTTCTTTTCCTACATCACCGGCTGGAACCGCGCCGACTTCAACCGGCCGCGGTACCTCCGTCTGTTTCAGCGCCTTGCCGCCGCTAAAACCCCGGCCGCCCGCCGTGCGGTTTTGCGCAGCCCGGCCGGACAGGCCTATCTGCGCGGCACGGCGCGGCGGTACCTTGTCGGCTACAACCGCCGCAACACCGCGATGGTGATGCTGGCCGACGCGCAGGGCCGGCCTCGCATCAAGATGTTCGTGACTCCGGCGGGCAAGGCGGAGCTGGAGTTTCTCAGCGCCATGGGCGCGGTCGTCGCCCGCTATCCAAAGTGATGCGGCGCGGCATCGCAGGGCGCGGGTCGGCGGCGTTCCCACGGGCTGGGGCTGCATTGCGACCCGCGCGGGCCCCGCGCCTTGCGGGTGCTTGCCCGCTGTACGCGCCCGCGGGCCATTGATAGGCGCGGCCCCCGCGATAAGCCCGGCGCACAGAGGCCGAGGCCCGTTCCATGCTCTCGGCCCAGCCGCGTCCCAGCCCACGCCCGCACGTCGCCTGGGCCGCGCCGACGCTACTGCTGCTGCCGCTACATCATGGGCTTTTGCGGCATGGGCTTCTGCGGCGGCATGCGGCCGCCCCACATACCGCCCCCGCCATGGCCCATCCGCATCATCATGCGCCCATGCATGGCTTGCAGGCGGCGCCATTGTTCCGGGGTCAGGATGCGCCGAATGGTCAGGCGGAAATGCACGCCGGCCTGCGCCGACGCCAGGCGCTGCTGTTCGATGCGGGCCAACTGATGGTCAATGGCGGCCTCATCCGGCTGCGCCGCCATCATCAGGCGGGCGACTTCGAGGCGGCGCACCTGCTGATTGGCGCGGTCCATGATGCGGGTCTTCCGCCAAGTGAAGAAGGCGTCACTGAGCTTCTGCGCCTGCTCCGCGGTCAAGCCCAGGCGCTGCCGCAGCATGGACCAATGGGCCATCATGCCCATGCGGCCCATCGGGCCCATCATACCGGCGTGCATGCCGGCGCCCATGCCGCCGCGCATGGCCATGCCTCCGCGGCGACCCCAGCCGAGCTCACGCTGCATCCCGCCGCGCCACGCCATGCGCCGGATGATGACGGTGCGCCCCGGGCCGCCGCAGCCGGCGTCGCGGATGCGAACCGCGACTTGCCGGGCCGGCCCGCCTTCGGGCCCGCCCGGCCCTTGCGCCCACGCCAGCGGCGCCAGCGCCATCAGGCCCGCCGCCGCAAGAACTGCAATGTGCTTATTCATATTTCCTTTCACGCCCGGTGGAGCGACGGGGTTACGCCCTACAATGGAGGTCCGCAACGCGGCCGGTGCGTCTGGGTACGATTTCGCGGGAGTGGGCAATTCGCGTTCGCCGCCGCCGACCGGGGCAGCGGCGCGCATGGAACTGCGTGCTTGCGGAACGCATGGCCGGGTTGCGGAGACCCAACGATGGCGGCCGGCGTGGAAGGACGTTCCCCACCCAGCGCCGGCCACCATCGTTTCGCTCGCTCTTCACGGTTGATTGCCGGCGGCCAAGCAAAAGGTTCCCGGCATTTATCGGCGCGGGCGCTGCGCGGCTTGCGCCTGGCGTGAGGCGCTGCCCGGCTTGGCTCTTGGCGCGGCGCGGAGCGCGGTTCCACGGGGGCGGGAGCACGGGCCCACTGCTTGGCGCGGGCCCCAGCCCCGCCGCCGGCGCGCCGGCCGCGGAGACAAACCAGCGGCGCTACACTAACCCCACTCACGCCAAACAGCCCAACTCGCCCGGGAGTGATGGGTGACGGGTCGGCAAGACACAGGAGAACCAATGTCAGACTATTCGCGCCGAGACTTCGGCAAACTGGCCGCCATCGGGCTGCCGCTGATGACCCAACCCAAGGCGTGGGCCGGCGGACCCCGCCCCAATGCCGCCGACGAGCCGCGCGCCGCCGGAGACGCGCCGCCGCAATTCTTCCCGCCGCGCAAGGCGGAGGCGCCGGTGCCCGCTCCCGCGGGCGGCTGGAAGGCCCATATGGGCCTGGAGCTGTACACGGTGCGGGATCTGATGGCCAAGGACCAGGAAAAGACCATGGCCGCGGTCGCGGCGATCGGCTACAAGGAAGTGGAACCGATTGATTACGGCGGGCTGAGTCCGAAACAATACCGCGCGCTGCTGGACCGCTACGGGCTGGTTGCGCCCAGCACCCATGCCATCACGCCGCCGGGGCCGGGGCTGGAGAAGCGGCTGGAAGGCTACCAGATCATCGGGCACCGGTATACCTGGATCTTTCCGACGCGGCCGCTGCCGCCGGGCTTTCACTTTCCGCCGCCGCATCCGGCCCATCACGGCGGCCACCACGCGCCGCGGAAACCGTTCCACTTCCCAGCCGCGACGCCGGAGTCCACCAAGCGGGACGCGGAGACCTACAACCGCTGCGGCCGGATCGCCAAGAAATTCGGCATTCAGATCCTGATCCACAACCACGCCATCGAGTTCGAATATTTCCCCGGCACTACGCGCTGCCCGTACGACATTCTGCTGGCGGAGACCGACCCGGAACTGGTGGTGATGCAGCTGGACATCGGCTGGTCGTCGGTGGCGGGCGTCAGCGCGCTGGATCTGTTCCGCGCCCATCCCGGCCGCTTCGTGCTGTGGCATGTGAAGGACGTGATGGACCTGAACTATCTGTTTCCGCAACCGATCATGAGCGAATGGCAGCGCATGATGGCGTCGGGACGGAAGATCGTTCCGGTGGGACAGGGAGACGTGAGCTATCACCCCATCTTCGAGCAGTGGAAAACCGCCGGCATGCTGCATTTTTGCGTGGAGCAGGATAACGCGGCGCAGTGGGGCGATTCGGTCGCCGCCGCGCGCACCAGCTACCAGGCCCTGGTGGAAATGCTGGCCTAGTCCACCGATGGGCGCGGGACCTAGCCCCGCCGCAGGCGGGGCGTCCCGCTTACGCGCCGCGGACCGCGCGCCGTCCAGCCTAGGCCCACAGCCGAAGCTGGGCGGCGGCCGGCGGCGTTTCGGCTTCGGGTGGTGGATGCAGCGGCAGGCCGATGCGCGCCGCCAGCTTGGCCACGCGCGCGGACAGCTGTTGGCGATAGGCGGCGGGCAGATACGGCGAGGCCGCGAACTGGCGGCGGTAGGCGGCGGACAGGCGGGGAAACCGCTGTTCTAAAAATGGCAGGAACTGCGCCGCGGCGGCGGGTTGCAGGAACAGCCCGCCGGCGGAGAAAAACGCCGCGCCGGCATCTTGGGCGGCGGCCATCAACGGCGCCAGGTTTTCCTCGGAGTCGGTGATGCCGGGCAGCACCGGCGCGCACATCACGCCGGCGACCAGCCCGGCGGCGCGCAGGCGGCGCAGCGCGTGCAGACGCAGATCGGGGCGCGGCGCGCGCGGCTCCAGCCGCCGGGCCAGGACGCAATCCGCGGTGGTGATGGTGAGGCGAATGACCAGGCGGTTGGCGGCGGCCACCCGCGCCAGCAGGTCAATGTCGCGGACCACCAGCGCGCTTTTGGTCACCAATCCCAAACGCAGATCCCGGGCCCCGGCGAAGACTTCCCATAAGGAGCGGGTCACGCCGAACTGCCGCTCCGCCGGCTGATACGGATCGGTGGCGGTGCCGATGGCGATGCTTTCCCCCAACCGCACCTTGCGCAGTTCCCGCCGCAGGTGCTCGGCGGCCTGGTGCTTGGCGAAGATCTTGCGTTCGAAGTCCGCCGGCCGGCGCAGCTCCAAAAACTCATGCGCGTAGCGCGCGTAGCAATACTGGCAGCCGAATTCGCAGCCGCGATAGGGGTTGATGGTCCATTGAAACGGCACGCGGCGGGAGCGGCAGCGGGTGAGGATGCCGCGCGTTTCGATGGCAAAAAACTCCACGCCGCGGTGCGGCGCGAGCGCCTCGGCGGCGGCGGCCAAGGCGGCGCCGGCATTCCCCGCCGGGCGCTGGGTTAGGACCGCCGCGGCGCCCGCCGCTGCCGGCTTGGGCCCGCGTTCCCGCCCAAACCCAGGCCCAAGCCCCGGCCCCAGCCCCGGCGCAAGTCCCGGCGCCGGTTCCGGCCATAAAAGCGCGCTAGACGGCCCGCTAGACGAACGCCCCATGGCGGACCGGGCCGGAGTCGCCTCCGCCGCGGCTTCCGCCGCCCGCTGCGTCGCCGCCCTCACTGGCCCGCCCATGGGGGCATTATCTTCGCTTTTTCTTCGCCGTGCAAGCCGCGGCCGCGGGCCTTTAGCGCGGGGCCGGAGGGCCGTCCGGCATTAGATGCTTCTCCAAAAACCGCGTGGTGGCGCGGTAGGCGCGCATCCAGGTATGCCAGCGCAGGAAGACATGCACCTCATCCGGAAAGACCAACTGCTGGAAGGGCACATGGGCCGCACGCAGGCGCTGCACCAGATCCACGGTCTGGCAGAAGCAGACGTTGCGGTCGTCATCCCCCTGGATGAGCAAGACCGGCGACTTCCAGGTGGAGATGTAGGCGTCGGGGGAGGACTTCCAGGCCAGCTTCTTGGCCGCGGCGAGATCGGAGGCTGTGGGATCGTGGATCCGCCACACGTGGACGCCATGCATGTCCACGCCGGCGGCAAAGAGGCTGGAATTCTTGGCCAAGCCCATGGCGGTGAGGAAGCCTCCATAGGAACCACCCCAGAGGCCGATGTGATGGGAATTGACGTAGGGAAGATTCCGCAAATACCGTCCCGCCGCCCATACGTCCTGATATTCGCTGGCGCCGCGCGGGCCGGCGTGCGCGGGATAACGGAAATGGAAGCCGTACATGATGCCGGTGCGGTAATTGACCGACAGCACCACGAAGCCTTGGTTCACCAGATATTCGTTCTCGGCGTAGGCATTGTGGTAATAGCCCATGGGGTTGAAGCCGAGCATCATTTGGCGCATGGAGCCGCCATGCACGAAGACCACCGCGGGAAGCCGGCCGCGCCGGCCGCGGGGCACGAAGAGCTGGGCGTGCAAGGTGAACAAACCGTCGGGGCTGCGGAAGAGGACTTGTTTGGGAGTGACCATCTTCGCCGACGGGTAATTCTTGATGAGCCAGGCGGCCAGCATGCGCCGCTGGCCGTGGCCGATAACGAAGGGCATGGCCGGGACGGTCGCGCTGGAGCCGAGGCAGAGCAGATAGCGGCCGTCGCCGGTTTGCACCGGCGTCCATTCGATGGTCTTGCCGGTGGTGATGGCCTGCTGCGGACCGCCGGCCAGCGAAACCTCCCAGATGTGGCGGCGGTCCACGTCATTTTGGTTGGAGGAATAGAACAAGGCGCGGCCGTCGGCGCTGAGCGTGACGTCCTTGACATCGAAATCACCGGGCGTCAGCTTGCGCAGGGCGCCGCCGCCGGGATTGAGCAGGTAAAGATGCATGTGGCCGTCGCGCCAGGACGGCATGACGATGCCCAGGCGGGTGAAGAGGAAATCCTTGGGCATGAACTGCCAGCCGGGATAGGTGTCCTCGGGACGGCCGCCACTGGAAAAAATTTTGCGCCCCCGGCCGGTCGCGGCGTTGGCGATCCAGATCTGATAGGGCCGCGGGCGCCAATGCAGGATGGGGGCATGCAGCATCAGGCCCGGCTGGCGGACAAAGGCGATCTGGCGGCCATCCGGCGACCAGCGCGGCAGCGAGTCCCGATCCACGCTGGGCGCTAAATACGTCAGGCGCGGGCGGCCAAAATGATAGACGGCGATGAAGCCGTGATCGCCGCGCTGGCTGGCGAAGGCGATGGCCTTGCCGTCCGGGGACCAGCGGGGATCCGTATTGTGGCCGCGGACATAGCAGAGCGCGCGCGCCGGCTGGGCGCCGCTGACCGGCGCGATCCAGATCTCGCTTCGCGCCGCCCACGCCGCCCATTGCCCGTTGGGCGAGAGCTCGATATCCTCGCAACCCTCGCCTGGGCATTGCATTTCACCCAACTCGCGCGGCTGTCCGGCGAGCGGACCATCGAGCTGGACCGCCCAAACATCTTGATGCGGGCGCGTCACCAGGCTGGCGGGATCGGCGACCTGGCCTTGGGCGTTGGTGGAGCTGCCGAGGGAAAAGACCGCCGTGCGGCCATTGGGGGTCAAACGCAGACTGCGAATGACGCCGCCGTCATCGGCGGTGTAATGCGTGAGTTGGCGTGGATGGAAGCGCGGCCCGTCGGCCACCCAAACGTTGCGCACGCCACGAATATCGAAGACCCATGCAACCCGGGCGCCGCGCCGCGCGGCGGTCAACTCCGAGGGGAAGGCGAAGTCCATCGCCTGCCGCAAGGTGAAGCTGCCGGGGCGCGGTGGCGCATCCGCCGTCCCGGGCCGGGGTTGCGGGGGCCGGGCCGCGGCGATGGTGACGGCGATGGTGACGAGGAGAACAATCGCGGTTGCGCACAGACCGGAGCGGGACATGTGTGGAGGATACGGGGTTTAAGGGCCGGGGTCCAGGATTGAGGGACACCGCGCCGCGGGCGTTGCCTGGCACGGACCCCGGACCGGCCGCGCCGAGCGCGACCGCACGCAAGCCAGAGGCATAGCCCACCATGCGCGCCGCGGTGCGTGGGGTGGGGCTTCTGCCCTGCGTGCGCACGAATGCTCTGATGGCGTCCCGCCATCGGCGGGGCCGTCGCCCTCCGGGCGGCGGGAAATGCGACAGTCGGGATGGCGGTCCGCGAGTTCCGTTGCGGCGGACGCTGGCCCGGTAGACGCCCGCGGGCTAGAACCCGCCGCACACGGACTAAAGCCCGTACCACGCCCTCCGCGCAGCCGTGTGCGAGCCGCGACTTTTTCGCGCCGCCCTGGCCCAGGCGCAATGCCGTCGGCGCGGCCGCGGGGTGGCCGACGCTTAGAGGTGGAGGTGAAAGCGGAGGCCGTAGACCTGGAGCGGGCCGCGGGCACGGTTGTAGCCGGGGTTGATGAAGAACTGCACGTCCGGCGCCAGCGAGATGCCGCGCCACACGTGCAGGTTGTAATACAGCTCCTCGATGCGCTCCCGGCCATAGGTAAGGGCGCCATCGCCCAACTGGAAGCCGAGCCCGCCCGCGGCCAAATAGGCCTGATGGGCGGAAGAGATGCCGTTGCTGATGAACGCGACGCCCGCGTGGTCCCGCCGGCGCCGCCACAGCCGGCCCGCGACCTGCGCGCCCGCCTCCACGGTATTGTTCACCTCGGTATAGCTGTAGCTTTCCTGCGCGCCATTGTTCCAGCCTGCGCGGGCGAACAAGCCAAGATCCGGGCCCACCGCCTGCTGCCAATTCCAGGCGAAACCGTACTCGGAGGCGGGAATCGCCACCGCGTTGACGTTGGGGACCGGGGTGCGGCCGGCGCGCCAAGCGGCCAAGGCATTGGCGAAGCTGCCCATGCGGGCATGATCATCAAAAAACAACAGGCGCATCTTGCCGTTCGAGGCCGGGGCATAGGCCCAGTCCACCTCGGCATTTTCGGCGCGAAAGACGCCCAGGTCAAGGCTAAGGAACTCCTGGTTGGGTAGTTTGGTCATCAGCGCTTCGGCGAAGCGCAGCGTCCAGGGACCATCATCGAACTCGCCATACGCGCCATAGGTGTAGCCGCGGGTGTTGGCGGCGTAATCCCAGGCGCCGTCATTGTCGGCGGTCCAGTTCAAAAACTGATTGTGATCGGAGTTGGCGTAGGCGTTGCGGTCGAAGAAATCCGCCAGCGACATCTTCCCGAAGTACAGTTCCAAGCGCCGGCGGTCCAGGTGATGGGCCAACTCCAGGTAGTTCGGGGTATTGGCGATGCGCCCGCCGCCCAAGCCGATGTTCCAATGCAGCATGCCGCGGGCCGCGTAGGGAGCGGGCGACAGCGCCACACCGCCGGCGCGAACCGCATCCAGGTTCGGGAAGCCCGCCAGCCCCACGGTGCCGCTGAGGCCGGAGCCGGCGGAACTCTCCTCGTCATACAGAAACTCCAGTCCGCGGGTCAGGCGCACTCCGGCGAAGACGGTCTCCACTGTGGAGGCGGCGGTTTCGGCAATATTCTTGAAGCTGTTCGGTCCAGAATAGGCGGCAAAAAAGGCCGGATTGTGCTGGGTGACGACGTTCCATTGCGCCGCATACCAGATGCGATCCCTCAAGGTCCGCCGGGCTCGTTTGCCGCGCGCATGATTGCCTGGCGCGGGCCCCAGCCCAGGCGGCGGGGCGTCCCGCTGGGCACGCAGGCTGGGAGATCCCTTCGCTCCAGCCCCCGCCCGCGCGCCGCGGGGGCCGCGCCGCCGCGCCGGCGTAGGCGAACCGCGGCCCTCTTCCGAGCGCCGTAGGCGCGCAGCCAATGTCGCGGCCTTTTCGCGCCGACTTTGCCCCCGGCGCAAACAGCGCGACCCCCGGGAGTGGCGGTGGCCATGGGCGCGCCGGCCCTTTTCCGGTCGCGGAGCGGGCGCCGCGGCCCAGGCCATGGGAGCCACCGCCAGAAACATGAGCATCACGCGAAATGTCCGCATGGTATTGCCTTGCACCCAACCTGCATTCCCAGCCTAACCCGCGGGCGCGCGCGCCACCGGCGCGAAATGCCGCATTGCACGCCGGCGCACGACGCTAGGCTTTGGCAAGGACGGATGCGCACACCGCCGGTCACGCGGCGGACCGATGCGGGCGGAGCCGCTCGCGAACAGGCGGCTAAGGCTCGCGCAAAACGGCGGCTGGCTCGGAATGCGCGGCGTGGCGGGCGGGCAGGTAGCAGGCGGCCAACGCGACGAGCAAGAGCGTGGCGAGCGCGACGGCGAACACCATGGGATCTCCGGCGGAGACGCCGTAGAGCAGCGTTCCCAGCCAAGCCGTGCCCCACCAAGCGGCCAGCAATCCGGCGGCAGCGCCGGCCAGCGCCAATACCATGCCCTGGCCGGCCACCAAGCGGAGAACCTGGCCGCGTTGCGCGCCGAGAGCCAGGCGGATGCCGGCCTCGCGGCGGCGGCTGGCGGCGATCTGCGCCATGGTGGCGTAAAGGCCGACCGCCGCCAACAGCAGCGCCAGCGCGGCGAACAAACCGAGCAGCCAGGTGGCGAAGCGCAGCCGCGCGAAGGCGCCGGCCACCAACGCCGACATGGGTTGGACGGAGAAGACGGGGAGCTGCGGATCCAGCCGCGCCACGGCGGCCCGCAGCGGGCCCACCGCCGCCCGGGCCGGACCCGCGGTGCGAACGACCACCGTTTGATCGCCGAAGACGAAAAACTGGCGCTCGGTGAAATAGATCATCGGCGCGACGGGACGGCGGAAGGAATCGCGGCGGATGTCACCGACCTCGCCCACGATCCGAGTTTGGAGTTTTCCCGAACCAAAGCGGACATCCAAGCGCCGGCCCACGGGACTCTGGCCGGCCAGATAGCGCCGGACGAAGGCGCGGTTGACCAGGATCACCTCTTGCGATTTGGCGTTGTCCGTAACTTGGAAGCCGCGGCCGCGCAGCAGCGGAGCGCCAAGGGCGCGGACATAATCCAGCGTGACGACGTTGAACGGGACCGCGGGCCGCTGGGCGGCGGGCTGCGGATGGAGCGGCCAGTTGATGGTTACCGCATAGGGAGGATTACCGGTAAACGGCGCGGAATGGCCGGAGCCGGCCGCGACGACGCCGGGCTGCGCTTCCAAACCGGCGGCCAGGCGATTGTAAAAGCGGTTCATCCGCCGCGGCGAATAGCGCGCGGTGGGCAGGCTGACCGCGGCGGTCAGCAAATGGCGGGCCTGGAAACCGGGATTGACCGCTTGCAGGCTGGCCAAGCTGCGGAGCAGCAGGCCGGCGGGGATCAGCAAGGCCAAGGTCAGGGCAAACTCGGCGGCGACCAGGACTCCGCGCCAGCGGCGCTGGGAACGGCTGTAGCTGCTACCCCGGCCGCCCGCCTCCAGCGACAGGCGCAGATCGGGGCGGGCTAAACCGGCGGCGGGCAGCCAACCAAAGAGCAGCCCGGCGGCAAGGCCGACGCCAAGCGCGAACAGCAGCACCGGCCAACTCAAACCAGCCTGCGCCAAGCGGGGCACGTCGTGCGGCGCCAAGCGCAACAAGGCGGGCATCGCCAGCCAGGCCAAGGCCAACCCGGCGACGCCGCCAAGCACGCCCAGCACGGCGCTTTCGGCCAACAGCTGCCGCGCCAAATGGCCTTGCCCGGCGCCCAAGGCCGCCCGCACCGCCAATTCCTGGCGGCGGCCGGCGCCGCGCGCGAGCAGCAAATTGGAAACGTTGACGCAGGCGATCAGCAGCACCAATCCCACGGCGGCAAACAACAGCCACAGCGCGCGCCGCGCCGGGCCGGCGATGGCCCGCTGCTCCGACTGCCCGCGGATTTTCAAGTGCGCATCGGCGACGGGATATTGCCGCGCCAGTTGGTCGGCAATGCCCGCCAGCTGCGCTTGCACCCGCGGCAATGACACGCCGGCGCGGCGGCGGCCGATCAGATGGAACAACCGCAGGCTGCGCTGCTGGGTAGGCGGGGTTTTTCCCACTTGCAGCGGCGCCACGGTGGTCCATACGTTCTGACGCTGGCCGAGGGGAAAGTGGAAGCCGGCGGGCATGACGCCAACGACGGCGTAATTCTGGCCATTGAGCACGATGCGCCGGCCCAACGCCGTTGGCTCGCCGCCGAAGTTTTGCACCCAAAGCCGGTGGCTCAGGATCGCGGCGTTGGCGCCGGCGGCCGCGCCGGGCTGGTCGTCGCCGCGGCGAAAGCCGCGGCCCAGCGCCGGCCGCACGCCGAGCACATGAAAGATGCCGCCTGCGGTGATCATGTCATTGACCTCGCGCGGCTGGCCGCGGCCCGTGAGGGCGACGTCGTCGCCGACATAAGCGGCGATGCCGGTGAGGGTTTTCGCCCGCTGGCGCAGGCTGAGGTAGTCGGGATAGGAATAGGTAGCCGGGCCGATGGCGATCAATTGCCGTGGCTGGGCGAAGGGCAAGGGCGCCAGCAGCACCGCGCGCACGGCGCTGAAGATGGCGGTGTTGGCGCCGATGCCGAGCGCAAAGGTCAGAATGACGACGGCGGCGAATCCGGGCGAACGCCGCAACTGGCGCAGAGCGGAGCAGATGTCAAGACTCATGGCGTACCTTCCATCACCCTCAACACCATAGCGCCGCCGGCGGAGGTGGAACGCGGCGGGACGCGGCTCCCAGGTTAGCTCTCACGCAACGCGGCGGCGGGGTCGGTGCGCGCGGCGCGGCGGGCGGGCAGCCACGCCGCCAACGCGCCCGCCGCCAGCAACGCGGCGGCAACGACGGCGATAGTTGCCGGATCTGACGGGGTGACGGCGTACAGCAGGCTGGCCACCAGCCGGCCGGCCGCCAGCGCCGCCGCCACGCCGATCACCAAGCCGACGACGACCGGCGCGATGGCCTGGCGGATGACCTCACCGGCCAAGGCGCCCGGCCGCGCGCCCAACGCGGAGCGAATGCCGATCTCCTGGGTACGGCGGCCCACCGAGTACGCGACCACGCCATAGACGCCGAGGCCGGCGAGCAACAGCGCCGCCGCCGCGAACAACGCCAACAGGCTGGCTTCAAATCGCTGCGGGCCCAGCGCCGCCGCGGCCACGTGATCCATGGTCTTGAAGTTCTGCACCGGCACGGTGGGATCCACCTTCCAAACGGCGAGCTGGATCTCCGGCGCTAAGGTGGCCGGCGCCAGGCGGGAGCGAACCGCCACCACGGTTTCCACCCAAGGAAACGTCCAGTAGGGCTGGTAGACGACGTTCGCTGGGCGCTCGGTCGGCCGCTCCAGCACATCGGCGGCGATGCCGACGACGCGCAACTGGGCGCTGCCGTCACTGAATGTTTTCCCGATGGGAGATTGCCCAGGCCATATCGCGCGGGCCATATGACGGGAAATCACCGCCTCATTGGGCGCGGCCTGCTGATCGGCGGCGGCGAAGCCGCGGCCGCGGAGAATGTGGATGCCCAGCGTAGAGAATACGCCGGGGCTGACGAAACGCACCTGCGCCAGAGGTTGTTGTTCGGCGGGCAGATGCCGACCGGGGATTTGGATGCCGTCGAACCAGGCGTCGCCGGCCAAGGGCAGGGAGGATATCAGCGCCGCGTGGGCCACGCCGGGCACGGCGCGCAAATTGGCCAAGACTTGGCCATCGAAACGGAGAATCGCCGCGTTCTTCTGGTAATAGCTCGAGCCGGGCAACACCAACTGCACGGTCAAGACATGCCTGATGCGGATGCCGGATGGCCGGCCGGTCAAGGTCCACAAGCTGCGCAGAAACAGCCCGGCGGCGATAAGCAGCACGGCGCCCAGCGCCACCTCGGCGGCCACCAACGCCTCCCGCCAGCGCCGCGCGGGACGGCTTTCGGAGAGCGACCGGCCGCCACTGGCCAGCGCCAGTTGCGGATCAGCGCGGCCGGCGCGCCAGGCAGGAGCCACGCCGAAGAGAATGGCGCTGACCATGGTGACGGCGGCGGCGAAACCGGCGACGCGCCAATCCCAAGGCACGCCATGCGCCGGCGTCCAACCGGCGGGGATCCAGGCCAGCAAAGCCGCCTCACCCCACCAGGCAAGCAAAAGGCCAGCCGCGCCGCCGGCCAGCGCCAGCAGGAAGCTTTCTGCAAACTGGGAGCGCATCAAGCCCGCCCGGCCGGCGCCGAGCGCGGCGCGTACGCCCATTTCCCGTGTTCGCCCGGTGGCCCGAGCCAAGGCCAGATTCGCCAAATTGACGCAGCCGATCAGCAGAACCGCCAGCACCGCCGCCAGCAAAAGCCACAAGCCCTGCCGCGCCGAACCCGCCAGCGCCGTTTGCACCGGCGTCAGGATGGTCCAGATTTGGGCGGAAGGCGCGTAGCGGTGGGTGAGCTGGTTTTCGATGGCATCCAGCTGCGCGGTCGCCTGCGCAGCGGTCATTCCCGGGCGCAACCGCGCGATGACCTGATAGTTGTAATCGCCGGCGAGGGAATCCGCCGACGGACCGTGGTAGGCGATGCCGATGGGCGCCAGCAGGCCCGGGCGGCCGGTGATGAATCCGCCGCGGAAGGGCCAACGGAAGCCGGACGCCAAGACGCCAACGACCGTGTGCGGTTGATTGTTCAGCGTGACGATTTTGCCAACGATCGCGGAATCGGAATGAAACCGCGCCGCCCACAAGCGATGGGTCAAGATGACCACCGGCGGACCGTTGGGCGCGTCCTCGGAGGGACGAAAGTTGCGGCCCAGTTCCAGCCGCGCGCCGAGCAGCGGCAGGAAGTTGGCCGAGACGCGGCCGGCCTTGAGCTGAGCCGGCGGCTGCCCGGCCTGAGTTAAGTCCATGCGGCCGCCCTGGGCGATGGCCATGCCGGAGAAGGCTCGCGCCCGCTGCCGCCAGGCATGGAACTGTTCGGGATTGTCGGGGATCCAGGGCTCTTGCAGTTTGGCCGCCATGGCGGCGTCTTCATGGATGACGACCAGCCGCCCTGGCTGGCGGTAGGGCAGCGGGGCGAGCAAGACGGCGTTCACCACGGTGAAAATCGCCACGCAGCCGCCGATCGCCAGCGCCAGCGTGGCGACGGAGATGAAGGTGAAGGCAGGGGCGCGGCGCAGCGCACGCGCCGCCTGCCGCAATTCATGCCGCACGGTCATTTTTATGCTCCCAGTGATACACTTTTATGCATGCCACGCACCACATTGATGATTGAAGACATCCTGTTCCGGCAATTGAAGCGGCGCGCTGCGGAGCAGGGCCGCAGCTTCCAAAGCGTGGCCAACGAAGCGCTGCGCCAGGGCCTGGCGCCCGCCCCGGCCTCGAAATATAAATTGAAGTGGACGAGTTGGCACGGCGAGCTGGCGTCCGGCCTGACGTGGGAGGATCTCGCCAATCGTGAGGTATTGTTCGACATCTTCGACGGACGCCGGTAGGCCATGGTAGCCCTGGACACGAATATCCTGGTCTACGCCGCCGACCGCGCTAGCCCGTTCCATCTCCCGGCGCGAGAGCTCATGACCGGCCTCGCGGAACGACCGGAGCCGTGGGCCCTGCCCTGGCCCTGTATTTATGAGTTCCTGCGAACGATTACGGGACGGGCGATCAGCCCGCCGATGCCGCCCGATTTGGCCTGGGCAAACGCCAAGGGCTTGATCCAAAGCCCGGGTGTTCGTCTCCTCTCTGAGACGCAGCGGCACGCCGCCGTTCTGGAGCAGGTGCTGCACGATTCCGGCGCCACCGGGAGCTTGTTGCACGATGCCCACATCGCCGCGCTGTGCATCGAACATGGCGTCTCCGAACTGGTCACCGCCGACCGCGACTTCCGCCGCTTCCGGGGGCTGCGCATCCACGACCCTTTTCGCGATTGAGGCGGCGGCTGGGAGCTGCGCCGGGATGAGATCCGCGGCGGAATTGGCGAGGCGGGCCATAGCCAGAATGCATGCACGCCGCCGCCCAAAAGCGGGCGCTGGAAAATCAAGGAGTTAAGCGCAGCGGGGGATGGCGGCAGCGTTCGCTTTTGGGACGCCGCTGTCCGGTCGCGAACATCGGTACGCGGACACCGATAGCGATGGCCGACCGCCGCGAGCGGCGGATCGGCCTATTGCACCGCGTGGGGAGCGTAGTAACCGTTCTTGGCGATGACTTTGTACTTCAGCACCTTGCCCTTCTCGTTGACCACCTTGAGCGGCTTGCCATTGGGCGCCACCACGGACACCTTGACCTTGCGGAAGCTGCCGTCCAGCTTGCGGTCCGTGGAGCGGTAGTACACGACGTATTCGTTCCGCACCGCCGCCGAAATGTCCTGGAATACATCGGGAAACGCGCCTTCGAAGCGGGGCTCATAGAAGCGGCCGCCGGTGAGCTTGGCCCAATAGCGGAGCTGATTGTCGCCCACGATGTAATTCATGTCCTGCATGGTGCCCATCATGCCGTTTTCCTGGAGGTATTGCCGCAAGGGCCAGGCGATGCTGACCGGAAAGATGGAGACGTTATGGGCATCGGCGACGATCTTCGTGACTTGATCGAAGTTCAAATGGCTGAACGTGTTCAGCCCATCGGTGATCAAGACGATGACTTTTCGCCCTTTGATGCCGTTCATGCGATGAATGACGAAGGCCAGGGAATCGTAGAGATCGGCTTCGCTGAAGCCGGGAATTTGCTGCTGGTTGAGTCCGGAGTAGAGCGCCTCGCGATTGTGCGTGAAGTCCACGACGATGTGCGGACGCAGGTCATAGGTGACCAGCGCCATCCAGTCCTGTTTCTGGAGCTGCTGGGCGAAACTGTAGCTGGCCTCCAGGATGCGGTAGATGAACGGCCACCACTGGCTGCGAAACTCGACCAGCATGACGACGGTGATCGGCGCGTCGCTGGTATAGCTCACTTTGTCAATCTGCTGCGGCACGCCGTTTTCCAAAACGCGGAAATTGTTCTTGTGCAGATGGCCGATGAAGGCGCCGCCGTCGGTTTCCACCGTGACCGGCAGCGCCACTTCCGGGACATTGACCTTGAAGTTGTACTCCGGGTTCGTCGCCTTGGTTTTCGGCGGAGGCGGGGGAGGAGGCTGCGGCGCGGTGGGGGCCTTTTTGGGAATGATGATCGGCCCGTTGGGGTTGGGCTGCTGGGCGGCCGCCGGCAGCGCCACCGCGGCGACCAAGCCAAGGGCAAGCAGCGCCATCAAGACCCGGCCACCCCCGGCGCGGCGCAGACGCCCGCTCCAGGGCGCCGCGGCCGGCGGACGCCGCTGGTCAGCGGCGGGCGACGAGACTGCACTTGGCGCGCCTCCGCGTTGGCGCAAAAGAGATGAGAGATGCCGCATTGCAGACCCCCTTGGGCCCGCTGGCCCGTGTGCCTCCATCATGGCGCAAGGAGGCTGCAAGTTCCAGTCCGGCGCCGCCGGGCCCCTTCGGCGGAATGGATTGCGAATCACAGCGCCCTCAATCCGCCGCCCGTGGGTCAGGTCCTCGGAGAGCAGCTCGCGGCAGCCCGGCATCCGGGCCGCCGCCGGCGTCAGAGCGCCTTCAGCATCGCTTCGGCGGCCTGCCACTGGGGGAAGCGCCGCTCCTCGGCCTGGAACTCCGGCGAATGCACGCAGCGGCGGCTGCCCTTCATTTTGATGGGGTACTTCAAGTGCAGCATCTCGTGATAGAGGACGTACTCGAGGGCAATGCGGGGCACGCGGGGAGAATCGAAGACGCGGCTGATGAGGATGGCGTTGTGCGCCGGGTCGTAGTGGCCCAAATGGCGGCGCGCCGCCCGCGGCGCCCAGCCCAAATTCGGCCGCGCCATCAGGCCATAAAAAAACCGCTGGTTCAGATCCTCGAAAATGGCCTCTAAGTCATGGTGCCGGCCGGCGGGCGGCTGGAGCCGTTTGCGGCCGCGGATTTGGCCGACCAGTTGGGCCTTGGCGGCGATCTCCTTGCGCCCGGCGAAGCGGCGATAGCGGGAGGGAAACAATGCCGGCACGGGCCGGCCGTAGAGCTTGCGCAGCAGGATCTGGGCCAGCGCCTCGATGACCGGCTCGGGCGCCGCCTCCAGCAGATCGCTGAGGCGCACCTTCAACACGCCGTCGCGGCGGCGGATGGTGCTGTTCATGCGGGTGAAGGGATAGAACTCGATCTGAATAGGCGGCGGCGGCGTGCGCGGCTTCAGCTCCCGGAACACCGCCAAAAAGGTGGCTTCCAGATCACGCATGGCGGGGCATCCGCCGCGGCGACGGCGCCAGCGCGGCGAAGAAGGGGAAATGCTTGTGCTTCTTTTTCGCCGCCTTTTGTTCCGCCTGGCGGTGCTGAATCTTCGCCCAATCGTCCTGGGCGTCCTTGATGTGGCTGCGGGTGGCGTCCTGGGCGTCGCTGAGGGCGAACCGGTAGGTACGGAGGTCGGCCGGGGTGGAATGCTTGCGCACGGCGGCTAGCGTGGTCAAAAAGCCCCGCTCCGCCTTGATGGCCTGGTGCAGCGGCTTTTTCAGCTTCGGCGGCCCGCTCATCTCGGAGGTGCGCCGGCCCGACATCCAGGTATCAAAGTTATCGTCCAGTTCGTTCAGGATCTCGCGATATTGCCGCAGCATCAGGTGCATCGTGCCGCGGCGGCCGGGCAGATGGGAGGCTTGGAGCGATTGCAGCCGGCTGAGGCGCTCGCCGGCGAACTTCAGCAGCAGTTTCACTCGCTTGCCGGGGTTGCCGGCGGCGCTGCGCATGGCGTTGGCCTCGCCGCGGGTCAAAGGATCGCGGCCGGGCAGCTGCGCGCGCAACGCCGGCGCGGCCCCGAGGCCCACGGCCGCCATCAGGACCAGAATCGCGCTCCATCGCATGCGACTATTGTCTCCGATTCGAGTTCCCGCCATGCGGGTATCCAAAGTTTGGCGCGAGGATGAGGTGGCCATTCTTTTTGCGCGCGAACAGCCACTCCAGCAACATCCGGCGCCAGCGGGCGTAACGGCGCTGCACCGCGGCGATGGCGGGCTGATCGGAAAAGCTGGCCTCTTGCCACAGGGCTCTAAGCCCATAGCTGATGCGCTGAAAGCGAATTTCCACATGGCGCATGCCGTCGCGCTTGCCGCGCCCAGCCTCGGCGCGCAGCAGCTGCATGCTTTCCGCGCCATGCCGCGCCAGCCGCTTCAGATTGCGATGGCCGGGCAAGGATTGGCTGGCCTCAAAACTGCGGCGCGCGCGCGCGAAGTCCATTTTGGCCAACTGGGCCAGCAACTCGGCGCGTTTGTGGCCATGCGCCTTGGCCGCCTTGGCTTGGAGCTGCGCATAGCTGGGGTGGGCCCAAAGGGGCAGCGCCAAAAGCAGAACGCTCAGCAGGATCGCGGTCCTCATCTCCGCCTGTCTGCGATGCCGGCGGAGCGAGCCCCGCTGCGTCTCCTTGCTTCCCCCACGGTGGATGCGCCGAGCCTTCACCGCTCCCTCCTCAATGCCCCTGGACGATGAGGCGCAGCGTGATCAGACGATGCCGCGCCTTGAAGTCCTCGTTGTAATGCCGCCCGTGATCGGCGGCCAGAAACGCCTCGTATTGCTGGATGGCGCGATGGTAATGGTGCAAGTGATCCCAACAAATCGCCCGCAGGAACTGCACCGGCCCGCTGGCGCCGGCCAGCGCGGCATAGCGGTTCAGCGCATCCAGCGCCGCCGGATATTGCTTTGTGCGGTACTCGGCGAAGCCCAGATCCCGCCAGGCCGGGGCCATCTTGGGCGCCAAGCGCACGGCCGCTCCCAAAGGCGGCGCCGCCTGCGCTTCCTGGCCGGCGAGCAGCAGGGCATGGCCCCATTGGTATTGCCGCCGCGGCGAGGCGGGCCGGGCGTGGGCCAATTGGGCAAAGTTGTCCGCCGCGGCGGCGTAACGATGGGCTTCCATTTGCAGTTCCGCCAGCTCTTGCCGGGCGGTATCGTCACCGGGATTGCGCTGAAGCTCGGCGGCGAGCTGCCGCCGCGCGGCGGCGGAATGGTGCTGGCGCACCAGCATCGCCGCCAGCCGGCGCTGCGCGACGGCATCGTCGGGCCGCAGGACGAGGTAGGCGCGGAGGGCGGTTTCCGCCCGCGGCCATTGCCGGGCGCGGGCATAGGCGTCGGCCAGGGCGAGCTGCACCGGCGGGTTTTTGGGCTGTTGGCTCGCGGCCGCGGCCAGTTCCCGCGCCGCCGCGGCATTGTCATCCGCCTGCAACAACAGCACGCCGGCATTGTAGGCGGCGGCGCCGGAACCGGGATCCAAGGCGGCGGATTGGCGATAGGCGGCGATGGCGGCGGCGCTTTGTCCCAGCGCCTGCCGCGCGCGGCCGAGTTCGAACCAGGGCTTGGCGTTCTTGGGCTGCAAGGCCGCCGCCGCGCGCAGCGGGGCCAGCGCCGACTTGGGCTGATGCAGTTGCAGCAGGAGCAGACCGAGGTTGAGTTGCGCGGCGAAATGCTTGGGCGCGGCCTTCAGGCCCGCATGATAGGCGGCGACGGCCCGATGGGGATGCCCCAGCGCGGCTTCGGCATAGCCGAGAAACAACTGCGCCTGCGCCCGCGCCGGCGCGGGCGCAGGCGGATGGCCGGCCAGGAAGCGCCGCAGCGTTTGCACGGCGGCGGCAAAATCGTTTCGGCCCAGGGCCGCTTGGGCCTGCGCCAATCCGTGAGGATGCGCGCCACGCTTCAGTCCCTGGCCGCGCGCTTGCGCGCTGGGCCGTTGCGCGCCCGCGCCGGCGTGACCCGCCTGCGCGCTAGCGCCCATGTTTCCAGGGCGCCGCGGCCGGCCCATCGCAGGGACCAGCGCCAGCATTGCCGCCAACAGCCAGCAACCCACCATCGCCCCTATTTTCGCGCCGTTCGCTTGCCCCGCGCCACGGGTGCGGCGTGGTAGGCCAAATGTGCGCGCAGATACCGGCCGGTGAGCGAGTTGGCATCGGCCGCGATGGCTTCCGGCGGACCCACCGCCAGCAGCCGCCCGCCCTGTTCGCCGCCTTCCGGCCCCAGGTCCAAGATCCAATCCGCCGCCTGGATTACGTCCAAGTTGTGCTCGATGACGATCACGCTGCCGCCGGCTTGCAGCAGTTGCCGCAGCGTGTCCAGCAAGACCTCGATATCGGCGAAGTGCAGGCCGGTGGTGGGCTCATCGAGGAGGAACAGCACGCCGCGCGCCGACTCCGGCCGCGCCAGATGTGCCGCCAGCTTGACCCGCTGCGCCTCGCCGCCGGAGAGCGTGGTCGCGGATTGGCCCAGGCGCAGGTAACCCAAGCCGACGCGCTCCAGCAAGTCCAAGGGGCGGGTGATCTTGGCATGGCCGGCGAAAAACCGCTGCGCTTCCTGCACCGTCAGTTGCAGAATCTGATGGACATTCTTGTCCCGCCAGGTGACCTCCAAAACCTCCGGCTTGAAGCGCCGGCCGTCGCATTCCTCGCAGGGCAGCTCGACGTCGGCCAAGAATTGCATTTCCACCGCCACGGTTCCCTGCCCTTCGCAGGCGTCGCAGCGGCCGCCCGCGACATTGAAGGAAAAGCTGCCCGGGCCAAAGCCATGGCGGCGGGCCAATGGAGTTTCCGCCAGCAGGGCGCGGATGCCGTCAAAGGCCTTCAAATAGGTGACCGGGTTGGAGCGCGGCGTGCGGCCGATGGGGCTTTGATCCACCAGCACCATTTCCCGCACCCAATCCAAGCCGGTGATGGCGTCGGCGCCCGCGGGGACGCCATTGCGCTGCGCCACTTCCCAACCGCGATACAGCACCTCATGCACCAGCGTGCTCTTGCCGGAGCCGGAGACGCCGGTAATGGCCACCAACAGGCCGAGGGGAAGGGTGGCGTCGAAGCCTTTCAGGTTGCGGGCGCGGGCGCCGCGGATCTCGATGCGATGCTTGCCCGGCGGACGCCGCTGGGCGGGAATGGTGACGGCTTCCGTGCCGCTCAGGAAGCGCCCGGTGCGGGATGCAGGGTCGGCGGCGATTTGAAACGGCGTGCCCGCCGCCACCAGCCGGCCGCCGCCCTCGCCCGCCGCCGGGCCCAGGTCCAAAATATGATCCGCCGCCCGCATCACCTGGGCGTCATGCTCGACGACCAGGAGGGTATTGCCCAGATCGCGCAGATCGTTGAGGATGCCGATCAGGCGGTGGGTGTCGCGGCTGTGCAGGCCAATTGAAGGTTCATCCAGCACATAGAGCGAGCCGACCAAGCCGGAGCCGAGACCAGAGGCCAACTGGATGCGCTGCGATTCGCCGCCGGAGAGCGTGGCCGCCAGGCGGTCCAGGGTCAGATAATCCAGCCCGACTTTCAGCAGAAAATCCAGCCGCCGCGCGATCTCGGACCGCACCGGGGCGGCGATGGCCGCCGCCTCCGGCGACAGCTCCAAGCCGCCGATCCAGGATTGCGCCTCGGCGGCGGTGAGGGCGCAGACCTGGTCAATCCGCCGCCAGGCGGTGCGGCCGGGCACGGCGGCGCCCGGCGCGGCGGGTCCGCGCAACTGCACTTGCAGCGCCTCCGGCCGCAGCCGCGCGCCGTGGCAGGCGGGGCAGACGGCGGTGGTGCGGTATCGGCTGAGGAAGACGCGGACGTGGAGCTTGTATTTTTTCCGCTCCAGCAAGGCGAAGAAACCGCGCACGCCGGCGAAGTCGCCGCCGCCTTCCTGCACCAGGCGCCGCTGCACCGCCGTCAATTCGCCCCAGGGCGTGTCTAGAGGAACGCCCGCCGCCGCGGCGTGACGGCGCATCTCCTGGCCCCAGGCGCGATAGCGCGGCTTGGTCCAGGGCTCAATCGCCCCCTCGGCCAAGCTGCGGCCCGGGTTGGGGATGATGCGATTCCAGTCGAGATCCAAGATATTGCCGAAGCCTTGGCAGCGGGGACAGGCGCCGAAGGGATTGTTGAAGGAAAACAGCCGCGGCTCCGGCGTGGCGAACTTGCGGCCGCAGTTGCGGCATTCAAAGCCGGCGCTGAAGCGGCGGAAGCCGCCGGGACGTCCGTCGGCGGCAGGAAACTCGAAACGCGCTTCACCACTTTCGCGGTAGGCGGTCTCGATCGCCTCCACCAATCGCCCCCGCTCCGCCGTATCCACCACCAGGCGGTCGGCGACGGCGAAGACCGGACGGGAAAAATCCAGCTCCAGCAGCGATTCCGGCGCGGCGAACTCAACCATCTTGCCGCCGTCGCCGCCCCCGTGGTTGCCGCCGTCGCCGCCCTCCGCCGCCGGCTGATAGAGCCGCGGAAAACCGCGCCGCCGCAGGTCGGCCAGGGCCTCGGTCGGGATGGCCGCGGCGGGCGCCGCCACCTTCTTGCGTTTGCGCCGGGAACCGTCCGCCGCCGGCGGCGCGGCCGGCGGCAGCGGGAACAGCACGTAGGCGCGGCGGCCGCTGTCCTCCGCCAGCAGCGTGGCGGCGACTTCATCCACCGTGTCCGGTTTGGCGGGGATGCCGCAGTCGGGGCAGATGGTTTCTCCCGCACGGGCAAACAGCAGGCGCAGGTAGTCGTAGATTTCCGTTGCCGTCGCCACCGTGGAGCGGGGGTTGCGCGTGGCGTTTTTCTGCCGGATGGCCACGGCCGGCGTGATGCCCTCGATGGCGTCCACCGCCGGCTTCTCCATCCGCTCCAAAAACTGCCGGGCGTAAGCGGAAAGCGATTCGACGTAGCGGCGCTGGCCCTCGGCGTAGAGCGTGTCGAAGGCCAGGCTGCTTTTGCCCGAGCCGGAGACGCCGGTGACCACGGTCAGGCGGTTGAGGGGGATATCGCAGTCAATGCCCTTCAGGTTGTGCTGCCGCGCGCCGCGTACGCGAATGGCTTCGCCATCCATAGCCGGAAATTCGCCCCCACCCCAAACCTTCAATTATAACGGGCGGCGGTCGGCGGCTTCAGGCGCGGTCCGCGGCGGCGGGCGCGGCGAATGGCCATTCCCGCCGCCGCGCCGCCCGCCACAAATACAGCACCACGCCGGCGGCGGCGATGGCGATGGCGAGAAACAGCTGCTGGCCGAAGGCGTGGCGGGAAACCACGACGTAGAGGAACCCGACGATGGCCACGACGACGGGGATCGGATACAGCCACATGCGGAATGGCCGCGGCGTTTCCGGATGCTTCCAGCGCAGCCACAGCAGCCCGAACTGTTGCAGCGAAAACTGGAGCAGCACGCGAATGACCACCAGCGCGGCGATGACCTGCGCCAACTGGAAGAAGCAAAACGCCATCGCCGTCAGGCCCATCGCCACCAGGGAAACATGGGGGAATTTATGGCGGGGATGCAGGCGCTGGAAGCTCTTGAAGAAATTGCCATCCAGGGCAGCGGCGTAGGGCACGCGGGAGTAGCCGAGCAACAGGGAAAAAATGGAGCCGAAGGCGGTCCAGATGATCAGCAGCGTCACGGCGTCCGCGGCCCAGGAGCCGTAGATGCGCTGCATCATCACCGAAACCACCGACAGCTGGGCGCTGGCCCGGCCGCCCGACAGCATCTCCCGCCACGGCACCACGCCCAGCAGGCTGATGTTCATGACGATGTAGATGGCCGCCACCGCCAGAATGGAATAAATGACCGCGCGGGGAATGTTGCGCTCCGGGTCGCGCACCTCGCCGCCCAAATAACAGATGTTGTAGTAGCCCCAGTAGTCGTAGATCGAGATCAGCAGCGCGCCGCCCAGGCCGAGAAAGAAACCGCTGGAGAAGCGGAAGGCGCCGGGGGGAAAGCTGAAGGCGCGATGGGCGTCGAAGTGGGTGACGCCGGCGAAGACGATCCAGGCCACGGTCAGCAGCACGCCGCCGCACAGGAACTGCGTCACCCGCCCGACGCCGCTGATGTTGCGATACAGCAGCAGCATCGCCAGGCCGCAGACGCCGATCGCCGCCAGCGTGCCGGCCGTCACCGCCAGATGCGCGTGAATGGCGCCGCCCAGCGGCAGAGGCAGGGCGAAGGTGTGCTGGAACCAGACGCGGCGCAGCGGCGGGAAAAGATAGCTGGCGTAGTCGGCCAAGCCAATGCAGCCGGTGGCGATGGAAAGCGGGGCGCTAAAGCTGAGCTGCCAGATGAACAAAAACGAGACCAGCCGGCCCAAGCCCGAGGCCCCATAGATTTGCTTCAGGTATTCATAAGGACCGCCGGCGCGCGGCATGGAGGCGCCGAGTTCAGCGCTGACCAGCCCGTCGCAAAGGGCCAACAGCGCGCCCAGGATCCAGCCCAGCATGGCCTGCGGACCGCCCATGGCGGCGACGATCAGCGGGATGGTAATGAACGGCCCGACGCCGATCATGTCGAGCATGTTCAGCGCCACCGCGCCGCCCAGGCCCATGCCGCGCTCCAAATGGGGGCGGGCGGCGGGCTCCGCCGGAGCATTCACAGGAACCGGATTGGCGGGACGTTCCATCGGCGCGAACAGGACCGCGGGCGAATCCCTTGAGCATAACCCCCGCCCGCCAGCCGCCCCGCAGGCTATAATCGCCCCGTCGCCAGGAGAGGCCCAATGCGCCATCATCGGCTCACTGCCGGTTGGATCACCGCCATCCTGCTGGCTGCGGGCGCCTTCGCCGCGCCGCGGCCGCCCCGCCATCCGTTCGACATCGTGATCACCGGCGGCCACATCTATGACGGCACCGGCTCGCCGTGGTACTCCGGCGACATCGGCATCCGTGACGGCCGCATCGCCGCCATCGGCGATCTGCGCGGCGCGCCGCGGCGGAAGACTATTGGCGCCCGCGGCCTGGCGGTCGCGCCGGGCTTCATTGACATGCTCGACCAATCGGGCCGCAGCATCCTCCGCCATTCCCGACTGGTGTCAAAAATCTACCAGGGCATCACGACCGTGGTCACCGGCGAGGGCACGTCGGTGGCGCCGCGCTGGCCCGGCGCCCACGGCCGCGGCGCCGCCGGACCCGGCTGGACGACGTTTGCCCAGTACTTCGCCCAGATCCAGCGCCGCCGCATCGGCGTCAACTTGGCCAGCTTTGTCGGCGCGGCCACGGTGCGGGAAATGGTTCTCGGCGATGGCGACGTGCAGCCGACGGCGGCGCAGCTGCGGCGCATGCAGGCGCTGGTGCGCCAGGCCATGCGCGACGGCGCGGTCGGGCTTTCCACCGCACTGCAATATCCCCCAGCCCCATTCGCCAAAACGCCGGAGCTGATCGCGCTGGCCCGCGCCGCCTCCGAATACGGCGGCATCTACGCCACCCACCTGCGCAGCGAAGGCGCCAAGGAGCCGCAGGCGGTGGCCGAAGCCATCCGCATCGGCCGGGAGGCGCATATTCCCGTCGAGATTTTCCACATCAAGGAGGCCGGGCACGCCAACTGGGGCAAAATGCCGCAACTCGTCGCCCAAATTGACGCCGCCCGCGCCGCCGGCGTGGACATCTTCGCCAGCACCTACGCCTACACCGCCTGGTCCAACGGCCTGTCTTCCTTCATTCCGCCCTGGGCGCACATCGGCGGCGCGGCGGCGCTGGTGCGCAATCTCCGCAACCCGGCGACGCGCGCCCGCATTCGCGCCGACTTGCTGAACCCCGCCAGTTGGGGCAACAACGATTGGCAGGAAATACCGGGGCCCCAAGCCGTGGAGATCGTCGGCGTGCACAATCCGGCGCTGCGGCGTTTTGAAGGCGAGCGCCTCTCGCAAGTGGCCGCCGCCTGGCATGAGGACGCGATGGACGCGCTCTTCGATTTCCTGATCAAGGATGACGCGCAAACCTCCGTCGCCGTGTTCGGCATGAGCGAGCCGGATGTCGAACTGGCCCTGCGCCAGCCCTGGGTCTCCATCTGCACCGACGCCACCGGCACTTCGCCTTCCCCCACCGCGCACCCGCATCCGCGCGCCTACGGCACCTTCCCCCGCATCCTGCGGAAATATGTCCGGCAGGATCACCTGCTGACCTTGGCCGACGCCATCCGCAAGATGACCGCCCTGCCGGCGGCGCAAATGCGATTCAGCGATCGCGGCGTCATCAAGCGCGGCATGTGGGCGGACCTGGTCGTCTTCAATCCAACCACCATCCGCGACCGCGCCACCTACAACCATCCCCAGCATTTCGCCCAAGGCATGGAATGGGTGCTGGTGAACGGCGTGCCGGTCATCGCGCAGGGAAAAATGACCGGCGCCCTGCCGGGCCGCGTGCTGCGCGGCCCGGGGTATCGCTCGCCCGCGCCTTGAGATTCGGCTGCGCCGTGCGGTTTCCGCGCCGCCCGCCGCGCCCGCAGCGGCCGTGCGCGTCGGGCCTTCGCGCGACCCTGAGGGGCGTCACCGCCGGCACATGGGCGGACGCGTGCGGGGGCGATTTGTGGGCCCGCGCCTATTGCCTATCCGATGACGGGCGGCGCGTTTTTCGATGGCGGCGATCGCCCGCTGGGCTTGGCTGCAAATGTCGTAGCTGCGGTGGGGATGGCAGGTGGGGTCGGAACCGGCAACGCGGCGGAGCACAGCAATGTCCGCCGGCGTGCCCACCAGGCCGAGGGCCCATACCGCGGTGAAGCGGACGGAGATGGAGCGGCCCCGCGCCGCCGCGCGCAGCTGGCCTAGCGCCCATTTCTCCTGAGCCGCCGTAAGGGGATGCCGGATTTTTCCCTCCGCCTGACGCTGAAGCATGAACGCCAGCACGCCGATCGCCTGGGCCCGCCAGGGATCCAGCGGGTCCGCTAGTAGCCTCCGTACCGCAGGCAGGGCCCTGGCGCCCTCGGCGGAAACGTCGAACGCAAACGCGCGCCGTGGGTCGTGAGCACCGAAGATCAAGGCGCGCAGGATAAACGGATCGCGAAAGCCGAAAGCCTTCTGCACGACGTCGGAAAGCTCGGCGCCCAGCTCGGCGAGGCCCTCTGGCGTCTCCCGGCCGCAGGAAAAGTTGGCCCGGAAAATGCGGTTATCTCCGGCAAGGACGCGCGCCAGCGCCCGGCCCACTGCGGGGTTTCGGAGCATCCGCTTGTCGCGGACGAGTTCGCGCTGGCCCTTGGCTCGCGTCGCCAGGTTCCGCGACGCCACCATCGCCAGGATCCTGTGCTGAGCGGCGGTAATCGCAGCGCTGGGCGGCGACTGTAACGCCAACGCCGCGCCGAGAAGAGCGGCTGCGATCATATGTCCCCCCGCCGTCAGAACCCGACCCGCCGCCATTCGGGCCCCATTTCGCTGGGCAGCCGCCGGAGCGCCAGTCGGCATGAAGGTGGTTGAGGCTTGACTCGTTCTCCGGCTCCGCGCAAGCTCCGGCGTCCCAGGCGTCAGCGTGGAGCGTTCCACATGGCCTGGTCGCCAAAGGTCGCAAAATCTATGGCGGTGCCGAACATGTGCTGGCGATCCGCCGTGCCGCCGATCGCCGCGTTGTGCGCGGGGTTGCGGTAGCCGCTCATTGCGGTCAGGGGGTGCCTCCGTTGTCCGCCCGCGTCGCCTCAATGCCCGCGAGAAGCGAGGACCGCAAAATGGCGCAGGTGTAATCTTCGCTGACCGTCAGCTCGGCGACGCTGAAATTCGCCGTCGAGGCGTTGTTGGTGAAGTCCGAACAGTTGGGGACGAAGGGCACGCCGTTCTGCTCCACGTTGTAGGTAATGTATTCCTGAACCAGCGCGCCCCGGTTGCCGCTCTGCGGGCTGGGCGGGTCGCCGCAGAGCGTCACCGTCGCCGGCGGCGGCGGGCTGAGGGTGACCGGAGCGGAGTAGCGGCTCGAGGAATCGTCGTAACCGTAGCAGCCAACTCCGCCCAGCCTGATGGGCTCAGGCCTCACGTGCCGCCACCTGGGTGGCTGCTCGCAGAGACCCCCGGGATCGGCGGGGCCGGGGCCTGCGCCAGCGGGATCCACCGCCAGCTCGCCAGGCCGCCCATGGCGTCGCCCCGGGTTCTCGGGAGCCTCGGGAACACGACCACGGAGGAGAATTGCGGGGCACTGCGCATTGCGAGTGACAACACCCTGCGGACCATGACGTGCTCAAGAGTGCGGCGCGGAAGCTGACAGCCGAGGCCGGGCAGTGTCGGGCCGGCGATGACCATGGCGCCCGGTAGGGATGGTGAGGCCGCGGTGAGCTCGGTCAATTGCGGCAGGAACAACCCAACCGGCCCCGCCAGACGGACACGCGGCAGGCGCCAATTTAGAAAATTCTGCCGCCGCCGCCGGAGCGGGCCGTAGGTAAACCACGCGACTCCGCCGCGCCGGCGCCAGGAGTATCCCGGGGCGGCGGCCGCCAGCTCCCCGAGAAGGGCGGCGGGCGTGAGCCTGCCGGCGGGGATTTTGGCCTGCGGGACCGGTGCGACCGAGACGATAGATACGGGGATCCCCGCTCGGTGGGCGATGTCCAAAATGGCCGAATCCAGCCGTAAAGTGCGCGCCGACCACGTGAGCGGGCGCCGGAGGCGGAGAGCGACGGCACGCTTCAGGCCGGCGGGGCCGCACGGTAGGGACGGAGGCGTGCCCCGCGCGGCGCGGGGAACCAGCAGTGCGGCGGCAAGCAGCGGTGCGCAGGCTCGCATCATTGCCCGTTCACGGTAATCTGCGCGCAAGCGTAGCCGAGCGCGTTGGTACGGACGCCGACGCCGTTCGCGGATATGGTCTGCGTAACGCTGAGGGCGCACGAACCGGCGGGCGGGCAGCTCCCCGTGGAGCAGGCCGTGGAGCAGAGCGCCAGCGTGTCCGCGCTGGCGAAGTCGCCGTTGGAGTCGGTGGCCGTTTGCGTGGCGACGGGCATGCCTGTTTGCGTGCCGCAGCTGTCCGATCCCGGGACAAAGCCCTCCGCGATCGGGATGCGGGCGATGCCAATCGCCCCGAGGGCGTCGCGCAACTGATACTCGATTTGTCGTTCGGCGCCGCAGGGATAGCCCCCGTCCGCAGCGCTGCACGGGAAGGTCATCTGCGTCCCTGTGTCGCCCACCACGCCCAGGCTCGTCGGGTCGCGGACGGTGATCCCGCTGACGGGAACCGAAGCGCTCTCGCCCGCGGTGGTGTAGTCGAGCGTGATCGTCGTGTCGCCAACGGCGCTGCTTTCGGCGGCGGCGCTGTAGGTGATCGTCGCGCCGCTCCCCGACAGGCCCACGGTGCCCTTGTTGGCACTCCAGGCGTGGCTGCCGCCGCTGGGGTCAACCGAGGCCGTACACGTGCCGGAGGTGTCGAACGCCCCTGTCCCTGTGCCCATAACCAATGTGGCGGCGCTACAGGCCACGGATACGCTGGGCGTCACCGTCGCCGGCGGCGGAGGGCTGGTCGGCGGCCGGAGCGCTGACCCTACCGGGGTGCGGGACATGGGGACGGAGCGCAGATTGGATGAAGGTTGTAAATCGGCGATTGCGTGAACGGGATCCACTGCCAGCTGGAGAGGGCCGCCTCGATGTCGGCTCGGCTGAACGGCGGCGCGTGGGGAAACGTCATCTGGGAGGTGAAGCTGGGGTTGTGGGAGAGCACCATGCGCAATATCGCGCCCGCGGTCGCTCCATGCATCGTGGCGGGCGCCAGCGGCCGCCCCGGGAGCTGCGGCAAAAAGCCTTCGATGGGCGCAGTCGGCTTCTCGCCCGGGTTGATGTTCCACAGCGCCTGGCCGAGCCAAAGAAGATTGTCCCCCGGGTTGGGGCGGACTGAGTAGGTCGCCAACTTCCAGTTGAGCGGGTTCTGCGGGCTGCGGGACAACTGCGCGGCATAGAACCGGACCACCCCGCCCGCCGCGTCCCAGGCGTACCCTGGCGCCGCGCCGGCAAAGCGCCCGAGCAGCGCCGCCGGCGCGAGTTCCGCCTGCGGGACCTGCACCACCGGCAGCGGCTGCTCCAGCAGCATGGACACCGGAATTCCGGACCGGCGGGCGACGTGCCGGACCGCGCGGTCCAACGGCAGGTGGCGCGCGCTCCAGCGGAGCGGCTCCCTTAGTCGCGCCGCGACGCAGGCGCCGTCATTGGGAGGGCATGGCGGGGGCAGTACCCGGTCAGCGGCGGCCGGCGAGCGGGCCAGCGGCGCGGACCACAAGATGAACAGGGCCAACGCCCGCGTGAGGTCCGTCCTCATTGTCCGTTCACCGTGATTTTGGCGCAGCCGTATGCGACGGCATTATTGCGCACCGCGAGGCCGTTGGCGTACCAGGTTTGGCCAACCGTCTCCTGGCAGGAGCCCGGCGGTGGGCATGCTCCAGTGGAGCAGGAGCTCGAGCACAGGGCCAGGGTGTCGGCGGTTGGGAACTCCCCGTTCGCCTGGGTCACACCACTGGTGGCGCGCGGCGTCGCGGGAACCCCGGCGCAGCCATCGACGCCAGCCGTGAACGCCTCCTGCACCGGAATTCCGCCGACCTCGACGGCGCCGAGCCCGTCTGCCACCTGGTACACGATCTGCCGCTGCGCGCCGCAGCTGTAGTCGCCCAGGCCCGCAGCTGAGCAGTTGAACGTCTGCTCGGTACCGGTGTCGCTGAGCACCAGCAGGCTCGTCGGGTCGCGGACGGTGATCCCGCTAACGGGAACCGACGCGCTCTCGCCCGCGGTGGTGTAGTCGAGCGTGATCGTCGTGTCGCCAACGGCGCTGCTTTCGGCGGCGGCGCTGTAGGTGATCGTCGCGCCGCTCCCCGACAGGCCCACGGTGCCCTTGTTGGCACTCCAGGCGTAGCTGCCGCCGCTGGGGTCAACCGAGGCCGTACACGTGCCGGAGGTGTCGAACGCCCCTGTCCCTGTGCCCATAACCAGTGTGGCGGCGCTACAGGCCACGGATACGCTGGGCGTCACCGTGGCCGGCGGCGGCGGGCTGAGGGTGACCGGAGCGGAGTAGCAACTGGACGTGTCGTAGGCGCCGTAGCAGTTGACGCCGCCCAGGGTAATCGGGTCGAATTCGACGTTGATGGTGGTTTCGCCCGGACCAACGCCGACCAATTCGCCCCCGGAATACACTGTGACCTGCGTGTTAGTGACGGTAATGGTGGCGATCAGCACGTCCTGTTGGCCGTTGCAGTAGCAGCCGAAGGGCTGAATGCTGAGCTTGCCGTTCACGTCCAGCAGCAGCGTGGCCGGGCTGAGGCCGAAGTTGTCGTAGGTGCAGCAGGGGTCGCAATAACAGCCGCAGGTGCCGTTGGCGGGGTTGTAGACGGCGACCTCGGCGTTGAGATGCAGCCAGGTGGTGTGGCTGTCGGCGCTCTCGAAGCTCATGCTGCCGGATTGCTCTGTCATTTGGAATTGCCGGCCTTTGTGGTCCGCGCGCCCGGAAGCGATCAGCTGCCAAAGATCAATCGTCTCCGAGGCCATCGGAGCCAAATGCACCGGCAGGGTGTACCGGCCGCTGCCGTCCGCGTAGCGCAGGCGGACCAGGATGTCCTCTGCGGTTGCGCCGGTGTTCCACAAGGTGATCATGGTGTCATAGCCGCCACCGGTGGCCCAATAGGATTCGCGTTTGCCGAAGCTGCGCTGGACCGGTTCCGGCAGCACGGCAAAGACGAAGCTGCCGCTGAGGTCCACGCTGCCGGCGGCAACAATAAGGTCGCCCTCGTGCCCGGTGAAGGAGACCATTACGTTGACCGAGCCGTCGAAGCCGGCGAGGCCCGCCGCGCTGAGAATGCCCTGCATGTCGACCTGTGCGCTGCCGCCGGGGGCAAAGCGCAGCGGCGGCAGGGCGTACCGGTCGCTGCTGTCGGCGGGCGCGGAAGCGGTCCCGTCCTGGCTGCCCTCCGGCTGCCAGCACAGGGTGACATGGACATCGAGCGGCGCGGCGCCGGCGTTGCGCAGGACCAGGTAGGGCTGGAAGCGGAGGCTGGGACGGAAGCCCAGCGCGGGATCGGGCATGCCGACCAGCAAACCGGGGGCGGCGTAGCGGTAGCTTGCGGCGGCGCCGCCGCGATCGTGAAAGCCATAGGGCATGTGGTCGGAGTAGCCTTCGGCGTTGTTCTCCAGTAGCCCGGCGACCAGCAACTGGCCCATGATGCCCCGGTAGTTGATGGTGATGCCGCCGGAGGAAGCGAGATAGCCGCGGATCTGGGCGATCTGGCCGGACAGGTCGAGCAGTTGCGACTGGTGCGGGCCGAGCGCAACGCTCTTGGCCGGCAGCGGCGCCCCCGAGGAGCCGGTGATTTGATAGCTCACGTCCAGGTCCTGGCCGGAGGTGTTGGCCAGCGACAGCAGTCCATGGACTCCGGGGTCATGCCGCCACCACAGCATTTCGATGCGGTGCGGCGCCGGTCCCGGATCGGGGATCGGCGCGCCAACACCCACCGGCTGGACGACCTGGGGCGGCTGGAACGCGTCGGTGAAGATCAGGCTGCGGCCGGCATCCAGCATCTGCATGCTGGCGACGACGTGGCCGGGCGAGCTCCACGTGTAGCTCAGCTCGGCGCTGCCATGCGCAGGCGCTGCCCCCGGCGGAAGAATGGCGTTCAGGGCGCGGTTGATATTGACATCGGCCTCGCCGCCGGCAGGGAGGATTACTGCCGGCAGGGTGAGCTGGCTGCCGTCCGGCGTAAACAGCGACGGGGTCACCATGAGTGGCGCGGTAATAAGGGAGTTTTTGATGTGGATGGTCGAGACAAAGCCGCCATCGGTTCGCCATAGCCCGCAGAACAGCGAGCAGGTTGCCATCGCGCCCATGGCGGCGCCGGGGCTCGCCGCACCGGCCATCTTCGCGCCATCCGCCATCACCGCCCGAATCGCAGCCGCCCGCGGCTTGGGCTTGGGCAAGGCCAACGGATCAAACGGCAGGGATTGGGCTATGCGGCGGGGGGGCCGTTTTGCGGCGCCGCCGGGGCGGCGTGGGGACGGGAGGCGAAGAGCCCGACGGCTAGGGCGGCGGCGACGGGCAACAGCACGTAACGAGCAGGACCAGACAGCGACTTCATACTAAAATCAGTCCCCGCTGGTCAGAGTAGTACCGCAACACCCGCATTAGTCAACAGAAAAATTCACCAGCCCATTTTTTGTAGCTAGCTCCCTTGTCATTAACTAAAAGGTTATTCCAGCGGGCGCCACGGCGGCCGGAGGAAAAACCTGCTTGCCGCCCCCGCGGCGGCCCGGCCCGACCGGCGCCGCCCAACCGCGAGCACGGGCGCCACCGGCGCGGCGCCTCACGGCGGCGGGCGGCGTCCGCGCCTTGCAAATCGGGACGCCCCGCCGGCGGCGGGGCTGGGACCTGCGCCCGGCAATGAGTTGCCGCGCCCCGCCTGGGCAGAGGACAATACAGCCTTATGGTTCAACTTCGTTCGCGGCAGTTCCCTGCCTCGCGCCGCCCGCGGCGCGCCTTTGCGCCGGCGGTCGCGGCCGCCGCCGGCTTCATCGTTCTCGCCGCGCTGCTGGCCGCCGCCGCCACGCCCTCCCCCAAGCGGGTGCGCATCGCCCCCACCGCCAATGCCCAGCCGCTGCCCTTTCAAACCGGGGCGGCGGGATTGTGGCAGATGCTGCTGAAGCTGGACACCCGCGCCAGCCTGATCCACATTGACGCCCACCCCGATGACGAAGACGGCGGCATGCTGGCCTATGAAAGCCGCAAGCTGGGCGCGCGCGTGGCGCTGCTGACGCTGAACCGCGGCGAAGGCGGGCAGAACGCCATGTCCAATGATTTCCTGGACCGCCTGGGCCTGGTGCGCACCGAGGAGCTGCTGGCGGCGGACCGCTACTACGGCGTGCAGCAATATTTCAGCCGCGTCATTGACTTCGGCTTCTCCAAGCACAAGGCCGGGTCGCTGAAGCAATGGGGCTTCCAGCGCGTGCTCAGCGACGTGGTGCGCGTGGTGCGCATGGATCGGCCGCTGGTCATCACCTCGCCGTTTGTCGGCGCCGCTAGCGACGGCCATGGCAACCACCAGGTTTCCGGGGAAATGGCGCAGCTGGCCTTCAAGGACGCCGGCAATCCCAAGATGTTCCCCAATCAGATCCGCGCCGGGCTCCGTCCCTGGACGCCGCTGAAGATGTACGCTCGGGTCCCCTTCGCCCGCATCGTCCATGGCCGCATGTTTGACTACGCCACCCGCCACTGGCGGCCCGCGCGTTTTCGCAACTACATCACCGGCCGCTGGATTCAGGGCAAGCCTTCGGCCACGCTGTCCATCCCCGAAGGCCAGTACGATCCCTGGCTGGGCGAGTCCTACGTCCAGCTGGCCCGCACCGGCTGGGGCCTGCAAAAGACGCAAAACGGCGGCGGCTTCATCGTGCTGCCGGGGCCCGTCAACTCCCGCTATCACCGCTACGCCTCGCGCGTGCCCGCGCCGGCGCATGAGAGCAGCTTTTTTCAGGGCATCAACGTCACGCTGCCCGGCATCGCCGATTTGGCGCCGCGCGGGCAGGCGCCGTTTCTGCGCCCCGCGCTGGTGCGCCTCAGCCGGTTGGTGGCCATCGCCATGCGGCAGTACCGGCCCGGCCGGCCGGAGGCGATCGCACCGCTGCTGGCCGACGGCCTGCGCCAAACCAAGGCCCTAATCGCCCAGACCCGCGCCAGCGGCCTGGCGTCCCTGCCCAAATACAACGTCCTCTATGAGCTGCGCATCAAGCGCGCCCAGTTCAATGATGCGCTGCTGATGGCGCTGGGCGTCACCATGCAGGCGCGGGTGGCGCCGGCGCGGCTGCGGCGGGGCTTTTTCGGCTTCATCAACGTGAGCCCGACATTTCCGTTCGCCATTCCGGGCCAGCATTTCCACGTCGCCGTGCATGTCGCCGATCAGGGCACGCAGGCGCTGGGCGGCGTTCATGTTTGGCTGGCGGGACCGCGGGGCGAGCATTGGGCGCTGGCGGCGGACGGGACGCCGGTGACCGCGCTGGCCGCGGGCCGCGCCGCCGATCAGGCATTCTCCGTTGGCGTGTCGCGCGACGCGGCGCCGACCGAGCCCTATTTTTACCGTCCCAATACCGAGCAGGCGTATTACGACCTGCGCCAGCCGCAATACCGCGATCTGCCCTTCGCGCCGTATCCGCTGGCGGCGTGGGTGGAAACCCGCTACGACGGTGCCACCGCGCGCATGGCCGAAGTGGTGCAGGTGGTCCAGCGGGAGGATGGCCGGGGGACGGTGCTGCATCCGTTGGCGGTGACGCCGGCCATCTCGGTGATCATCCATCCCCACGCCGGCATCGTGCCGCTGGGGCAGAAGCAATTCCCGCTGACGGTGGCCATCCGCAGCGAGGCGCAGGGCCCGGCGCGCGGCACGGTCCGCCTGGACCTGCCCGCCGGCTGGCGCGCCGCGCCGGCGGCGGCGCCCTTCGCCATCGGCCACACCGGCGACGAGCAAACGGTGCAGTTCTCCGTAACCCCGAGCGGATTGTCCGAGCGGAGCTATGTGCTGCACGCCGTGGCCAGCTACGGCGGCCGGGAATACCGCCAGGGCTTCGTCACCACCGGCTACCCCGGCCTCCGCCCCTACAACTATTACCGCCCCGCGCTGTACCGCACCACCGGCGTGGACGTGAAGACGGCCCGCGGGTTGCGCATTGGCTACGTCATGGGCACGGGCGATTCGGTGCCGCAGGCGCTGCGCGACCTGGGCATTCATGTGCATTTCTTGAGCGCGCAGGATTTAGCCAGCGGCAATCTGGACCGCTACAGCGAAATCATGCTCGGCATCCGCGCCTACGCCAACCGCCCCGAACTGGCGCTGAACAACGCCCGCCTGCTGGCCTACGTGCACCAGGGCGGCGTGGTGGTGGTGCAATACCAGACGATGGAGTACAACCATAACTACGGCCCCTACCCGCTAAACCTAGAGCCGGACGCGGTGGTGGTGCATGAGCATTGCCCGGTGCGGCTGCTGCTGCCGCATAGCCCGGTATTGAGCTGGCCCAACCGCATCACGCTGCGCGATTTCGCCGGCTGGTTCGAGGAACGCGGCCACGGCTTCATGGGCAGTTGGGCGCCGCAGTATCGCGCGCCGCTGGAGATGCACGATCCCGGCCAGTCACCGCAGCGCGGCGGTTTGCTCTATGCCCGTTACGGCCGCGGGGCCTATGTCTATTTGGCCCTGGCGCTCTACCGCCAGTTGCCGGAGGGCGTGCCCGGCGCCTTCCGTCTGATGGCCAATTTGCTCAGCCTGCCGCGCAACCCCTGGCTGCATCCGCACGGCGGCGCCGCGGCGGCGGCGAAACTGCCGGCCGCGGCGCCGCGCAGCCTGCGGGTCCTGCCGGCGGTCGAATAGGCCTCGGACGCGCCCCGCGCCCGAGGCGCGCCCGCGCGGGAACCTCGAACCCGAGGCGCTTGGACCGGCCGGATCGGACGGACCAATCCGGGGCAGCCCTGGGCCCAAACGGCCAGGAATCACGCAGCAAAACGAACACCCTGCGGAATATTCTCGAAATCCGTCGTCTAATACAGTATTAGGTGGGTATAGATGCTCCTCAAATTCACCGTCGAGAACTACCTTTCGATCCGCGAAAAGCAGGAACTTTCCCTCGTTGCGACCGGCGGCCTCCGCAGTGGGCCCACGGTTGCCCTGGGCAGGGCGGGGCATTTCGGCGTGCTCCCCGCAGCCGCGATCTACGGCGCCAACGCCGCCGGAAAGACGAATGTCCTCGCCGCCCTTGCGTTCGCGGCGGCGGCGGTTCGGTTCTCGCAAACCAACTGGCCTGCGAACGGCGGCGTGCCGCGCGTGCCGTTCCGGCTCGACCCTCGATGGAAAATGCGGCCGACGGCCATTGAGTTCGACCTCTGGCTGGACGGTGCGCGGCACACCTACGGGTTCGAGGCGGACGATGAGCGGGTCCTCAGGGAGTGGCTGGACGATTTTCCAAACGGTCGCCGCAGAATGCGCTTCACGCGTGACGGTGGGCGATTCGAGTTCGGCCGCGGCTTCGGTGGCGCGCTCGCGAGAAAGGTGACACGCGGGAACAGCCTGTACCTTTCGGCGGCCGCCCAGAGCAATCAGCCCGAGGCAAAGAAAATTTCGGGCTGGTTCACCGACGGGGTCGCGTTCGTGATGGGCCCGCGGCTGCCTGGCCCTGGGGAATTCGGGAGGGCCGTTGGCGATTCCAAGGTCGCCGCCGAGATCAGCCAGGCCCTGGCCGGAGCAGACCTGGGCATAACGGGCTTCAGGATGAAATCGGGCCAGATCGACAAGGAGTACATGGCAATCTACGAGCGGATTCGCCGCGCCGTCCCGGAAGCGGAGCTCCCGGCAAGCCCGGAGGCCAACAGCCTCGCCTTCGCGCACCGCGCCGAGGGGGGCCCGGTGGAGATCGAACTCGGGCAGGAGTCGGCGGGAACGGTCTCCTACCTCGGCCTGCTTCTCCACGCCCGTGAGGCGCTAGCGCGCGGCGCCGTCCTTTGCGTCGACGAGATCGAAAGGGCCCTGCACCCGCTGCTAGCCGGGGAGGTTGTCCGGTTCTTCCAGGATCCTCGGCGTAACAGGTCGGGAGCCCAACTCGTCTTCAACACCCACGACACCAACCTCCTGAGCGGAGACCTGCTCCGCCGCGACCAGGTGTGGTTCACCGAGAAGGACCGGAACGGTGCCACGCACCTCTACCCACTGACCGACTTCAAGCCCCGCGGAGACGAGAGCCTGGCAAAGGGCTACCTCCAGGGTCGGTACGGTGCTCTGCCGTTCTTGGGAGAGCTGGGCGAGGTATTGCTATGGCGGGACGGGAATGCCTAAGCGCGTGCCCCAAGGGCTACGCCGCAAGCTCGGTGCGGTCCCGCCGTTTGCGCGGATCGCAGTCGTCTGCGAGGGTGAGGTCACGGAGCCGAAGTACCTCAACGCACTCAAGGGCGCGGAGCTGGCCAGCAGCGCCCACATCATTGAGGTCAAGGGAGGCGTCGGGGTACCGCTGACCGTGGTGCGTAGGGCAGTCAAGCTAAAAAAGGGCGGAAACTACGACGAGGTCTGGTGCGTTTTCGATGTCGACGACCATCCGAAGCTGCCAGAAGCGCTAGATCAGGCTTGCGCCAACGGCCTGAGGTTGGCTGTCTCGAACCCATGTTTCGAACTCTGGGGCCTCCTCCATTTTCAAGACCAGCGCTCCGAGCTTGGGCGCAAGCAATTGTGCAGTAAGCTGAAGAAGCACCTCCCGGGCTACAAAAAGGCCCTCGCCTTCGAAAAGCTTGACCCGAATCGCGAGCTCGCCCTTCGGCGGGCAGCCGGCCTGGACAGGATGCACAGAAACGACAAGAAGCCGCCCAGTTCGAATCCATCAACCGGGGTGGCCGCGCTCGTCGAGAAGATCGCTGGCCTCGGCCGAGCCGCCCGCCTCAAGAAACTCGGGCGATGATCCGCGGCGTTGCTACCGGCTGCCGCGCCGGGCCGTCCAACCCAGGCATGACGGACCTTTGGGCGGGCGGACCGGGCAGTTGGGCGCGAGCGGGGTGGCGGGCCATCCGGCGCTCGCCGGGACTGAGCGCGGTGGCGATCGTGACCTTGGCGCTGGGCATCGGCGCCAACACCGCGGTCTTCAGCGTCGTGGACGCGGTGCTGCTCCGCCCCCTGCCCTACGCGCAGCCGCAAAGGCTAGTGGCGATTCGCGAGAGCGCGCCGCCGCAATTTCCGGTCATGTCCGTCTCGCTGCCGGACTATTACGACTGGGTGCAGCAAACTAAGACGCTGGAACTGGGGGCGTACCGCCAGACCGGCTTCAATTTGACCGCGCCGGGCACGCAGCCGGAAGCCCTGCAAAGCGCCCAGGTCACCGCCAATTTATTTCCCATCCTCGGCGTCCAGCCGCAACTGGGCCGCGATTTCACCGCCAAGGAAGACGCGCCCGGCGGGCCGCGCGTGGCGATGCTGTCCAACGCCCTGTGGCGGCGGCGCTTCGGCGGCAACCGCCAAATCGTGGGCCGGGCCGTAACGCTGAACGGCAATCCCTATACCGTCATCGGCGTCATGCCGCCGGGCTTCGATTTTCCCGGCAAGATTCGGCTGTGGGTTTCCCTCGGCGCGCTGCGCGCCACCAAACCGTTATCTAACCGGGGCAATCATCCGGGAATCGTCGGTATTGGGCGGCTGCGCGCCGGGTCCACGCTGGCCCAGGCGCGGGCGGAAATGACCGCCATCGCCCGGCGCCTCAGCCTGGCCTATCCCAAAAGCAACACCGGCGTGGGCGTGCGCCTGGTCCGCTATCTGCAATATTCCGTACGCGGCGCGGGCGCGGCGCTTTGGGCGCTGCTGGCGGCGGTGGGGCTGGTCCTGCTGATCGCCTGCGCCAATCTGGCCAATTTACTGCTGGCGCGGGCGGCGGCGCGGCGGCAGGAGTTCGCCGTGCGCGCGGCGCTGGGCGCCAGCCGCCGGCAAATTTGGACGCAGGTTTTTGGCGAAAGCCTGACGCTGGCGCTGCTGGGCGGCGCGGCGGGGTTGGCCGTGGCGGCCATCGGCGTGCATATGGCCATACCGTTGATGCCGCCCGATCTGCCCCGCGCGCGCCAGCTCGGGCTCGATTGGCGCGTGTTGCTGTTTACCATCGCGGTGGCCGTCGCCTGCGGCGTGCTGTTCGGCTTGGCGCCCGCCTGGCGCCACGGCGAGACCGGCGTACATGACGCGCTGAAGGAAGGCGGACGCGGCGGCGCCGAAGCCCGCGGCGGCCGCCGCCTGCGCGACGCGCTGATCGTCGCCGAGGTTGCCCTGGCGCTGGTGCTGCTGGCGGGCGCGGGATTGCTGCTGCGCAGCTTCATGGCGGTGTTGAGCACCAGCCCGGGTTTCAATCCGCGGCACGAATTGTTGTTCGAAGTTACCCTGCCGCAGCGGCGCTTTCCCAAAGCGCCGCAACAGGCGGCGTTCTTCCGCCAGGCGCTGGTGCAACTGCGCCGCTTGCCCGGCGTCACCGCCGCCGCGGTTTCCATGCCCATGCCCTTTACCGGCAGCGACTGGGAAAGCGATTACCGCGTCGTGGGCCGGCCCAAACCCGCGCCGGGCCATTCGCCCTCGAGCAACTTCGCCATCGTCAGCCCCAGCTTCTTCCGCACCATGCGCATCCCCTTGTTGCGCGGCCGCTATTTCACCGCCGCCGACAACGCCAAAAGCCCCCACGTGGTGATCATCAGCCAAGATTTCGCCCGCAAGGATTGGGGCGGGGCCGCCCGGGCCGTCGGCCAGCAGATCAAAACCCAGGGCTTCACGGCCACCATCGTCGGCGTGGTTCCCCGCATCAAGACCGAGGGCCTAACCGGCGACACGGAGATGGACAAGCTGCCGGAGGCCTATGTTCCCCTGGCGCAGTATCCGGTCAACGACATCTTCTTCGCCCTGCGCGCCGCGCCGGGCCTGAACCCGCTGGCGCTGGCGAATCCAGCGGGGCGGGCCATCCAATCGCTGGACGCGAACCTGCCCATCGCCAACATCAGCACCATGTCCGCCCTGGTGGCCCGGTCGCTGGCGCCGCGCCGGCTGTCGCTGGTGCTGGTGCTGGTCTTCGCCGCACTGGCGCTGATCCTTGCCGCGGTCGGCATCTACGGCGTCATGTCCTATGCCGTCGCCCGCACCACCCATGACCTGGGCCTGCGCATGGCGCTGGGCGCGCGGCGGCGGGACGTGGTGGGCTTGGTGCTGCGACGCGGCCTTCTGCTGGCCGGAGCCGGTGCGGCGGCCGGCTTGGCCCTGGCGTTGGGTTTAGGCCGATTGGTCGCGGGCTTCCTCTTCGGCGTCCGCGCCGATAATGCCGCCGTCCTAATTGCCGTGGCCGCGGTGCTGCTGGCCGTGGCGCTGCTCGCCTGTTACCTGCCCGCCCGCCGCGCCAGCCGCGTGGACCCCATGGAAGCGCTGCGCTACGAATAGGCTCCTTATTGACAGGCGCGGGCCCCAGCCCCGCCTGCGGCGGGGGCGTCCCGCTTGGACCGGCGCGGCGCCGGGGACCGCGCCGCCTCATTTGCCGGGGCCGGACCGAAGCGTTCCTCTGCGCGCCACGGGCGCGCTGGGAGTTTCGCGGTCTTTCCACCGATGCTGGGGCAAAAGGCGCGGCCCCCGCGATGGGCCACTTTGCCGCGCCGCGCGCCGCGCTGCCTTATGCCGCGCCATCCCTCATCGCATGGCCGAAGCCGCCAAGCCGGACACGCTGCCGTTCCGCCGCGTAGTTCTCATTGTGTTGGATGGCGTCGGCGCCGGGGCTCTGCCCGACGCCGCGCGCTATGGCGACGCCGGCGCCGATACGCTGGGCCATATTCACGCCCGCCAACCGTTGCGCATCCCGAACCTGCGGCGCTTGGGCATCGGCCATTTGCACCCCGCCTTGGGCCGCGGCGCCGCCGCGCCGCTCGGTTCTTATGGCCGGTGCGCGATCGTCTCCGACGGCAAGGACACCACCACCGGCCATTGGGAAATGGCGGGGATCATTTTGCAGCAGGGATTTCCCACCTATCCGCATGGCTTTCCTCGCGAGCTGATCGCCGCGTTCGAAACCCGGATCGGACGGCCCACCTTGGGCAATGTCGCCGCCAGCGGCACGGAGATTATCGAGCGGCTAGGCGCGGAGCATATGCGCACCGGCGCGCCGATCGTCTACACCTCCGCCGACAGCGTCTTCCAGGTCGCGGCGCATGAGGATGTCATTCCCGTCTCCGAGTTGTACCGCATCTGCGCCATCGCCAGAGATTTGCTGCAAGGTCCGCACCGGGTGGGGCGGGTGATTGCGCGCCCGTTCACCGGCCCGGGTCCGGGCCGATTCCAGCGCACGCGCCGGCGGCATGATTACGCGGTTCCGCCGCCCGAGGGCATGCTGCTCGACCAGCTAGCCGTGGCGGACGTGCCGGTGCTGGCCGTCGGCAAAATCGCCGACATTTTTCTCGGCCGCGGCATCCAGCGCCACTTGCCCATGGATTCGAACGCTCACGCCATGCGGCAGATCGAGGCGGCGCTCGGCGGCTTCCCGCGCGGCTTGCTCTTCGCCAACCTGGTGGACTTCGACATGCTGTATGGCCATAGGAACGACGTCGCCGGTTTCGCCGCCGCCTTGGAAGCCTTCGACGCCGATTTGGGCCGCCTATTGCCGGCATTGCGAGCCGCGGATTTATTGCTGCTTACCGCCGACCATGGCTGCGATCCCACCACCGCCACCACGGATCATTCCCGGGAATACGCGCCGCTCCTGGCCTACGCCCCCGGCGCCGCCGGCGAGAATTTGGGCATGTGCGCCTCCCTGGCGGATCTCGGCAAAACCGTGGCGGACGCCTTCGCAGTGCCGCTGGAACATGGGGATTCCTTTTTGCCGCGCATACGGCCCGCGCCCGCGCGCCAGGCCGCCCAGCGCCAAACACCCCGCCGACCGGTCCGGAATCGGCGCCAGCGCAGCGAAAGCTAGGATGGCCGTCCCGGCTGCCCAGCGAAGCTGCCGCCCCGGCCGTCATTCACCGCCGCCAAACGCTCCGTCGCTCAGCGCGGATTAGGCCCCAGCCCCAGGAGGCGTCGCCGCATCCCCCATCCCCCGTCCCTCGTCCCCCGTTCGTTGGGTAGGGCTCCTGCCCTGCGTGCCGTCGCCTCCCGGGCGGCGCAATCTCGCCGCCCCGCCCGCGCAAAGAACTTGGGATGGGCGGCCCCGCCTGTCCGCCCCGCGCTACCCGGCCGCGCCGAGCTCGACCCTACGCAAGCCGGAGGCATACCCCACCGCATGAAGCCTCGTCCGCGCCCAATGCTAGCGGGCCGGCGGCCCGCGCCCCCCAGGGCAGCCCCGCCAGCGGGAGCGTCCGGCACACGTGCGACTGATCCGCATTCCGCCCAGCGCCAGAGGAAACGTATGCCTGCAAGGATGCCTGGCCGCAGGAACGGTGGCGGGCGGCGGCGGGGGAATGATACTGTCGGCGTAACTGCCCTCTTCGCGGCGCGTATGCCCTGTCGCCTCAATCCACGGTCCGTGCCGGTCGTGATCCTTCTAGCCGGCGCCTTGCTGGCCAGTTGCGGCGGCAACCGCGGCCTGAACGGAATTGGCGCCACCCCCAGCGGCGGCGGCCAAGCCGGCGCGGTGACGCTCTCGCTCAGCGATCCCGCCACCTGCGGCGGCGGCGCGCCGTACACCGCGGTCTATCTCACCATCACCGACGTCGAGGCCAGCCCCAACGCCAACGCCGCGCCCGGCGATTCCAGCTTCGTGGACCTGACGCCCAACCTCAAATCGGCGCCGATGCAGATTGATCTGGTGGGCGGCTCCAGCCAGTGCATTTTGGCCACGCTGGCCAATGCGGTCCAGGCGACGGCGCAAAAGTACGCGCAGATTCGCGTGTTCCTGGCGCCGGATTCGGATGCTGGATCCATTTCGGCGAACCAGTGCGGCAACTACGCCAACTGCGCGGTCACCTCCGGAGGCACGACGCCCATCGCCGTGGGTACGGCGGCGACGAATGGCATCGCCATTACCGGAGCGGCGCTGGACGGCGGCTTCACCGTCAGCAGCGGCGCCACGGCCACGGTGAACGTGAACTTCGACATCTGCGCCGATCTGGCGGCGAACGCCAGCGGCCAGCTCACGCTCAATCCCGCGCTCAGCGCCGGCGCCATCAACGCGCAAGGCGACACTATCAGCGGAACGTTCCAGGACGGAACCACGCACGCGCCGGTGACCGGGCCGGTGCTGGTGGCGCTGGAACAAAATCAAAGCGGCACGGACCGCGTGCTGATGCAGACCTTCGCCGCCAGCAGCGGTTCGTTCCAGTTTTGCCCCGTGCCCGCGGGCAATTATGAAGTGGTCGCCGGCGCGGTGAGCAGCAGCGGCGGGCAATATTCGCCCACCGCGGTGTTGCAGGTGCCGAACGGCGCCAATTTATCCAGTCCGCCGGTACCTCTCTATGCCGGCAACGGAACCAACGGTTCGCCGGCGACCATCTCCGCCACCGTCACCAGCAGCGGCAGCGGCAACGCGCCCGTGCCGGTGGCGGCCAGCCTAACACTGCAAGCGAAGGTCACGCCCAGCGCCGGCGCAACTTATTCGCTGGCAATCCCGCTTCCGGCGAAAGCCGCGACGGTGTTCCCGTTGGCCACCGCCACTGCTTCCACCTGCGCCGCCGGAACCGCCTGTGCTGGCCCGCTCACGCTGCAAGCCCCGGCCCTGTTCGTCAGCTTTGGGCAATACGCCGCCGGCGCCATGCTGATCCAGAACAACACCAACGTCTCGGCGGCCTATCTGCTGGACGCCCGCGCCTCCGTGCTGGCTGGCGCCGGCCAGCCCGACTGCACCCCCGCGGAAGTGACGCAGACGCCCGGCCAAATCTCCCCCAACGCGAATCTCACCGCGCCGCCGCTGGCCTTTACCGGCTGCCAATAGCCGCGCACGCGCCCCAGGAGGGGCGGCCCGCCGGCCGAACGCAAGTGCTCCGCCGCGGCGACCATGGCGTCCTTGCGGCGCGGCGGAGCGCCGCGGGGTGGAACCAATGGATAGGCGCGGCCCCCGCGACTGGCGAGCTACGAGCGCTGGTAGTAGCCAAATCGGCTGTCTATGCTAATCCGTTCGCATGGCAAACGGCTCCCCCACGCTCCGTAGGCTGGCCCTTACCCTGCTGCTGGCCGCCGCGTTCGCCCTCGCCGCGTTCGCCCAAACTCCGGATACCGCCGCCATCCGCGGCGTCGTCACCGACCCCAGCGGCGCGGCGGTCCCGGCGGCGGTGGTCGTCGCCCACAACAGCCAGACGGGGGCGCGCTACACCGCGATCACAGGAGCGCACGGGCAGTTTCACCTGGCGGATTTGCCCGTGGCCGGACGGTATTCCCTGCGCGCCTCGCATCCCGGTTTCGCCGCCGCCGCCGTCCATCGCCTGCGCCTCACCGGCGGCCAGACAGCCAGCGTCACGCTGACTCTCCCGCTGGCCGGCACATCCGCCGAGGTCACCGTCACCGGAGCGGTGGGCGTGGTCAACGCCCGCGAGCCGCAACTGGGCATCACCCTGGGCCGCAGGCAGTTGGCCGCGACGCCGCTGCCCAACCGCCGCCTGACCAGCGTGGCGCTGCTGAACTCCGCCAACCGCCAGGCGCTGAACCAAGGCGATGAGTTCCAGAACCAGACCATGTTCACCACCAACGGCGCGGGCCGGCGGCAGACCAGCTTCGAGGTGGACGGCAGCACGGGCAATGACAGCTGGGGCCGCCAGAGCATCTTCACCAATGTCCCGCTCGACGCCATCCAGCAGTTGACCGTGCTGACCAACGCCTTCTCCGCCCAGTACGGCGGCACCATGGGAGCGGCGGTGAACATCGTCACGCGCAGCGGCGGCGACCATTGGCACGGCTCGCTGCTGGAAGCCTGGCGGCCCGGCGCCACGGAGGGCGCCCTCCCGGGGCTTACCAAGCTGTTCGATGGCCAAAGCGCCGCCACTGACGTGCTCCACCAAACCGCGTGGAGCCTGTCGGGGCCGCTGACGCGCAATACGCAGTTCTATTTGGCCGGCGAACTCAGCTACCAAGACCGCGGCTCGCTGATCACCTCGCCGGCCGCGCCCGGGGTCTTCACCGGGCATTACCGCGACGGCATGGAGTATTTCCGCCTCGACCACCAGTTCAGCGATACCCACCGGGCGTTCCTCCGCCTCGATGCCGACCGCTTCTACGACACCAACCCCAACAACGCCGTCGGCGGCTTCGCCCTGCCCAGCTCCGACCGCATCTACCAGCGCCGCACCTACACGGTGCAGGGCGGCGACGACCTGGCCCTGGGCGCGGATTTCGTCAACGCCCTGCGGCTGCAATTCCAGCTGGCTTCGCCGATCACCAGCTTCACGCCGGCGGCGTACAGCACGCAGTACGTGGTGCCGAACGTGCTGACCGCGGGCGCTTCGCAGTCCGCCTACCTGCTGAACCATCAATATGAAGTGACCGATACGCTGAGCGTCGTCCACGGCCCGCATGAAATCAACTTTGGCGCCGATGCCATCGTTTCCGCCGCCGGCGGCGACAGCCTGGAAAGCGGCGGGCCGATCACCGCGGGTCAGGTCACGTTCAACCCCTGCCCGGCGGGGCTGACGCTGGCCTACTGCGCCTCGCCCGCCTACCTTACGCTCGCCAACGTGCAGCGCTACACGCAGGGCTTCGGCAACGCCAGCTACACGGTGGACAGCACCCTGTGGGCGCTGTTCGCGCAGGATCACTACCAGCTGGGGCGGAACCTGACGCTGGACTACGGCCTGCGCTATTCGCAGCAGACCTTCAGCGATTCCCGCGGTGATATCGCGCCGCGGCTGGGCTTCGCCTACGACTTTCATGGCACGGTCGTGCGCGGCGGCTATGGATTGTTCTATGGCCAGTTGCCGGACAATTTGGCCGGCAACTACGCCATTGATGGGCCGCAAGGAACGTTCAACTACACCGCCTTCCCCGGCGGCATCGGCTTCCCGGCCAGTCTCTCGGCGCTGCCCTTGCCCGCCTTTCCGGCCGGCGTGGTGCTGCCACCGCGCAGCATCTACGTCCGCCCTGGCGACAGCGCCTATCTTGATCCGTTCTTCCCCACCTCCGTGCTGCCCTTGTACCCGACGGCGTTGGTCAACCCCTACGCCGAGCAATGGACGCTGGGCGTGCAGCGCGCCGTCGCCCCAGGCTGGATGCTCAGCCTGGACTACGTCGGTTCGCATTCCGTGCACGTCAACCGCCGGCTGGACATCAACCCCCCGGCGCCGTTCGTCCGCACCGCCCCCGGCCAGGTCCTCTCGCCGGGCGCGGCCAACTGCACTCGGCCGTATTGGGTGTGGTGGTACCGGCAGCGCGGGCTGGCCTGCCTGGCGTCGCCGCCCGCCGGCTATCCCCAACCGCCGTACAGCATCATTGACACCAGCATCAACGACGGGTACGGCTTCTACGACGGGCTGGAGGCCAACCTGGAGCACCGCTTCGCCGGCGGATTTTCGCTGCTGGCCAGCTACACCTGGTCGCACACGCTGGACAACGTGGATCCGGACGTCAAATCGCCCGACCAGATGCCCAACCTGAATACCCAGACCGGCGCCGCCGAATACGGTAACGCCGCCTTCGACCAGCCGCAGCGGCTGGTGGTCAGCGGCACCTGGACGGGGCCCTGGGCCCTGCAAATCGGCGGCGTGGAGACGCTGGCCTCCGGGCTGCCCTACAACATCGTGACCGGCGCTAACAACAGCGGCGACGGCCAAACCGCCGACCGGCCAGTGATCCACGGCGCGGTCATCGGCCGCAACACGGCTCGCGGCACGCCCTTCTACGAAACCGATCTGTTCGTGCAGCGGGCGATGATGCTCACCGAAACTCTGCGCCTCAATCTCCGCCTGGAGTCGTTCAACCTGTTCAACCACGCCAACGTGGTCGGCTTCAATGGCGTCTGGGGCAACGGCGCCACGCCGGCGCCGGGCTTCGGCCAGCCACTCAGCGGCATCACCAACGTGCTGCCCCCGCGCGAGATCCAGTTCCTCGCCCAGCTGTCGTTTTAGGCGGCGCCGCATTGATGGACGCGGGGTGGGCGCGGGCCCCAGCCCCGCCGCTGGCGCGGCGTCCCGCGGCAATTGGCGTCCCGCCCCGCGAAGCGGTCTCTCATTCCTAGCGTTTTCTAATGAAAATCGGATCGCTAAGTTGTTTATTTTCTGTGAACAGGAATCAGGGTAGTCACGAAAATCGTGAGAGACGCGGGCGGCGGCAAACCGCCCCCGCAACAGGCTACGCTGAGGCGATGACGGCGGTGCGGTTCACGGTGCGGGGCGCGGTGCAAGGCGTCGGCTATCGCGCTTTCGCGCAGCGGGAGGCGGCAGCGCTGGGATTGCGCGGCTGGGTGCGCAACCGCTGGGACGGGGCGGTGGAAGGCGTGGCGATCGGGGGCGAGGAAAAGCTCGCCGCCTTCCGCCACGCCTTGGAGCGCGGTCCCGCCGCCGCCCGCGTGGAGCGGGTGGAGATGGCGCCGGCGGTGATGGACCGCGAAGAGATGGCCGGCATCTCCGGCTTCCGCATTGAACTCAGCGGCTGAGCCCGCCATTGTGCGAGCCACCGCGGCGCCCCGACAAACGGCAGGACCATCGCCGTCCCGGCCCCCACTTCCCGCGCATTGCGTCCGCTCAAAAATATGTCTGCACGATATCCACCACGCGGTACTCGGCATCCAGCACTGGTATTGCCCGCCATTTATCAAACGTCAGGCAGGGATGCGAAATATCGCATCCAATCAAATCGCCGACGCGCAGGTCATCCTCCGCGGCGCAGCGCAAGTACGCATGCTGGTCCATCATCTTCGTGATCGCCCAATGCCCGGGCGCGGCCGACGGCTGCTCCTGCCCGGGCCGGAATCGCAGCGCCGGCATGGGGAATCCCGCATCAAACGCCGCGTCCCGCTTGCCCAACGTCAGAATCGCCTTCTCCGCCTCCGGCACCGACTGCACATACGCCCACACCTGCATCGCCGGCTGCAATCCCGAGTGCATGCGCCGTGCCACCGGATTGTTCGCCAGAATCCTCTTTTGCGCCTCCCGGTACGCGCCGGCATCGTGGGTCAAATAGCACCCGGGACGCAAGACAATCTCCACCGCCTCGCCTAGCCCCGCCTGTGAGAACTCCTCGGCCACCACGTCATACCACGCGGAACCCGCCCCGGAAAGCACCGCGGGCCGCAGCCCAAAACGCCCCTCCGCCGCCAGCCCGCGCGTTACCTCGACCGCCCGCCGCAAAAATTGTCGAATGGCGGCCTCACCGTCAAGCACCCCTTCATACAATTCCAAGCCGCGCAGCGCGACGGAGCCCTCCCATTGCGTCAGCGCCGCCAGCACCGCCCGCAACTGCTCCTCATCGCGCACGCCGGTGCGCCCGCCCATCACACCCAGTTCCAGCAGCACCGGCAGCCGCTGGCCCCGGCCGGCGAAAAACGCCCCTAGCTGGTCCACCTGCGCCGCGGAATCCACCAGGCAGAAATACGCGAAATCCGCATCCTCCAGCAGCCGCGACACGATGGCCATATTTTCCCGGCCCACCAACTGGTTCGCCATCAGCACGCGCCGTACGCCGTGCTCATACGCCACCCGCGTCTGCTGCGGCGTGGCCAGCGTAATACCCCAGGCTCCATGCTCCAGTTGCATGGCGAACAGCGCCGGAGCCATCGTCGTCTTGCCATGCGGCGCCAGCTTGAGGCCATAGGCGGCGATAAACTCCTGCATCCACCGCAGGTTGTGCCGCAACCGGTCTTGGTACAGCACGGCGGTGGGCAGGCTCAGGTCTTCCCGCAGCAGACTCCAGCCGCGCCGCGCGATTTCCGCCGCGCTCGCCGCCGCCTCCAGGTAGCCGATGCCCTTGTACAGCGGGGATATCGCCGTCGGTTGAGCCTGTTTCACGGAAGCCTCGCGGGACGACGATTGCTCTTTGATGCGCGCAAGATGCGATCGGCGCTCCGCCGCCCGCGCAAATTCGCCTCCACAGAGCAATACTCGATCCAGGTCCCCGATGCCGGCGCCCTCCCAATGCGACACCTTGATCCGTCATGCCCAGGTCATCAATGGCGCCGACCTCAAAACGACCATAGCAGATGTCGCCATTCGCGGCGAACGCATCGTCGCCGTGGGCCCGGCGCTGGCAATCCAAGCCGAAACCTCCATCGCGGCGGATGGTCTGACCCTCGCTCCCGGCTTCATAGACACCCACACGCATGACGACACCAGCGTCATAGAAGCCCCGGAAATGCTGCCTAAGATCTCGCAGGGAGTCACCACCGTCATCGTCGGCAACTGCGGCATCTCGGCCTCGCCCGTCACCCTGCGCGGCGCACCGCCCGATCCCATGAATCTTCTCGGCGGCGCATCCCTCTTTCGGTATCCGCGCTTCTCCGGCTACGTCGCCGCCGTCAACCGCGCCCAACCCGCTGTCAACGTCGCCGCGCTCATCGGCCACACCGCGCTCCGCGCCAATCACCTGGACCGCCTCGACCGCCCCGCCGTTCCCGACGAAATCGCCGCCATGCGCGCCCAGTTGCGGGAGGCCCTGGACCACGGCGCGCTCGGCCTTAGCACCGGCCTCGCCTATGCCAACGCCCGCGCCGCCACGGCGCGGGAAGTTCTCGCGCTCCTGCGGCCCGTCGCCGCCGCCGGCGGCATCTACGCCACCCATCTGCGCAGCGAAGCCCATGCCGTCCTCGATGCGCTGCGGGAGGCCTGCGATCTCGGCCGCACCGCCAACGTGCCCGTCGTCATCTCCCACCTCAAGTGCGCCGGCATGGACAACTGGGGGCGCGCCGAGGAGGTCCTCGCGTTTCTCGGCCAGGCGCGCTCCGGCCAGCCCATCGGCTGGGATTGCTACCCGTACGCGGCCAGCTCCAGCACTCTCGACGTGGGGCAAGTGGACGAGCGAATCGGCATCACCATTACCTGGAGCGAACCGCACCCCGAGGTCGCCGGCCGCACGCTGGCGCAAATCGCGGAACGGTGGAACCTTCCGCAGATGGACGCCGCGCGCCAACTCCAGCCCGCCGGCGCCATTTATCACAATATGTCGGAGCAAGACATGCGCCGCATCCTCCGGCACGCCGCGGCCATGATCGGCTCCGACGGCCTCCCCCACGATCCTCGCCCCCATCCCCGCCTTTGGGGCGCCTTCCCCAGGGTGCTCGGCCGCTACTGCCGCCAGGAAAAGCTGTTTTCCCTTCCCCAAGCCATCCGCAAAATGACATGGCTGCCCGCGCGGCGATTCGGCCTCACCGACCGGGGCGCCATTCGCGCCGGATATTTCGCCGATCTCGTCCTCTTCGATGCGGACCGCATCTTGGACGCCGCCACCTTCACCCGCTCCCAGCAGCCCGCGCGGGGAATCAAGGCGGTATGGGTCAACGGCGTGCAAACCTATGGCAGGGGCGGAATGACCGGCCAGCGCCGCGGCCGGTTTCTGCCGCGGGCGCCAATCCAATGGATTCCGTAGCCGGATGACGGTGCGCAAAACCAATCGCGGCACGAAAGGAAGGTCGGCATTGAGTCTCAAGCGATACGGCGTTGCAGGCGGCAAGGGCGCGGGAGGTCAGCATCTTCCTTTCGCGCGGGCGGTGGAAGCGGATGGTTGGCTGCACGTCTCTGGCCAGGTGCCGATGGTGAACGGTGAACTGGTCACGGGCAGCATCACGGTCCAGGCGCGCCAGGCCATTCAGAATCTGGTCGCCATCCTCAATGAGGCTGGATATGGCCCGGAGCACGTGGTCCGCTGCGGCGTCTGGCTGCATGATCCGCGCGACTTCCCCGCGTTCAACGCTGTCTTTCGCGAATTCTTCGGCGAACATCCGCCCGCGCGCGCCTGCGTCGTCTCCAGCATGGTGGTGGACTGCAAGGTGGAAATAGACTGCGTCGCCTACAAAAGCCCCCGGGCCTGATTCGGCGCGCCGAGCCTATTGGATAGGCGCGGGCCCCGCGCCGCTGGCGGCGAGTTTCTCGGCCCTCCCGCGCCTGCTCTGCTCCCCGGGCAAAAGGCGCGGCCCCCGCGACCAGGTTCACACTCGTTCTTTGGCCATGGAAACCAATTCAGCGAACCGCCCCGTCTTCGCCTACCTCGGCGCCTACACCGGCGCCTACACCGGCGGCAACGCGAATGGCAGCGAGGGCATTTACCAGTTTGAGCTAAACCCGCGCACGGGCGAGCTTTCCAACCGTCGGCTCGCCGCCCGAACGCCCAACCCGTCGTGGCTGACCCTGCATCCCTCCCGGCGCTTTCTCTACGCCGTCAACGAAGTCGAAAACTATGCCGGCGGCGGCTCGGTCAGCACCTTCGCCGTGGACCGCGCCACCGGAAACCTGCGCCTGCTCAACACCGTCCCTTCCGGCGGTTCGGGACCCGCGCACATCAGCCTGGACGCCGCCGGCCAATGGGCCTTGGTCGCCAACTACATCGGCGGCGCCATCGCCGTGCTCCCCGTCCATGCCGACGGCTCGCTCGGCAACGCAGTCTGCGTGCGCCATGGCGTTGGCGCCACAGCCGCCACGCACGCAGCTGGCGCAGGTGCCGAAAGCGCCGCCGGCGGGTGCGATGCTGCCTCCCACGCGCACATGATCCAGGCCAACCTCGACAATCGCTTCGTCATCGCCACCGACCTCGGCCAGGATCGCATCTACAGTTTTCAGTTGCATCCCGCCACGGGGCAACTCACGCCCGTGCCCGCGCAGCCTTTTGTCTCCCTGCCGGCCGGTGCCGGCCCGCGCCATTTCGTCTTTCATCCCAACCGGCGCTGGTTTTACTGCTTGCAGGAGGCGGCGTCCACAGTTGCTTTCTTCCTCTACGACTCCTCGCAGGGAACGCTGCATCTCCGGCAAACCATCTCCGCACTGCCGCCCGGAACCACTGGCGCCAACTTCTCGTCGCACGTTGCGCTCGGCCCTTCCGGCCACGTGCTCTATGCCGCCAATCGGCTGCATGACGCGATTTCCGTTTTCACCGTCGGCGCCGATGGCGAACTTGCCTTCGTCGGCGAAAGCCCCACCATGGGCGGCTACCCGCGCAGCTTTGCCATCGAACCCGGCGGCAGGTTCCTGTTTGCCTGCAACCAACACACGGACAACATCACCTGCTTCCACATCGGCCCTGACGATGGCCTGCTCCATTTCACCGGCCATGCCATTCCGGTGCCCGCGCCAGCCTGCCTGCTCTTCCTCGCATAGCGCACCCGGGCGCCGCGCCCCGACAAACCGCAGTAGGTCACTCCGCCCGGCTGTCACTCCCCGCCGCCCGGGAGGGCGACGGTACGCAGGGCGGGAGCCCTACCCCACGCTTCCGCGCAAAGGTCCCCGGCACGCGAGACGTTCCCGCCGCGCGTAACGTGGGGTATGCCTCCGGTTTGCGTGCGGTCGCGCTGCATGCGGCCGGGCGCGTGGAACAGGCTTCAGCCTGTGTGCTGCGGGCTTTAGCCCGCAGGCGCGCACAACGGGCAATGACGGGCGCGGGCCAAAGCCCAGCCGTCGGCGGGGCGTCCCGCTGACAAGGAAAGCAGCCCGCAACAGCGGGTTCGTGGGACGGCCAGCCTCGGCCGCCGGAGCTGGCCTCCCCCGCCAACCCGAGCCAATTCGCGCCGACCGCGGCCTACCGCCGCGAATGCGCCTTCAGCGCCGCCCGCGCCTCGCGTTCGGCTTCGCGCCGCCGTACGGTCTCCCGCTTATCGAAGAGCTGCTTGCCGCGGGCCAAGCCCAGTTCGACCTTCACCCGGCCGTTCTTGAAATACAGCCGCAGCGGAATCAGCGTCAGGCCCTTTTCCCGGGTTTTGCCCTCCAGGCGAAAGATCTCGGCTTTGTGCAGCAGCAGCTTCCGCGTGCGCTCGGCTTCCGCGGCGGCGTAGCCGGCGAATTGATAGGGGCTGATATGGCAGTTCAGCAGCACGGCTTCGCCGTTCCGCACCAATGCGTAGCTGTCCTTCAGTTGCGCCTGGCCCAGCCGCAGCGATTTCACCTCGCTGCCCAGCAGCGACATGCCGGCTTCAAACCGCTCCACAATCTCGTACTTGTGGCGCGCCTGCCGGTTGTCCGCAATCACTTTTTCCCCTTCCCCTGCCCGTGCCCGCGCCATACCCGATGGTAGCCCGACCGCGCCGCCGCGTCCCCCGCCGGGCGCGCTGCGGACCATCCGCCGCCCTCAGCCCCGGCCCGCGCAAAGCCGCTGGCGCCTTTCCTCGATCTCCCCTTGACGTCCGACAGGAGGAGGCATATGCTGGCGGCAGTTCCAATAGATCGTCAACAGGAGCATCGCCATGAACTTCCTCTCGGCGCGCCGCCCGCCCCCCAAGACTGATGTGCTGCAAGGCACCTTGGACATGCTGGTGCTGAAGACGCTGCAACTGGAGCCGATGCACGGCTGGGGCATCGCACAGCGGATTCTCCAAATCTCCGGCGAGGTGTTGCGGGTCGAGCAGGGTTCGCTCTACCCGGCGCTGCACCGCCTGGAGATGCAAGGGTTCATCACCGCCGAGTGGGGCATATCGGAGAACAACCGCCGCGCCCGCTACTACCGGCTGCGGCCCGCGGGCCGCAAGCGCCTGGCGGCGGAAAGCGAAGGCTGGGAGCGGGTCAGCGGCGCGATCGCGCGGGTCATGGCGGCCGGCAATCCCTGAGCCTCCGGAAAGGAAAAGCAAATGCGGACCTGGTTGCGGCAGTTGCGGGTGCGGTTGCTCCGGCGAAGCACGGAGGTTGAACTGGCCGAGGAGCTGCGGTTTCATCTGGACCGCCAGATGGAAGCGCTAGAGGGCGAGGGATTGGGCGCCGAGGAGGCGCGGCGAACCGCGCTGCGCCGTTTCGGCAACCCGGCGCTAACCGCCGAACGCTGCCGCGACCAGCGGCGGCTGGGCTGGGCCGAGGACACCGCCGACGTCCTGCGCCGGGCGGCTCGCAGCGTGCGCCAGGCGCCGGGATTCGCCTTCGCGGCGGTCGTTTTGCTGGCGCTGGGCATCGGCGCCGCCACGGCGCTGTTTGGCCCGCTCTATTCCTTGGTGCTTTCCCCGCTGCCCTTTCCCCAAGCCAACCGCCTGGTTCGCGTCGGCGGAGTACCGATGCCCTATCGCTGGGCGTCGCCGCGGCTTCGGCAAGCCCTCAAGCCGGTTTTCTCCCATATCGCGCAGTTCGACTGGGACCCCGAGGAAGGACTCCGCCCCCCCGGCACGGCCCTCCGCATCACCTCCGTCACGCCGGGGTTCTTCCGCACCATCGGCGTCGGACCGCGGCTGGGCCGCGATTTCCGCCGCGGCGACTCCCTTACGGACGGCGTCATCGTCAGCGACGCCGTCTGGCGCACCCGCCTGCATGCCAAATCGGACCTCAGCGGCGCATTCCTCCGCATCGGCTTCGCAACCCTCCCGGTCGCCGGCGTCATGCCGCCCAGCTTCAATTTTCCCGCCGGCACCCAGGTCTGGGAGTTGCAGCCGGAGGGCGACGGCTTTGGCGACTCCGCGCCCGTCATTGCCCGCCTAAAGCCGGGTCTGCCGCTGGCGGCGGCCCTGGTGAGGCTACGGACGATCGCCAAAGCCCAACACGTCCAGGAGGGACCCATTACGCTCCAGCCGCTGCACGATTACCTGCTCGGTGACCGCCGTCCCCTGCTGTGGATATTGTGGGCGGTGGCGGTGCTTTTTCTCCTGCTCGCCTGCGCCGGCGTCGCCAATCTGTTTCTGGTGCGGGGCATTCGGCGCCAGCCGGAAGTGGCCCTGCGCCTGGCGCTGGGCGGCGGTCGCGCGCGCCTCATGCGCCAGCAACTCGCCGAAGCCCTGCTGCTGGCTTTGGCCGGCGCGGCCCTCGGCATCGGCCTGGCCGTTTCGGCTGGCGCCGCCCTGCGCGCCGCTCTGCCCGCCGCCCTGGGCCGCACCGCCTTCGCGCCCCAACCCGCCCTCGCACCCTCCCTCGGATTGGTCGTCGCCCTGGCTCTGGCCGCTGTGCTAGCCTGCGGATCGTGGCCCGCCTGGCGCGCCGCCTGCACCGACGCCGGCGCCTTCCTCAAACTCTCCGACAGCGGTCTGGGCTCCGCGCCCTCCGGCCTCCGGCGACTGGCCAGCCGCGGACTTTTGGTCGCCGGCCAGCTCGCCTTGGCGCTCGCCCTCCTCATCAACAGCGCCCTCCTGGCGCGCAGCGTCCAAGCCCGCCTGGACCTCCATTTCGGCTTCCCTGCCCGCCAGGTGTTCTCCCTCCGGGCCGAGCTCCCCGCCTCGCCAGCGCTCGTAAAAGCGCAGCGGTCTTATGACCGCCTGCTGCGCGCCGATCCTAGCCTCACCACGAACGAAAAGGCGACCGGAAGGGCGTTGCGAAAAAGCGGGATGATTTCCGCGTGGCTGGCCGGCAACGATCGCAGCCTCCGCGCCCAGGCTGAGGCGCGGGCCAAGCTCGCATCAATACCCGGCGTCATCTCCGCGGCCGTGCTCTCGCCGCTCCCTTTCAGCGGTCCTGGCCGGCCGACTTGGGCTGTCTGGCGGCGCCCCAACTCACGTCATTACACCGTGGCCTACCAACGCTCCGCTGGCGGCAACTTCGTCCACGCTCTCGGATTCCGCCTCCTGGCTGGGCACACCTTCACCTCCGCCGAGGGCGCCGACGCCGCGCAGGAGCAGGCGCACGCGATCCGAGCATGGGGCGCCCCACGCCACAGCTACATCCTGCCGGTGCTCGTAAATCGGGCCCTCGCGCACCGTCTTTGGCCGCGCCAAAGCGCCCTCGGCAAGGAGTTTTACTGCCAGAGCCGCTGCCGGGTCATCGGCGTGGTCTCCAACATCCACGAGAGCAGCGCCAATCTCGCCGTCTGGCCGACCGTATATCAGCCGGCCCAATTCAATACCTCCGATGAGCTAACGTTTATTGCCCGGCTGCGGCCGGGAACCCCCATCGCCGCTTTTCGGGCGGCGGCGCGGCGCATCGTCACGGGGCTGGCGCCGGGCATGGCGCCGCCGCGGTTCATCAATCTGGCGGCGCGGGCGGAGAATTCCTGGACCAACCTGCGCGTCGCGTTGTGGTTGTTGGCCTTCTTTGCGGCGCTTGGCGTCATCGTCGCCGCGGTGGGCGTCTACGCCGCCGCCGCGCAGTTGGCCGCCACCCGCCGGCGGGAGATGGGCGTCCGCGTCGCCCTCGGCGCCCGCCCGGGGCAGATCCGCCGCTTGGCTCTGTGGCGCAGCCTGCGGCTGGCCCTGGCCGCCGTTCCCGTCGGCGCCCTCGCCGCTTGGGCTCTGGCCCGGGGGCTCTCGCATTGGCTGTTCCGAGTCGGCGCCCTGGATCCCCGCAGCTACGCCGCCGCCGCCGCGCTGTTGCTCCTGCTCACCCTTTTCGCCGGTTTGTGGCCCGCCCACTGCGCCGCCCGCGCCGACCCTGCCGCCGCGCTACGCGACGACGGCTAACCCGCCCCGCCCGCCACCCGGCCCGTTCGCCTCGCGCCTGGCCTTGTCCGCGCCGCCGGCCGCGTAGGCGGGACGCCGCCTACGCGACTGGCCGCGGGGACGGGCGGCGGGTGCCGGTGGGCGCCACCCAGGAGGGGGCGCCCGCACCGCCTTCCCAGGGGCACGTAACCTCGGCGGTTCCCCGGAAACGCCGGCCGGAGCCGGCGTGCTAAACTCAACCCCAAATCGTGCCGAAATCGGCCGGTCGCCCACTGCCCGTGCCGGGGCTGTCCCGAACCTGGACCCGACGCCAGTGGCGGGGCATGCCGTTCTCCCCCCAGGATGCTAGCCAAGGAGTTGTTTTTGCTGTCGCGCCGTATCATGAACGCCCCAATGGGATTCGCCTGGCGCCGCTGGATCGCGGGCGCCCTATTGCCCTGCGCGCTGCTGCTGGCAGCGCACGCCGACCAAGGCCAGAAGGACTACAAAGTCGGCCGCTGGTATTTCGTCCACAAGGAATATGACCGGGCGATGCGCTGGTTCGACCGGGCGCTGCAACTGAAACCGGAAAACGCCAAGTACATCATCGCCGCGCGGCGGGCGCATTTCGCCGACGCCATTTACCACATCCAGCGCGGCCAGAAGTTCTACCAGCAGCACCGCGACGCCCAGGCGCTGGCGGAGTTCGAAAAAGCCGAAATCGCCGACCCCTCGGATTTCGCCGCCCAGCAGGGCGCGCGCATGATCGAGCGGCTGGAGGCGGCGCGGAAGGCGGGCAAGCCGGTGACGGCGCCGCAGGTCAGCGCACTGACGCAGCGGCTGGAGGACGCCGGCGGCCCGGTGCAGTTGGGCGCGGTGGCCAGCACGCCGATCCATCTGAAGATGACCACCAACTCGAAATACGCCTACCGCACCATTTGCCGGCTGGCGCATTTGAACGTGGTCTTCGACCCTGATTACCAGAGCCGTCCGGTATCGCTGGACTTGCAGAACGTGACCCTGCTGCAAGCGCTGCACATCCTGAATTTGCAGAGCCGCAGCTTCTACACGGTGGTGACGCCGGACACGATTTTCGTGGCGGTGAACAATGAAGCCAAGCGCAATGAGCTGCAAGAGGACGTCATCAAGACGTTCTACCTGCGCAACGTCAGCAGCCCGACGGAGCTGACGCAAATTCAGCAGGCGATTCGCGCCCTGCTGGGCGCCAGCCATTTGCAGGTGGTCGCCTCGCAGATGGCGCTGGTGATGCGGGACACGCCGGACAAGGTCGCGGTGGCGCAGAAGATTATTGACGATTTGGATAAGGCGCCGCCGGAGGTGGTGGTGGACGTGCAGGTGCTTCAGGTCAACCGGCAGGTGGAGCGGGATCTGGGCATTTTGCCGCCGACGCAGGTGACGGTGGGGCTACAAACACCATCCTCGACCAGCACCAATCCGACCACCGGGGCGAACACGACCACCACCACCTCGCCCACGCTGCACGACCTGGCGCACCTGAACAGCAAGGACTTCAGCGTGACCATGAGCACGGCGGAAATTGACGCCATGCTGGACAACAGCATGACGCGCTCGATCCAATCGCCGGTACTGCGGGCGGTGGAAGGGCAAAAAGCCACGCTGCAAATCGGCGAGCGGGTGCCCATCGCCACCGGTAGCTTCCAGCCGGGCATCGGCGGCATCGGCATCAACCCGCTGGTCAATACCCAGTTCCAGTACATTCCCGTGGGCGTCAACATCACCATGACGCCGTGGGTGAACGGCAACGACGTCACGCTGAACACCACGATCGAAATCTCCGCCGTGGACAGCTACCAGACCATCGGCGGGATCCAGCAGCCGATCATCGGGCAGCGCAAGATCAGCCACGTGATCCGGCTGCGCGCGGGCGAAAGCAACATCCTGGGCGGCATGTTCGAAAACGTGAAGACCCAGGACGTCACCGGCATTCCGGGGTTGAGCGACATCCCGGGACTGAAATGGCTGTTTTCCCGCACCAAAACCAACACCACGCGGGAAGAAGACCTGATCGTGCTGACGCCGCATATCGTGCGCCGGCCGGACATCACGCGGCTGAATGAAGAGGCGCTGGACACCGGCACGCAAAACGACATTGAGCTGCGGGAGCTGCCGCCGGCGACGCTGGCCAGCCCGGCGCCCGCGGCGCAACCAACGCAGCCCGCGGCGCAGCCGCCCACCTCCAGTTCCGGGGCTGGTCCTGGCGCGGGCGCGCCGGCGGCGCCGTCCGCGTCGAATAGCGCAGCCCCGTCAGGGCCGGAGGTTTTGACCTTGACGCCGGCGGCGGGGCCCATTACGGCGGGCAAGACGTTCGGCGTCACCATTGACCTAAGCCACGCGCGCGCCGCGTACGCCGTAACCATGCAGCTGAATTACGATCCACGGCTGCTGGCGGTGAAACAGGTGATGAACGCGGGATTCCTGTCGCAGGGCGGTCAGCCGGTGGCGCTGGTGCATAGCGACTATCCGCAGTTCGGCAACGCGCAAATCAGCCTCAGCCGGCCGGCCAACGCCGACGGCGTCGCCGGATCGGGAAAGCTGTTGTATATCACCTTCCAAGCCAAGGCGCCGGGGGTGGCGAACATCAGCCTCAGTCGCGTGATCGCCCGCGATCCCTCCGGACAGCAGACGCCGGTCACGACGCAGGCGGCCACGGTGCATATCCAGTGACCACGCCTATTGATCGGCGCGGGCCCCGGCCCCGCCGCCGGCTATGCGTCCCGCTGACGCGACGCGCGGGGTAGCCGGGAGTAGACTGGGGGCACTGGGGCGTAGATGCGGGGTTTGGGGATGCAATTCGGCAAGACCGGCGCCGGCGTGGCGCGGCGGGGGAAATCGTCGCCGCGGGGCTTCACGCTCGTCGAGCTGATCGTGGCCATCGCCATCCTGCTGGTGCTGACCACCATGGCGCTGCCCATGGTGCAAATCCAGGTGAAGCGGGAAAAGGAGAAGGCGCTGCGCCACGATTTGCACGAGATGCGGGCGGCGATTGACCGCTACAAGGACGCCGCCGACCGCGGGTTGTTTCAGGTGCAGTTCGGGACCGATGGCTATCCCCCCACGCTGCGCGCCTTGACCGAGCCGATCGAGGGCAATGGCAAAACCTACCGTTTCCTGCGGCGCATTCCGGTGGACCCCATGACCGGCAGCAAGAATTGGGGCCTTCAGTCCACCTCCGACTCGCCCAACGCCGATAGCTGGGGCGGGGAAAATGTCTTCAATGTCTACAGCCGCAGCCAAGGCACCGGGCTGAACGGCGTGCCCTACCGGGATTGGTAAATGTTGCAACGTTCGCATTCTCGCCCGTTGGCAGCCGGCAACCGCCGCGGCTTCACTTTGATCGAGCTGATGGTGGTCATGGCGATCATCGCCATTTTGCTGTCCATCGCCATGCCGATCTATCAGCGCACCATCCTGCACGCGAAGGAAACCGTGCTGAAGGACGACCTGTTTCAAATGCGGCAGTTGATTGACCAGTACACGCTGGACAAGCAGGAAGCGCCGCAATCGTTGCAGGATTTGGTGACGGCGGGGTATCTGCGCAAAATCCCCAAGGATCCCATGACCGGCTCCTCCACCACGTGGGTGCCGGTGACCTCCGACACCTTGATGAGCGCCGACCAACAGCAGTCCGGCATCGTGGATGTCCACAGCGGCAGCGATGCGGTGTCGCTGGAGGGAACCCGTTACGACACCTGGTAGCGTGTAGTAAGGGCGGGGCATTGATAGGCGCGGGCCCCGCCCCGCCTGCGGCGGGGCGTCCCGCTTTGACCGTCGCGGCGCTTCGTTCCACCCCAAAAGCCCCGGAGGGCTTTGGGGACCCCGGATCGGCGGTTCGCTCGGGCTCCTCACGTACATCCCGGTACGCTGCGTCGCCCTCGTTCCCGCCGCGCAGCGCGGCTTGCGACATGATAGGCGCCCCGCTGTGCTCCGCTTGCCCGCTCGAATGGCTCGCCGGTGAGCCCGACCGCCGGGTACTGCGCCGCTTCCTTGGCCGGGGGCGGACCGCGGCTCTTCCGCGCCTGTTTTTGGCCTCCGGCCAAAAGGCGCGGGGCCCCCGCGATTCGCGGTGGCGGCGCCGGCATAACAGCGTGGCGCGATGGTGCAGCCAACGCGCGGGCCGTGCGGACCCTCTAACACTTTTTGCCCGTGCCCAGGTAAACGACAACGACGGCGCCGCCGTCGCCTGTTTGCAGACGTGCCCGCTAGGGCGCGGCGGTGATGGGCGGTCGGCAACCGCCGGCGCTGGAGGCGCGTGACGGCGCGCCGCAGCGAAGTTCGCCTGCCAGCGGATGATGGCGCGGGCGCGGGACTATGCGTATCGCGCTGATCGCCCCTCCATTCATACCGGTACCGCCGCCCCGTTATGGCGGCACCGAGCTATTTATCGCCAACCTCGCCAGCGGCCTCCGCCGCTTGGGACACCAGCCGGTGGTATACGCGAACGGTGAATCGCGGCCGGCAGGGGAGTTGCGGTACTGGTTTCCGCGCATGGAGTGGCCCATCCATGAGGACCTGCACGCGAGCTTGAAGGATTTGGCGCATTGCAGTTGGGCCTGCCGGGATGCCCCCGCGGATTGCGACGTCATTCACCTGAACAACGCGCCGGGTCTGGCCTTCACGCGCTTTCTGGAGCAGCCCGTGGTCTACACGCTGCACCATCCGTACACCCCACCGCTTTCCCGCTTCTACGATCATTTTCCGCGGGTGCGATATGTCGCCATCAGCCGGGCGCAGGCGGCCCGAGAGAGGGGGCTGAATGGGCTCACCGTGGTGCATCACGGCTTGGACGCGGAGCAGTACCAGCTGGGAACCGGGCGACGCTCCTACCTTTGCACCATGGGCCGGATTTCGCCGATTAAGGGCACGCATCAGGCCATCGCCGTGGCCAAGCGAGCGGGCATCCCGCTCAAGATTGCTGGGGAGATCCAGCCGCTATTTCGGGAATATTGGGAAACACGGATTCGGCCGCAGGTGGACGGGCGGTTTATTGAATATGTCGGCGAGGTGGGACTCAAGGAGAAAAACGAACTGCTAGGCGGAGCACGGGCATTTTTGTTCCCGATTGATTGGGAAGAGCCCTTCGGCTTAGTGATGATCGAGGCCATGGCCTGCGGCGCCCCGGTGCTGGCGTTTGGCCGCGGTTCGGCGCCGGAAGTGGTGCGCAACGGAGAATCCGGGTGGATCTGCGCTGGGGTGGAGGAGATGGCGGCGCGGGCGGCGGAACTCGCCATCAGCCCCTGCTGCTGCCGCGCCTATTGCCAGCGGCATTTCGGCGTGGAAGCGATGGCGCGGGGTTATCTGCGCGTGTATCAGCCGGAAGGCGAGGTCGCGCCGGCCGCGGCGGAACCGGCGCCCGCGGCGGCCTAGTGGGCCGGGACCGGAACCGCGCCGCCGCTGCGCCAAGCGGGGCGCCCGGGCGGGCATCCCGGCAGGTGAAACGGGGTTCAGGGAGGGGATGAGTGCCGAGGTCCAGGGTGCGCCGCGCGCCGCGGCAGGGGCAGGGATGGATGTCGGCGGCGCGTCGGCCGCGCCGGGAGCGCCGGTGACGGCGGGCGCCGGCAGCGCCGAGCCCGAGGCGGCGGCCGCAGCGCCAACGGGGAGCGAGCCGCCGCGGCGGATCAACAATTTGAGCCTATTGGACGGCAAGACGTTCTCCGCCACCACGGTGTCGGGCGATATTTCCCCGGCCGATGCAGGCGACGTCGGGCTGTTCCACCGCGACACGCGCTTCCTCAGCTATTTGGAACTGGTGGTGGACGGACATCGCACCGTGGTGCTGTCGTCCAGCACGCAAGGCAACCTGTATGCGCAAATCGAGCTGGCGACCAGCACGCTGGTGCTGCGCGACGGCGGCGCGCCGGAGAACAACCTGCACGTGCGGCGCGAACAGGTGATGGCGGGACATTTCTATGAGCGGGTGACGGCGGAGAACTTCAACTTGCAGCCGGTGGAGATCACGCTGGAATGGCGCTTCGACGCCGATTTCGCCGATGTATTCCAGGTGCGCGGGATGCGGGTGCGGCCGAAGGGCCGGCAGCGTGATCCCGAGGTGACCGCCGATGGGGTGATCTTCGCTTATGACGGCCAGGACGGCATCCACCGGCGCACGGTGCTGCGCTTCGACCCGCCGCCGGAAACCGCGGAGGCGCGGCGGGCGGTTTTCCATATCCGGCTGAATCCACGGGAACGGCGGCAGATTCTGCTGATCATCACGCCGGAGACCGAGGGCGACCCGGTGCGGGCGACCGCGGGGTTCAGCGCCGCGCTGTTGGACCGGCGGCGGCAGTTGGAGGCGTTTTGCCGGGAATCCACGCAGTTTGAATCCTCCGACGACGTTTTCGACGCCTGCATGGCGACCGCGGTCAGCGATTTCTTCGCGCTCCGCATCCCCTTCGCCGCGCGGGCGCATCCAGCGATGGGCGGGGGCGGGGCGGACAACGGCGCGGGCGGCGGCGCGGGCGGCAACCGCTCGCGCGAAGGCGAGATTATCGCCGCCGGCATTCCCTGGTTCGCCACGGTGTTCGGCCGCGACTCGCTGATCGCCGCCTATCAGTCCCTGCTGCTGCGGCCGCAACTGGCGCGTGCGACGCTGCGGTTCCTGGCGCGATGGCAGGGTCGGAAGGTGGATGACTGGCGGGACGAACAGCCGGGAAAAATTTTGCATGAGTTCCGGGAAGGCGAGCTGACGCGCAGCGGCGAAGTGCCGCATGCGCCGTATTACGGCTCAGTGGACAGCACGCCGCTGTTTTTGATCGTGCTGGGCGAAATGTTCCAATGGACAGGCGACCGCGAGCTGCTGGAGGAGCTGTTGCCGGCGGCGCGGGCGGCGCTGAACTGGATCGAGCAATACGGCGACCTGGACGGCGATGGATTCGTCGAGTACCAGCGGCGCTCGCCAGGCGGGCTCGACAACCAGGGCTGGAAGGATTCCCACGATTCCAATCTGCACCGCGACGGACGGCCCGAGCCGGGGCCGATCGCGCTCTGCGAGGTGCAGGGATATTGCTACGACGCCCGCTATCGCTGGTCGCGGCTGCTGCGCATCCTGGGCGACGCGGCCACGGCGGACCGGGTGCGGCGCGAGGCCACGGAATTGGCGCATCGCTTCGAGCGGGCATTCTGGCTGCCCCGCCAGGGCTACTACGCCATGTCGCTGGACGGCGGCAAACAGCCGCAGGAGGTGATTAGCTCCAACGCCGGGCACCTGCTCTGGAGCCGTATCATCGGGCAGGACCGGGCGCGGCAGGTGGCCAGCCGGATGATGCGGACGGAGATGTACACCGGCTGGGGCGTTCGCACGCTGGCGGCGGATGAGCCGACCTACAATCCGCTCAGTTATCACCGCGGCTCGGTGTGGCCGCATGACAACTCGCTGATCGGACTGGGCCTGGCGTTCTATGAACAGAAGGACGCGCTCATGCGCATCGTCACCGGCCTGTTCCAAGCGGCGCGGCACTTCCGCGATCTGCGGCTGCCGGAGCTGTTCGTCGGAGCGCAGCGGCGGGAGTTCGACATGCCGGTGCACTATCCCGTGTCCTGCTCGCCGCAGGCTTGGGCTTCCGGAGCGATGTTTTTGCTGTTGACAGCATTGTTGGGGCTGCGGCCGGACGCGGGCAAAAAGGAGCTGCGGGTGGTGAATCCGGTGCTGCCGGAATGGCTGGATTGGCTGCGGGTGCGCAATATGCGGATCGGGCAGTCGCTGGTCAGCCTGGAGTTCACGCGGCGCGGTCAGCGGGCATTTTGCAGCGTCTTGGATATTCAAGGCGACCGGCTGGCGATCTCCGTGGACTTCACGAAGCGGGGTTGAAGCGAGCGCGGCGGGGCGGTCGCCGAACAGATTGATAAGCGCGGGCTCAGCCCCGCCGCTGGCGGCGCGGCCCCCGCGAGTCGCCGAAGCATGTGGTGAGACGCAGCCGGGCTATAGGCCGAAATGGAGCATGACGACGGCTAGGGCCAGGGTGGCGATCGCAATGGGAGCGCCGACGCGGAGATAGCGCCAGAAGCCGATATTGGCGGCGGGGCGGGCGCCCTCAACGACGATGAAGTTGGCAATGGAGCCGGTGATGGTGAGATTGCCGCCGAGGGTGCTGGCGGCGGCCAACAACAGCCATTCGCGGTTGGAATGGAGGACATGGGCGACCGGCGCGCGGAGCAGCATCACCGCCGGGACGTTGCTGACCAGGTTGGAAAGCAGGGCGACGAAACCGGTAAACAGGGCGGCGTGGCCCAGAAGCGGGCTTTCCGCCCACCCGGCCAGCCAGCCCAGCAGATGGGCCTGCTCGGCGCCGGCAATGATCAGAAACAGGCCGATGAACAGCAGCAGCAGGCTCCAATCCACCTGGCGGTACAACTCGCCGGCGTCATGGCGGCGGGAAATGAGCAGCAGGGCGGCGCCGGAGATGGCGGCTACGGCGGGGGGAATACCGAGCAAAAATCCCGTCAGCACCAAGGCCACGATGACCAGCGCCGGCAGCATGCCGCGGTCAAAGTGGCGCGGCAGGCGGCGGGTGATCTGATGATCCGGGGCCAGCGCGGGAAAGGGATTCTCGGGCGGCGCAGAGTGCGGGACGGCAGCCGGCGCCGGTGCTGCGCGATCGGCGCCGTGGTCCGGAGCGAAGGCGGACGCCGCCGCCGAGACCGCGGACGCGCCGGCCGGAGCGGCCGGAGCGGAATGATCGGTCCCGGCCATTACGCCGGCGGCGCGCGGCGCGCCCGCGCCACCAGCGGAGGCCGGCGCAGGCTCTAGGCCGATAGGGCGCTCCAGCCATTGCAAGAACGCCCAATCCACGAAGAGTCCGGCGATGGCCACCGGCGCCAGATGGAAGAGGTAGGCGCGATAGCCAATGCCGGAGACGGAAGCGATGAGCATGTCCTGGGGATTGCCAGTGATGGTGGCCAGGCCGCCGATATTCGAGGCCGTGGCCAGCGCCAATAAATACGCCACCGGATCGCGGCGCATCGCCTTGGCGATTTGCAGCACCAGCGGCGCGAGCACCAAGCAAACGACGTCGTTGACCAGGAACGCCGAGAGAATGCCGGCGGTGAAGATGACCGCGGGCAGCAACTGGCCGGGCTTGACGCGGGCGACGATAATGGCGACGATCCAGTCGAAAAATCCCGCCCGATGCAGCGCCGCGGCGATGATCATCATGGCGAATAGGAGAACCAGCGTGGGAAAATCCACGGCCGCAATGGCGGCGCGGGCGGGCAGGGCGCCGAGAAGGAAGATCATCGCCGCACCGATGACCGCCATCGCCGAACGGCGAATCTGGGTTCCGGGCAGGCGGCCGGCGGCGAAGACAAAATAACTGAGGGCGAAGATCACCGCCACCGCAACGTCGCGAACGTGAGGGGCGAGCCAGGGAGCCATGGGTAATGCAGCGGCGGGACGCGGGAACGGAGGCGCCGACGCCAGTCCGGCTAGGCGCCAGTAATAGCTCAGTGTACTGGCACCTATGGATTGGCGCGGGCCCCACCCCGCCGCTGGCGGGGCGTCCCGCTGAAACTGGCGCGGCATGCAGCGCCGCTTGCGTGCCCATCTAGCCGGGGACCCTGTCCGCCCCGGCCCAGCCAGCGGGTCGCCGGGGAGCGCGCCGCTTCCTTGGCCGGGGGCGGGCCGCAGCATTCCTTTGCGTGCCGTGGGCGCGCAGGGATTTTCGCGGCCTTCCCGCATCTGCTTTGCCCCCCAGGGCAAAAAACACGGCCCCGCGATCCGAAGATTTCTTTTGTCGCGGCGTCCGGAGCGAGGATTCTGGGGACCCCGGTATTGGATCTCCGGCGCCGGCGGGTCTGGTATCGAGCGCCGGCGGGTGGCGAGGGCGTGGGCTGCCGACCTATGATCAAGGCATGGCCAGCGGAGCAGAAGCACCGCGAGAGATCGTGGGCCGTTGGGCGGAGGCGTTGCCGACCTATTTGCCGCCGCAACGATGGTTTGCGGACAAGAATCGTGCGATTGAGGCAGTACGGCTGAGGGATACCGCCTGGCTGGCGCCGCCGGCGGCCGGCACGGGACCGGGCCTGCTGTTGGCCATCGCGCAGGTGGATTTGTCGGGCGGGATTGGTGCGGCGTATTGGACGCCGGCGGTTTGGAGCCAGACGGAACCAGCGGCGCCGGCCGCCCGGGTGCTGGACGGCGCACAGGGATGGCTGGGCGACGCCATGGCGGCGCCGGAGTTCGCGGCGGCGTGTTTGGCGGCGCTGCGCTCCGGGCGGCGGGTGGGAGGCGAGCATGGCGTGTTCGTGTTCCACGCCAGCCCCAGCTTGGAGCGGGATTTTCCCAACCTGGCCGCGCTCGCGGCCGGGCGGGCGCGGCTGTCGCAGGCGGAACAGAGCAACTCGACGGTGTTGTACTCCGATGCGGGCGGAAGGACGCGGCTGTTGCTGAAATGTTTCCGCCGGCTGGCGCCGGGGCTGAACCCGGACGCGGAGGTGACGGGATATTTGACCGCGCACGACGGCGCGCATTTGGCCCCACCGCTGGCGGGAACGATCGAGTATCTTCCCAGCGGCGGCGGCGCGACGCCAGCGGACGGCGGAATCGGAACGGTTTGGACGGTCGGGATTTTCCAGGGCTACGTCGCCAATGATGGCGACGGCTGGGAGTGGGTGCTGCGGGCCCTGCGCGCTGCGGCGCGGGACGGAGGTGCGACCCAGGGAGCACGGGCGGCGCTGACCCCGACGCTGGAAGCCATCGCGGAGCTAGGGCGATGCACGGCGGAGATGCACCTTAGGCTGGCGGCAGCGCCTGCCGCGATGGCCGCCTTCGCTGCGGAGCCCATCCGGCAGGAAGACTGGGCGGAGTGGCGGCAGGCGCTGGAACGGAACGCGGCGGCGATGGCCACGGAACTGGCGGCGCAAACCGCGGCGCCGGGCGCCGGCGAGGTGGCGCGGTGGTTGGGAGGGCTGAAGTTCCCGGCATTCCCCAGCGGCTTGGCGAAGATTCGCGTGCATGGCGATTTCCACTTGGGGCAAACGCTGCGCACCCGCGACGGCGGCTGGCGGCTTTTCGACTTCGAAGGCGAACCGGCGCGGCCGCTGGCCGAGCGGCGGCAGAAGCTGTGCGTGCTGAAGGATGTGGCCGGCCTGCTGCGTTCGCTGGATTACGCCGCCGGCGCCGCGTCGCCCGCGGGACCGGCGGCGATTCCCGCCTGGCTGGAGGCCTGGCGGCTGGAGGCTCGGCAGCGGTTCCAAGCGGCTTATTTCGCCCGCCTCGGCGACGCCCGCTGCGGAGCCTTGCGGCTGGCGCCGGCGAGCGAGGAAGAGCGGTTGGCGGTGCTGAATTTTTTTGAGCTGGAAAAAGCCGTTTACGAGGCCGGATATGAACTGCGGAACCGGCCGGATTGGCTGGCGCTGCCATTAGCCGGCCTGGAGCGGCTCCTGCGGTAGGCGTAGGCGGGGCGATAACCGGCGCATTGCTTCGTTGGGTTTCGCTCGG
>DAHUYO010000030.1 GCA_027315185.1 Acidobacteriota bacterium
TTCCATGCTGGTCAGCAGGATTTCGCCGGCGCCAAGCGATTCGGCCTCCCGGGCCCAAGCGACGGCATCGCGGCCGGAAGATTGGTGGCCGCCGTGGGTGAAGACGGTCCATCCGGCTTCGCCGCGGCGGGCATCCACCGCGACCACCACGGCTTGGGAGCCGAAGGCGGCGGCCAGCTCGCCGATCAATTGCGGGCGGTTGACGGCGGCGGTGTTGACGGTCACCTTGTCGGCGCCGGCGGCCAGCAAGCGCTCCCCATCGGCGAGCGAGGCGACGCCGCCGCCGGCGAGAAAGGGAATGCGGAGCTGGCGGGCGACGGCGGCGACGGTGCCGATGAGGGTATTGCGGCCCTCGCGGCTGGCGGAAACATCCAGGAGCGCCAGCTCGTCGGCGCCGGATTGGTCGTAGGCCGCGGCGAGTTCCGCGGGGTCGCCGCTGTCGCGCAGGGCGGCGAAGCGGACGCCCTTGACCACCCGGCCGCCGTGGACATCCAGGCAGGGAATAATGCGGCGGTACGGCGCGGTGCGGGGTTGCGAGCGGGCGGGGATGGCCACGGGCGCGGCGCGCGGCAGAGTGACGAAATTCTCCAGGACCAGGCGGCCGACCGCGCCCGATTTTTCCGGATGGAACTGGACGCCGTGGATATTTCCGCTCTCCGCCGCGGCGGTGAAGGGCTCCGGATAATGGCCGAGGTAAGTGGATTCGGAACTGGGCGGCGCGAAGTAGGCGTGCGTGAAATAAAAGCTGGGGACCAAGCCGGTGCCGGCGAGAATGCGCGAGGGGCGCAGGCCGGTCACTTCCGCCCAGCCGGTGTGCGGGACCTTGCGGCCGGCGGGGAATCGCCGCACCCGGCCTGGCCAGAGGCCAAAGCCCGGGCAGTTGGGTGCTTCCTCGCTGCCCTCGTAGAGCACCTGCAAACCGATGCAGATGCCGAGGAAGGGGCGGCCGGAGGCGAAAAACGCCTGCAACGCGGCGCGGAGGCCACGGGCGTCGAGGGCGGCCATGAGGGCGCCGAAGTGTCCGACGCCGGGTAGGATCACCTTTTCCGCGGCGGCGACCTGCGCGGGATCGGCCGTGATGCGGCCAGGATAGCCTAGGGTTTCCAGCGCGCGGGCGACCGAGGCGGGATTGCCGGCGCCGTAATCAACGATGGCGATCATAGGAGGCCCTTGGTGGAGGGCAAAACCTGGCGCAGGCGCGGATCGCGCTCGCAGGCGGCGCGCAGAGCGCGGGCAAATGCCTTGAATACGGCCTCGGCCAAATGATGGCTGCTTCGGCCATAGAGCGTTTTGACGTGCACGTTGGCGGCGGCGCCCTGAGCGAAGCCGGCGAAAAAATCCGGCAGCAGTTCGGTTTGCAGGTCGCCGATGCGCGCGGCGCGAATGTTCAGTTTGCAGACCGCATGGGGGCGTCCACTCAGGTCCACGGCGGCCAGGGCCAGCGTCTCATCCATGGGCATGACGAACCAGCCGGCGCGATGAATGCCGCGGCGATCGCCGAGCGCCTGGGCGAAGGCCTGCCCCAGGGCCAGGCCGACGTCCTCGACGGTGTGGTGCTGATCCACGTCCAAATCGCCGGTGGCGCTGAGGCGCAGGTCGAAGGCGCCGTGGCGGGCGAAAAGCTCCAGCATGTGATCCAGGAAGCGAATGCCGGTGGCGACGTCGTATTGGCCACGGCCAGCAAGCACCAAATGCACCGCGATTTGCGTCTCGGCCGTCTCGCGGCGCAGGCGAGCGCGGCGGGGGGAGGCGGCGGCGCGAGGCGGGGAGCCGTGGCGGGATGGTTTGCGAGCGGTCATAGACAGACAGCCTCCGGGAGCAGGGCCAGGGCGACGGCAGCGGAAGGGACCACGCCGAGACAGCCAATGGCGGCAAAGCGCTGGGCCAGCGCCTGCGGCGCGGCATGGCCCGGCGGCAGGACGCCGATGAAGGGGACGGCGGCGTCGCGGGCCGAGGCGGCGTCATCCACCGTGTCGCCGAGGAAGGCGGCGAGCGGGCCAAAGCGCTCGGCCAGGGCCAGCAAGCCGTCGGGCGCTGGTTTGCCGCGGGCCACATCCTCCAGCCCGAGGCAGCACTCGAAGGCCGCCGCGACGCCGAATTCGCGCAGCGCGGTTTCGGCCTCGCCGCGCGGGCGGCCGGTGAAGATCGCCAGGCGATAGCGGCGGCGCCAGGCGGCCAGCGCCGGCGGCGGCAGCAGCCAGCGCTCCGTACGGCGCAGGCCGTCGCCGTTTTTGCCGTGATAGAGGCGGTTGAAGGCGGCGATCACCGTGTCGCGCGGGACTTCCACGCCGCGGCGGCGGAGCAATTCACGGGATAGATCCCAATCATTGTTGTAGCCGCCGGCGTCCTTCATGCCCTGGATTTCGGCCTCGGCGACGGGCTCGATTCCGGCGCCGCCGAGGGCCGCGACGGTGGAGGCAATGGCGCGGCGATAGGAGCCGCTGACGTCCACCAGGACGCCATCCATGTCAAAGACCGCCACGGGCAGGGCATTGCCTTTTGTCGGGCGAGGTGTCGCCGCAGCCTGCAGCGGCGCGGATTCGGGAGGTGTGGCGCTGGCCGTTGGTGCGCCGGCATGGGCTGGTGGCAGGAATGCGCGAGTTGCGGGCGGCGGGGCCGCCGGGTCCGGAGGAACGCCGCCCCGCGGAGCGCAATAGTACTCCTGCAACAAGGCGATGGCCCGATCGGTATCGGCCAGCGGGCCGCAGGTGATGCGGACCGTGCCGGCAACGTCGCGGCCGCGATCGCGGACCAGGATGCCGCGGGAACGGCAGAACTGGACCAATTCCGCCGCCGGGCGATTCCGTGCTGGGCCGCCTTCCGCCTGGAACAGGACGAAGTTGGCCGCGCTGCGCCACCACGTGAGGCCCAGGGCGGTGAGGGCGGCTTGCAGGCGCTCGCGGCTGGCCAGGGTTTGGCGGCGATACTCGGCCAGCCAATCCGCGTCGGAGAGGGCGGCGCGGGCGCAGATGAGAGCCAAGGCATTGACGTTGTAGGGCGCATGCGCGCGGCGCAGGTAGGGTTCCAGGGCGGGGGGCGCCACCAGAATGCCTAGGCGCGCGGCAGCCAGTCCATGGGCTTTGGAAAACGTCCGGGCAACGACCAGATTGGGCTGCCGCTCGACGGCGGCGAGAAGGCCGGCGGGATCGGGAGTGAAATCGGCGTAGGCCTCATCCACGAAAAACAGCGTGGCGGGATGGGCGGCGGCCAATTCCAGGATGGCGCGGTTGGGCAGCAGGGAACCGGTGGGATTGTTGGGATTGGCGACGATCACTACGCGGGGATGTGGTGACTGCGCCAGTGCGGTGGAAATGGCGGCGGGGTCGAGGTGAAACTCCCGCCCCTGGCCGGGAGCGCCGGGCAGATCCTGGTATTGCAGGGCTTCGATGCGCAGACCGGCACGTTCGGCATAAAAGCGATACATGGCGAAGGTGGGCTCGGCGATGACGACGGTATCGCCAGGATCCGCGAAGGTGGTGAGGGCGAGGAAAATCGCATCGTCCACGCCGTTGGTCAGCAGGACGCGGGCGGGGTCCAAGCCGAAATGATGAGCGATATCCGCCTGCGCCGGGCCGTATTCGGGATAGCGGGCGACGTCTTCGGCGGTCAGCGAGCGCAGCGCCGCGATGACGCGCGGGGAGCAGCCGCTGGTGTTTTCATTGAAGTCCAAGCGCAGGCCGTCGCGGCCCTCCAAGGGCGGGTGGTAGGGGCGCATGGCGGCGACGGCGGCCCGCGGCTTCAGGGCTTCGGAGTCGCGGCTCATTTGCGCCTCCGGGCGGGCGATTGCGCCGCGCGGGCCGTGCGTATCTCGATGGAGCGGGCGTGGGCCTCGAGCCCTTCGGTGCGGGCCAAGGTGGTGATGGCCGGGGCGAGGCGGCCCAGGCCGGCGCGGGACGGTTCCTGCACGGTGATGACTTTGAGAAAATCCGCCACCGACAACCCGCCACGGCGGCGCGCGCCACCGGAGGTGGGCAAGACATGGTTCGGACCGGTCAGGTAATCGCCCGCCGCGACGGGCGAGGAGGCGCCGAGAAAGACCGAGCCGGCCGAGCGCAGGTCGGGCAGCCAGGCGGCGGGCAAGGTGACGTGCTCGGCGGCGAGGTCATTGGCGATGGCCATGGCATGGGCTCGGTTTCGGGCCACGAGGATGGCGCCGCGGCGGCGCAGGGATTTCCGGGCGACGGAGTTGGGCGCGGCTTCGAGCTGCTCGGACACCGCCGCCGCCAGATCCGCCGCCTGGCGGCGTGAAAGCACCACGGCCCAGGCGCAGGCTTCGGGATCGTGTTCGGCTTGGGCAATGAGGTCGGCGGCGATGTAGGCGGGCGGCGATCGGCGATCGGCGAGCCAAAGAATTTCCGTGGGGCCGGCGAGAAAATCAATCTCACAATCGGGCCAAACGATTTGCTTGGCCGCGGTGACGAAGCTATTGCCGGGCCCGACGATTTTCTCCACCGGCGCAATCGGCCCGGCGCCATAGGCTAGGGCGGCGATGGCCTGGGCTCCGCCCATGCGGTAGACCTCGGTTACACCGGCAAGCCAGGCCGCGCCCAAGACCGCGTCGCCGGGATCGGGACAGGCCACGGCGATGCGCGCGACCCCGGCGGCGCGCGCCGACACGGCGGTCATCAGCAAGGTCGAAGGCAGGGGATGGCGACCGGCGGGCACGTAGCAACCGACGCTATCCAGCGGGCGAACGATTTGGCGCACGCGCACGCCGGGAGCGATCTCCCGCGTCCACTCCGCCGGGCGCTGCCATTCGGCCATCTGGCGGATGTGCCGATGCGCTTGGCGCAAAGCGGCTTGCAGATCCGCAGGCAGACGGCGCCAGGCGCGGGGCAGTTCCCCCGGGGGAACGCGCAAGGGCCGGGGCGTGGCGGCGCCGGCGGGGCATTCCAGGCGGCGGCGCCAGGCGTCCAGACCCGCGGCGCCACGGCGGCGCACGTCGGCGACGATGCGCGCCGCCACCGGTCGGGCGCGGTCGCCATCGCGGCGCGACCCGGCCCGCAGCGCGGCGACCGCCGATGGGGTGGCGGGCACAATGCGGAGCGGGGCGCTTTGCCCGCCACCACCGCGACCGGGGCTTCGACCGGGGCCACCGCGCGCTTTTGCGCTCACAGCACCACCTTATTCAACGGATACTCGACGATTCCTTGCGCTCCAGCCGCCTTTAGCCGCGGAATGATCTCGCGCACGCGGCGTTCCTCAATGACCGTATTCACGGCGATCCAATCGGGATCGCTGAGGGCGGAAATGGTCGGGCGTTTCAGGGCTTCCAGGACCGCCAAGACCGCGTCCAATTCACTCTTCTTTACGTTCAACATCAGACCCACGCGGCCGTGCGCGGCGATGGCGGCGTTGAGCAACAGGGCGATGGTCTCGATCTTGTCCCGCTTGGCCGTGTCGGCCCAGGCGGCGCGATGGGCGATCAGCTGGGTGTGGGATTCCAGCACGGTGTCCACGATGCGCAACTGGTGGGCGCGCAGCGAGGCGCCGGTCTCCGTGACCTCCACGATGGCATCGGCCAGCACCGGCGGCTTGACCTCGGTGGCGCCCCAGCTGAACTCGACGTTGGCGGTGACGCCGTGCTCCTGGAGATAGCGGCGGGTGACGCCGACCAATTCCGTCGCTACGGTCTTGCCTTGCAGATCCTTCACCGAGCGGACGGGCGAATCCTCCGGCACCGCCAGCACCCAGCGCACCTGGGAGAAGCTTTGCTTGGCATAGACCAAGCCGCAAACGGTATGGACGTCGGCGTTGTTTTCCAGCACCCAGTCGCGCCCGGTCAGGCCAACGTCCAGAATGCCGTCCTGGACATAGCGCGCCATTTCCTGTGCGCGGATCAGCATGCATTCGATCCCGGGGTCGTCAATGGAAGGGAAGTAGGAGCGGGAGTGGACGTAGATGTGATAGCCGGCGCGGTCGAACAGCTGAATGGTCGCGTCTTGCAGGCTGCCTTTAGGGATGCCCAGTTTCAGTTTGTTCATTGTCCGTAGACCTCGGCGGGATCGAAGACGCGGCGGCCTTGGACCTCGAAGCCCTCGCCGCGCCATTCGCGGAAGAAGCAGCCGCGGTAGCCTTCATGGCAAACCGCCTGGCGGCCTTCAATCTCGGCTTCGACCAGGATCGCATCGCCGTCGCAGTCGGTGAAGACGCGGATCAAACGCAGGCGGTTCCCGCTGGTTTCGCCCTTCACCCAAAGCTTTTGGCGCGAGCGGCTGTAGAAGGTGACAAACCCGGTTTCCAAGGTTCGCCGCCACGCCTCGCGGTTCATATAGCCCAGCATCAACACGTCGCCTTGGCGGGCGTGCCGCACGATGGCGGGCAGGAGTTCCGATTTTTCAAATGCCAATTCCATGAAGCTTCTCCGGTGACCACTAAAACAAAACGCCCGCCGCGATGAGGCGGCGGGCGCGAAAACTGGGATGTCCCGTGCTCAGAGCAGCCCAGAGCCGCGCGCGCCGTGCGCGTGGGAATGATGGGCGTGGCGATGCGAGCATCGAGTCATTGAAAATTCAATATAGCATAGGCGGGTTTCTGGAGGAGGTCGGCGCCGCACGCGGGGGTGGGAGCACGGTCGAGGCGGCGTTTCAGGACGGGTGAACTAACACGGCCAACTAAGTTGCAAACGGCTCAGCGGCGCGTTATTTATCACCCATGCGCGTGTCCGTCACACCAGGCGCCGTGGGCCGGCGCGCGGGCGCCGGTGGCGGCCATGGTCCGCGGCTCCGGCTGTCCGTCTTGGCGATGGCGGTTGCGCTGGGCGCGGTTTCTGCGCAAGGGCAGTCGCCGCGGCGGGTTGCCGTGGGTATCCAACTCGTCGCGGTGGGCACGGTGCACCCGGTGACCACGCCTTCCGCCGTGGTCGGATCGGCTTACAGCCTGAGCGCCGGCTTCGGCGCTGACGTCGCCTTCGCGGTGCACGGGCGTTGGAGCCTGACGGGAGCAGAGGATTTCATCCGATCGGGCGGGTCCTGGCAGAACCAGTTGACCTTTGGCCCCGATTTCGACTCCTCTCCGGCCGTGACTGGCGCTTGGATGCCAGCGCGCAGCCCGGCGTCTTTTTCGGAGACCTCTGCCAATGTGCAACATTTGGCGGTTTCAGCATCACCATCGCCAGCTTCGCCCTGTATGCCGGTGTCTCCGCCGCGCACCGGCTAGGCCGGCGATGGACTTGGCGAGCCGGCGTTGGCGAGCTCTTCCTGCTTAGCCCACAGGGGAACTTCGGCGGCAGCAACCTTGAGCTGACGACGGGCCTGGCTTTCCGCTTCTAGACGCGCGGGACCGGCGCGGGACGGGGCCAGGCGCGAGCAACGGTCGCGCCGTAGGCGGCATCTCTGCCGAGGGCCGATGCCCGCCGCCGAAGCCGTCGCCTGCGCATTATGCGGCCTGCCCGCCGCGGCGGGACGGGAGCAAGCGATTGCCGGCGCGTGGCACACGTTCTGTTGCCCGGGCTGTGCGGAAGTGTACGCTCTGTTTGTCCGGCTGGGGGTGACCCCGGCGGTTGGCGCGGTGGGGCCAGAACTCAACCGGACAAGCCGCGCAGCCGAAGCAACGAACGGAACCGGGCGAATACTGATTTACCAAATCGGGGGAATGTGGTGCGCCTCCTGCGCATGGGGCATCGCGCGCTATTTGCGCCAATTGCCCGGCGTGCGCGCGGCAGCGGTGGATTATGCCAGCGGGCAAGCGGAGATCGAACTCGCGCCGGAAGCCGGCGACGGGCAAGAGCGCGTCGAAGCAGCCATCCGGGCGCTGGGCTATCAGCCACTGGCTCCGGGCGCGGAGCTTCTCCCCGGCCCAGGAACCGGCCTAGCGCTGCGCGCGGGGCTGGCGCTGTTTTTGGGCATGGGGGTGATGACGGTGAACTGGGCGCTCTACGCGCCGCAGTTGGACATCTCTACCTTGGACTCGGCCAGCGGACGCAACCTGCTGAACGGCGCCGGCGCCGCCGTCGCGGCAATCGCCGTCGCGATTTGCGGCTGGCCGATTCTGCGCTCCGGCGTGCGGGCCATGGCGCACCTGGCGCCGAATGCCGACAGCTTGTTCAGCCTGAGCGCACTGGGCGCGTATGGGCTGAGTTGCGCCGCTTGGGTCCAGGGAGGAGTGGGCTATTTTGACGTCGCTGCGATGCTGATGGCTTTTCTCCTGTTGGGGCGGTGGCTCCGGCATGTGGCCTACCTGCGAGCGCAACGCGAGCGCAACCGCTGGCGGCCGGGCAGGCTGGCGCCCGCTTGGCGGGTCGGGCCGGCTGGCGCGGGGGGCGCGGACGTGGAGCGAATGCCCACGGAAGCTTTGCGCAATGGAGATGTGGTCGCCCTTCGCCCCGGCGAGATGGTGCCGGCCGATGCGCGGTTGAATGCCGGGTGGGTGGAGCTGGAAGAAGCCAGCCTGACGGGAGAGAGCCGACCCGTGCGGCATACCGCCGGGGACTCATTACTTGCCGGCACGCAGGTGCTGGCCGCCAGTGGAGGGGAGGCGCAAGCCACCGTGCTGCGGCCTTGCGCCGCAAGTTTGCGCGGGCAGATCGCCGCGCGGGTCGAGGCGGCTTTGGGAGCGCGGCGGGCAGGAGGGCGAACGGGCTTGGACCGAGCGGCGCAGTATTTCGTTCCGGCCATTCTCGGACTGGTGCTGTTGGCGTTCGCGGTGAACCTCTGGGCCGGCGCCGGGACCGGCGCCGCCGCTTGGCGCGCGGTCACACTGCTCATCTTCGCCTGCCCCTGCACGCTCGGTCTGGCAGCGCCGGTATTGGAGACCCGTGCGGTCACGCAAGCAGGAGCGCAAGGAATTCTGGTCCAGGATCTTGGCGGCCTCGCGGCACTGAGCCGGTGCCGGACGGTGATGCTGGACAAGACCGGAACCGTAACCGCCGGGCGAATGGCGGTGACGGATTTTGTGCATGCCGGGGCCGATTCAGCGGCCTTGTTGGCCATTGCGGCGGGCCTGGAGACGCCTCCGGGAGTCATCGCCGGCGCGGGAAAGGCGTCCGACCGCGCCGCCGGTACGGAAGCTGACACCGCTGCGGACGCCCGCCAAGCGGTCTTTGGCCACCCCATCGCCGCCGCGATCCGAGCCTTGGCGCGGGCGCGCGGCGCCGCGCCTGTCCCGGTTTGTGCCGAGACGGTTGCTAGCCAGGGGCAGCGGGGCCGCTGGCAGGGCAGGGAATGGCGGCTGGGACGAGCAGCGTTTGCCGTTGCCGGCAACCTTCCGGCGGCCATGGCGGCCGCAGCGGCGCAATGGGAGGCGGCGGGGAAAACCGTTGTGTGGCTGGGCGCAGAGGGCGAAGCGCGCGCTGTTTTCGGATTGATGGACGCGCCTCGCGCGGGAACGCGAGAGAGCATCGCCGCTTGGCGGCGGGCGGCGGTTTGGCTGGTCAGCGGGGATGAGCCAGCAGTGGTGGCGGCAACTGCGAGGCAGCTCGGGGTCCGCAATTGGCGGGGACGGGCGACGCCGGAAGAGAAGGCTCGGTGGGTGGCGGAACGACCGGAATCGCAACGGCCGGTGGCAGTGGTTGGGGATGGCTATAACGACGCCGGCGCCATGGCGGAGGCGATGGCGCGCGGCGGCGCCGCCATTGCCTGGGCCCGCGGCGCCGATCTGCCTTGCCGGGCAGCGGCGGTCACGATTCTACGCGGCGACTTCCACGCGTGCGGCCGCGCTTTTGCCCTCAGCAGGGAGCTGAACCAACGCAAGCGCCGGGCGCTGATTTGGGCCTGCAGCTACAACGCTATTGGTTTGCCGCTGGCGGCGGCAGGCTTGGTGGGCCCGTTCGGCGCCGCGGCGGCAATGCTGCTTTCCAGCTTCACCAGCCTGGCATATGTCCTGCGGCCATTTCGAGCACTGCGGCCCCCCTTCCCGGACGCCTAGCCCCGCCGCATTGCGCACAACCCGGCGCGCCCCAGCACGCGAAACTGAGCCGAGGTCCAAACGAAAAGCGCGCGGAAACATGCCATCCCGGCGCACGCAGCGGAAAGCGGCGATGGACTCGGGCACACCGAGGCGCGCACACGGACTCGGCGTTTGGTTGCCGCGATCGTCGCCGGCGGACCAGAACACGTGCTGGACGGAGCCGTTGCGCGGCCGGCGGCGACGCCGTTAGTTGCGCCGCGTCTCCAGCACCGCGATCCGCTCGCGGAGGGCAGCAAGATCGCGCATGACCGTCAGCTCGATCGCTGCACGGCTTTCGCGCAAGGTGGCCAAAAGCTCGGCATGGCGGGCATCCGCCTTTTGGTCCATGGCGTCCAGCCGCCGATCCATCGAGTCCAGCCGCTTGTCCATCGCATTGAGGCGCTTATCCTCCTCGGAGCGCTGCGCGTTGAATTCGGCGCCCAGCTCGCGCAGTTCTGGGACCACAAGATCCTGGACGACCCGGCGAATGCCATCCACGATGTTCTCTGTCGCAGCGCCCGCTCGACAGCACTAATCTATGCCAGCTCTAGGTCTCCAGGCGCATCTCACGAAGCCCGCGCAAACGGTCGCGAATCGCGGCGGCGCGCTCAAATTCAAATGCGACGGCCGCCTCGCGCATCTCCGCCTCCAGCTGTGCTAGATAAGCGTCCAGCTCCTCGCGATTGGCGAAGCTGGAGAGCTCCCGTTCCGGCGCCGCCTCGCGGGCCTCTGGTTCACCGGCGGCCACCGCGACGAGGGACATATCCAGGGGCCGGGCCACGCTGCGGGGAGTGATGTTGTGTTCCCGGTTGTAGGCGGCTTGGATCTCGCGGCGCCGGTTGGTTTCCGCCAGCGCCTGGCGCATGGAGTCCGTCTCGACATCGGCGTAGAGAATCGCCCGGCCATTCAGGTGCCGGGCCGCGCGACCGACGGTTTGGATCAGCGAGCCGGTGGAGCGGAGAAAGCCCTCTTTGTCGGCGTCCAAAATGGCGACCAGGGATACTTCCGGCAGATCCAGTCCCTCGCGCAGCAGATTGATGCCGATGAGCACGTCAAAGTCGCCGCGGCGCAGGTCGCGCAGGATGCGGATGCGCTCCAGGGTCTCGATCTCGCTGTGCATATAGCGGCAGCGGACGCCGGCCTCACTGTAATATTCGGTTAAGTCCTCGGCCATGCGCTTGGTCAGCGTGGTGACCAGCACGCGTTCGCCGCGGGCGGCGCGGTCGCGGATTTCGGCCAGCAAGTCGTCAATTTGCCCGCGGCTAGGCCGCACCTCGACGACCGGATCCAGCAGGCCGGTGGGCCGAATTACCTGCTCCACCACCACGCCGGCGGATTTGGTCAGCTCATAAGGGCCGGGCGTGGCGGAGACAAAGATCACCTGGCTGACGCGGGCTTCGAACTCGGCGAACTGCAGCGGCCGGTTGTCCAACGCGGAGGGGAGCCGAAAGCCAAAATCAATCAGTGTCTGCTTGCGCGCCCGGTCGCCGTTGTACATGCCGCGCAGCTGCGGCACGGTCTGATGGCTCTCATCCACGAGCACCAGCGCATCGGGAGGAAGATAGTCGAGCAGCGTCGGCGGCGCCTCGCCGGGCTGGCGTCCGGTGAAGTGGCGGGAGTAGTTCTCCACGCCGTGGCAATAACCGATCTCCCGCATCATCTCGACATCGAAGCGCGTGCGTTGCTCCAGCCGCTGCGCCTCCATCACCTTGCCCTGGCGCTGCAACTGCGGCCGCCATTGCTCCAGCTCGGCGAGGATGGAATGCAGGGCCCTTTCCTTGGTCTCCGGGGTGATGACGTAGTGGGTTTTGGGGTAGACCGCGAGCCGGGTGAATTTCTGCTGCACGCGGCCGAGCAACGGGTCCACCTGCGACAGCGATTCAATCTGGTTGCCCCACAGCTCGATGCGTTGGATGTAATCCTCGTAGGGCGGATAGATTTCTATCACATCGCCGCGCACGCGGAAGGTGCCGCGGCGGAAGTCGGTGTCCGCGCGCTCATAGAGGATTTCCACGAGCTTTGCCAGGATCTCTTCGCGGCGAATGCGCTGCCCCTTTTCCAGCAGCAACAACATGCCGTAATAGGCCTCCGGCGAGCCCAGGCCGTAGATGCAGGACACGGAAGCGACGATCAGGCAGTCGCGCCGCTCGAACAGCGAACGGGTGGCGGAGAGGCGGAGCTTATCCAGCTCGTCATTAATGGTCGCTTCTTTTTCAATGTAGACGTCGGCGGCGGGAATGTAGGCTTCCGGCTGGTAGTAGTCGTAGTAGGAGACGAAGTACTCGACAGCGTTGTTGGGAAAGAAAGAGCGGAACTCATGGTACAACTGCGCCGCCAAGGTCTTGTTGTGGGCCAGCACCAGCGCCGGCCGACCGAGCGCCTCGATGACCTTGGCCATGGTGTAGGTTTTGCCGGAGCCGGTGACGCCGAGCAGCACCTGGTTGGGTTCGCCCTGGCGGGCGGCGCGGATCAACTCCGCGATCGCCCGCCCCTGATCCCCGCGCGGCTGGTAGCCGCTCACCAGCTGGAACTCCATACCCTAGCGTAACGTGGGACCTTTCCGCACCGCTGGATCGGCGGACCCATCGCCGTTCCCGACGACGACCGGCTTGGGGCGGCGGGGTGCAAGCCCTTCCGCCGAAACCGGATTGCCAGGAGGCGCATCGAATAAATGAGAGAATGCCTGGGGGGGAGTGGAACGGGGGCCCATGGGCCCGCCGCTAGCCACCTTGATTCCGTATGCAAGTCTTCAAGACCACGCTGCTGCTGACCATTTTGACGCTCGCGTTCCTGCTGGTCGGAGATTGGCTGGGGGGACAAATGGGCATGATTATCGCCCTGGGCTTCGCCGCCGCCCTAAACTTCGGCTCCTATTTCTACTCCGACAAAATCGCCCTGCGCACCTATCAGGCGCAGGCGGTCAGCCGGGAAGAAGCGCCGCGCGTGTACCGCATTCTGGAAAACCTGACGGGCCGGGAAAACCTGCCGATGCCCAAGGTCTACGTCATTCCCTCCGATTCCCCCAACGCCTTCGCGACCGGCCGGAATCCGCAGCACGCTTCCGTGGCGGTCACCGCCGGCATCCTCAATTTGCTGAATGACGAGGAGTTGACCGGCGTGCTCGGCCACGAACTCGGTCATGTCCGCAACCGCGATATTTTGATCAGCTCGATCGCCGCCACCGTGGCTGGCGCCATCATGATGATTGCGCGCTTTGCCGGCTGGGCAGCGATGTTCGGCGGTTTCGGCGGGGAGCGCGACCGCGGCGACGGCGGAGTGTTCGGGGCGCTAGCGCTGATGATCCTGGCGCCCATCGCCGCGCTCATGATCCAGATGGCGATTTCCCGCTCCCGGGAATACGCCGCCGACGAAAGCGGCGCTAAGTGGACCGGCAATCCCGTGGCATTGGCAAGGGCACTGGAAAAGCTGGAAAGCTATTCCCAGGTGCGCCCCATGGCGGCCACCCCCTCGACCGCGCACTTGTTCATCATCCAGCCGCGGACGCGACAGATGTTCGCCAATCTTTTCTCCACGCATCCGCCAATTCCCAAGCGCATTCAGCGTTTGATCGGGCGGCCCAGCGTCGAGTATCAGGCAACGGAACTCGGCGGCTAGGCGCACATCGCGCGGCCGGATCTGCTACTCCCTTCACGCCGGGAATTGAGCAGCGCAGGCCCTAGGCCCGCCGCTGGCGGGGCGTCCCGCTTTGATTCCCGCGCCTGCACCACCCTGGCAACATCGCGTGCCCCCGCGATCCGTGCACCGCCCCCGTTTGGGCGGATTGCTGCTCGTGCCTCCATTGCGGGAGTCTGGAGGCTATGCGCGGAAGCCGCTGGCTGCGAGGCGGGGCGGAATTGTTGCTGGTACTCTGCGCCGCCGCCGGCGGCTCCGGCTGTGGCAGCCATCGCCAGAGAATTTTTGCGTATCGCTTGCCGAACTATCCCTTGCCGGCACGCGCATCCGCGGCGGCGGTCCGTCCTGACGGCCGCGCGCCGGCGTCCCGACGCGATTACCGCGGGCCGGCGCCGCGCTCGCGGCGCTTATTCTCCGATACCAGCTACCTTCGGTCTCGCCGCCGGAACTACTTCCGGCGGTCGCAGCGCGTCGGCAGGGAAGCGCGCAACCGGGCCTTCCGGCGTACCCCGCAGCGCCCCAGGCGGCGCGGGTACGGGTATGGTCATCGCCGCAGCCGGCCTATAGACCTCAATCAGATTTCGCTAACTCAGCTGGAGCGAATTCCCGGGTTGACCCCCGCCTTGGCCGCACGCATCATCGCCGCCCGGCCCTTCCGCTCCAAACGCACGCTATTGCTGCGCGGCTATTTGCCGCGTGCAGTTTACGACCAGGCCAAAAGCTACCTGGTCGTGCATCGCACCGATCGGATGCGCGGGCGCCCGCGCCGACGCTAAGCGGCCCGGTGGGTGGAGGGCTGGGCCGTCTTGGCGGCGCGCGCCGCCGATTTGGCGGCATGTTGCCGACGGTGTTCCTCCCAACGCCGCTTAGCCGCTTCCGAGATACGCGCCCGGCCCTCCGGACTCAGCCGGTTGCTGGGCGCCCCGGACAGCAATTCCTCGAGCGTGCGAATCGCCTGATTCAGCCGCGCCTGCTCGCGCCGCAATTCATCCAGTGACCGTTGCAGTTGAGTTGTGTTCACGTTCCACTCACCTTTCTACAAGGACCTCACTCACTTTAGACGAAGATCAGCGCCGGAAGGATGACCTGTCCGGGGGGAACTCTCCCCGCCGGTATGAAATCGGGAATGCGCCAGAGATGTTCCCGTTTTGGCCCGTTAATGGCTGCTGGGCCGCTTTAGGATCGGCGGACCCGGGAGCGCCGACTTGGGCGGCGCCAGCGGCTTGCGGACCTTGGCCCCATGGAGGATCTTTTTCAGCCTCATCTGCATCTGATTGAACGCCGAAGTATTGACGATGTACTCGGGGCGCGGGGGCAGATAGTCCCGAATCTCCATGTCGCTGCGCTTGATCCGCGCCGGTGTCTGCGGATGGCTGGCAAACGCCCGGGCCATAAATCCCGGTTGCGTTTGCTGATCCTTCTCCAGCGTTTGAAACGCCCGCACCAGTCCGTTCGGGTCGAAGCCCGCTTTCCACAGATACTGAATCCCGAGCCAATCGGCCTCCCGCTCGTCTGCGCGGGAGAAGCGCTCAAACTGGAGCGGCAACGCGACATTGGCCGCTTCTTCCGCTCCCAGCCCCGCCAGCCCCGGGCCGGCGGCGATCACCAGCGGAATCGAGGCAAGCGACAGCAGGTCACGCTGGGTCATCTTTTTGGTCACGTGCCGGCAGGCGACGTGACCCAGTTCGTGCGCCATAATCCCTGCCAGTTCGTCCTCATCGTGCAGGGCCACGATGGCGCCGCTGTTGACGAAAAAATATCCGCCGGGCAGGGTGAAGGCATTGACCTGCGGATTGCGCAAAACGTAAACCGTGACCGGGATGTGGACGTCGGAGTTGCGCACAATGTTCTGCGCCAGGCGGTTGACAAACTCATCCACCACCGGGTCCTTGATGACCACGCTGGTGGCCAGAATTTGGTGCGCCCAGGCCTGGCCCATGGCCAGAGCCTTTTTCGCTGAATAGAAATTCAATCCCCCGGCGACATTGCGATGGCCGATCAGGTAGACGTCGTTGATCGGTTTCTGCTTGCTGGGGTTGTACTTCTGCGCCATCAGCGGAATGCTGAGCGCCGGCGCCAGCAGCAAGCTCAGCGCCATCCCCGGGGCCCAGTGGCGAAGAAGGGAACGCATGCGGATGCGGCGCAATGGAAACAGCAGCGAGAACCGGGGCATCGGCAGGCTCCGCATGGGGTGGGGGGTGATAAACGCGCTCATAGTTAAGACGACATCCAGCGGCGTGAGGTTTCAGCCCGCGCCCACTCGTGGCCCGGCTCACTTGCCCACGCAAAAGCGCGCGAAGATCACTCCCAGTATATCTTCGGTCGTCGTTGGCCCGGTGATTTCGTCCAGGCTCCGCAACCCCGCATGCAGATCCACCAGCACCGCTTCGTGCGGCAGGCCACCCGCCAGCGCCGCAGCCGCCCGCCGCAGCGCGTTTTGGAGTTCCTGCAAACAGCCGGCATGGCGCGCATTGGTCAAAAAGTCGCCGTTTCCGTCTAGGTCGGGCAGGCAACGCCGCCGTAGCTGGCTCCGCAGCGCCTGGACGCCGCCTCCCGTGCGCGCGGAAATTAACGGAACTACTTCCCCAGCCATCCCATAGCCCCCTGCCCCAGCCCATGCCGTTGCCAGCTCGGCAGCGGTCAGGCGGGGCGCAAGGTCACATTTGTTCAGGGCCGGTAGGCAATGGGGCCAATGCGCCAGCCGGTGCAGCAGCGCCATGTCCTCCGCCTGGAGGGGTTGGGAAGCGTCAAAAAGCGCCAGAACCAGCTCTGCATCGGCGGCCGCCTGCCAGCTGCGCTCGATTCCCAGTACCTCCGGTTCGCTCTCCCCTTGCCGCAGCCCGGCGGTATCCACCAGCCGCAGCGGAATGCCATCCAGATCCATGGCCTCCGCGATCGTATCCCGCGTGGTGCCCGGCGCGGCCGTCACAATGGCTCGCTCGCTCGCCAACAACGCATTGAAGAGGCTGGACTTGCCCACGTTCGGCCGACCGACGATCGCCACCGTCAATCCTTCGCGCACGATGCGCCCGTGGCGAAAACCTGCCAATGCCCGCGCCGTCTGCCGATCCAGTTCGGCGATGCCGGCGGCGATGAATGGATCGCTCGCTACGGGAACATCGTCATCGGCGAAGTCAATCCCTGCCTCGAGTCGGGCAATCCATTCCACCAGGGCTTCCCGCAACGGCCCGAGCTGGCGGGCTACCGACCCTTGCATCTGGCGCGCCGCCACCCGGGCCTGCCAAAGCGTTTCCGCGGAGATCAGGTCATGCACCGCCTCCGCCTGTGCCAAATCCAGCCGTCCGTGAAGAAACGCCCGGCGGGTGAATTCGCCCGGGGCAGCCAAACGGGCCCCCGCACCTACCGCCGCCTGCACCATCGCCGCCAGGAGCACCGGCGCCCCGTGCCCGGAAATCTCCACCACATCCTCCGCGGTGTAGGAGCGGGGGGCCGGAAAGTAGGTCACCAAGACTTCATCCAAGGCACCGGCCCCCGGCGCGGGCTCGCGCCCCGCGCCATTGGGCTGAGCCACCGCAACTGGGAAAATCATCCGCCGCACCTGGCGGGGAACCAGCGCCGGAACCGCTCCGCCCTCTAAGCGCAAAATCGCCCGCGCGACGTCCGCGGCGCGGGGGCCGGAAAGGCGCACGATCCCCAGGCCTCCCCGTCCGGCGGGAGTGGCCACGGCAACGATGGTCTCCCGGTCTTGCGCGCGCCAATCCTCCGACCTGGCCATGCTTCCATTTTCTCCCGCCCTTCCGGCCAGGACGCAGGAAAGCTAGCTGGGCGGACGGCCAATTTCATAGCCATTGGGGCCAATTTTGTGAAAGGATGTTGCCGTGGCCTACAGCATCCTACTCGCCGATGACAGCCAGCATGCGCAGCGTGACGGCAGCCGCATTCTCTCCGAGTTGGGGTATGAGGTGGTCACGGTTAGCAATGGCTCCGCGGCATTGCAGCAGCTGGAAGACCGGCCATTTGATCTGGTCATTGCCGACACCTCCATGCCTGGGTTGACCGGGCTGGAAGTTTGCCAGCGCATCCGTGAGCGCCCCGAATGGACAAGCCTTCCCGTCCTGCTGGCGTTGGCCGCCTTCGAGTTGTATGACGCGGGCGAAGGGCGCCGCGCCGGTGCTGACGACGTCATTCAAAAGCCGTTCATTCCGTCGGCGCTGGAGCGCACCGTTCAGACACTTCTGGCGAAGTCCGGCAAAGTCGCCGTCCCCGCCGCCGCCGGGGATGCGACCGTGAAGACGAATGCCGCCGCCGAGGGCGCTGCCTCAGCTCTAGACGCCAGGGAAGCGGTGGGCGACGATCGCCCGCCGGCCCCGGCTGAAGAGTCCGCCTCGGCCGCCAGCGAACCCATGTCCGCTGCGCCGCGCACTGAACCTGCACCGGAAGTCGAAACCGATTTCGGCGCGGGCGAATCCGAGCCGCGGGTGGAATCGCCCGCCCCCGCTCGGGGACCAGCGGTGTCTGCCGCCGCGGTGGATTCCGCCGCTGAGCCGGACACGCTGGAAGCGGTCCCGGCCTTGCCATTCCCGGCCGTGGAAGCATCCGACCAGCCACCCCACGCATTTTCCGCTCCGGCGGAACCGGTTCGCCCGCGGTGGGAAGTGGAAGCGTTGGAGGTGGTTTCAGAAGACGATGTAACGCCCATGCCAGCCACTCCTCCGCCGGCAGCCGCCGCTGCCGCCGACGCCGTCCCACTGCTGTCCGCCTCCGCTGCCCCCGCGCCGGGTAGCTGGCTGGCGACTTTGGCCGAACTCAAGACCGCGGTGGAGTCCGCTCCGCAGGCGCCGCCTCCCGCGCTCAAACCGGCGGCCGCCACCGAGCCGGAAGATGTCTTGTTGTCGGCGTGGCGCGAGGCCATGGCCGCCGCCCCTAACTCTCGGGCTCAGGTGGATTTGGCGGCTGCCCTGAATGCGGTGGATGAAGTTTTGGCGCAATATTTGGCGCCTATGATCGCCGGCGAAGCCAGCGATCAAATCGGCCGCCGCCTGCGGGCGTTGTCCCACTGAACTCCGTCCGCCGGGCCACTGCGGCGATGCTTCGCTTCGCGGACTCACTTCACCCCGTGCGGGACGGCATGGGATGGCTCTCGCAGCACCGGACCTTTTGGTGGTAGCGCCGCGGTGACGCGCGCGATTTCCCGCAGCAGCGGAATGGCCTGGGCCGGCGGGGGCACCGTGCCCGCCAGGACTTCTTCATGCCGCGTCGCCTTGCCGTACATGGCGATATTGCCGGTATCATCGGGCTGGACCACGGCGCCGCTTAAGTCCACCCCAACGAAGGCGCCATGGCTGCGGGAATAGGTCAAGATCGCCGCGTTCAGGGAGGGATTGGTGCTGGCTTCCGCTTTCCGCCCGATCGGGCCGGCCGCGGCGCTGGCGCTGGCGCCGATCTTGATCTTATTGCTGAGCATGCTCTCCAAGCCGTGCTTGCTTTGGAAGATCAGCACCATATCACTGGATTGGCCGCCGATCTGGAAGCCGTAACTGACTCCCGCCAAGGCGATGAACGCCGGGGCCGACCAGCGGTTGTGGTTGCGGCAAGTGACTAGCCCCTTGCCGTACTGTCCGCCGATGCCCAGGGCGAAATGCTTTTCTCCCGGAATGATGGCGATGCACTTGGCGCCGTGCAGGATACCGGCCGGGATGGTGGTATGGCGAAAAATGCGCGTGGCAGCCTGAATGCGCGAGATATCATCGTCGCGATTCGAGGTTGCGGAAAAAGTAGGCGCCACCAGCAACAACACCGCCGCGGGTAGAAGCGCAAAGAAGAACACCAGGGGCCACCATCGCCGCATACACTCTCCCTCCAATGGGATGAGAGCCCGGGCGAGGCTCTCGGGTTGCCATTCCCGGCTGCTGCCCTTGCGTGGCTGGAAACCACGGCCGTCGCGGCGCCATCTTTTGTTTGCATGGCGGTGGTGTGGAGCGGCTATCTCACTTTCGGCCTGGTCACGCTGCCGGTTCGCCTGTTTTCCGGGGCCCGGGGCGAGCGGGTCAGCTTTCATCTCCTGCACGCCAGGGATCACGTGCGGCTCAAGCAACAGATGGTCTGTCCCGACGACGGCGCCGTCGTTCCCCGCAATGAGAGCCTGCGAGGCTATGAATATGCCAAGGGAGAATACGTCACCCTGAGTGAAGAGGAAATTCGCCAGGCGGCGCCGGCCACGCAGAGGCAAATGGAAATTTTGGCCTTTTGCCGCGCCGCGGAAATAGATCCGTTGTGGTTTGAATCCTCCTATTACTTGCTTCCCGAGCCCGCCGGCCTGCGCCCCTACCGGTTGCTGTTCGCAGCCATGGAACAAACCGGCTTCCATGCCCTCGCCAAGATGTCCATGCACAACCGCGAGTACCTGGCCGCCCTGCGCCCCAGCCGCCTAGCCGGAGTTCCGAACGCCGCCCAGCAGCCCGCCGGGTTGCTGCTGCACACGCTGTATTACGCCGACGAAATCCGGGTGGCTGAAGGCTTTGGCGCCGCGGCCGGCGAGGACCAGGCGGTCACAGCGGAGGAGTTGCGTCTGGCCGAGCAATTGATCTCCGGCCTGAAGCAAAACTTCAACCCCAGCCAATACCATGACACTTATCGCGAACGACTGGAGGCTCTGGTAGCTGCAAAGTTGGAGGGCCGGCCGGCGAAACCCAAGGAAAAGGCGCCCCGCCTGGCTCCGGTCGTGGATCTCATGGACGCGCTAAAGCGCAGTTTGGCGCAGGGCGCGAAAGCAAGAAAACCAAATGGCGCCCTGGCAGCGGACAAGAAAGCCTCGCATCGCCGCAAGCGCTCCGCCGCCTAATGGTCGTGCCGCTCTCTGAGCCGGATCGCCTGTGTCACCGCTCGCTGCCTGGCTTTTAACCCGCTGGCATGCGCCGGTCGTGGCGATCCAGTACGCTAGCCTGGAAACCGCTCTCCCGGAATCGCAGTGGGCAGGCGCGCTCTCCTGAACCGCTCGCTGCACGCTGTCCCCCGTTTTACGCCAATGATGGATCCGCCTGATCTCGCTCCACCCCTGCGGGGCGCGGCCGAGGTGGCGCCGAGGCACCATTCGCGATTACTCGTAGCGCAACGCCTCCAGCGGGGCGATGCGCGCGGCGCGCCGGGCAGGGAAGTAGCTGGCCAGCAAAACCAGCAAGACCATGCCGACCGTGACCAGGGCGAATGTCAGCGGATCGAAAGCAGAAACGCCGAACAACATGCCGACAAGCAGCCGCGTCAGCAGCGCCGCGACCGCGATTCCGATGCCGGCGCCGATTAGGCCCAGCCGCAAGCCCTGCCACAAAACCATCCGCTGCACCGCGCGCGGCTGCGCCCCGAGGGCCATGCGCACGCCGATTTCTCCCGTGCGCTGCGTGACCGTGTAGCCGACGACGCCGAAGACGCCTACCGCCGCCAGCACCAACGCCAGCCCGGCAAAGAGCGTCAACAGTAAAACATTGAACCGCTGCGGCGCCAGGGACGCGGCGATCACGCGCGACATCGGCTCCATGTTGCCCACCACCAAGTTGGGAGCGACCGCGTGGATCGCATCGCGCAGATCCGCCTCGGTTGCCGCTGCCGATCCTGCCGTCCGCACCATTGGCGCCAGAAAGGGAAGCGGCGTCTGCGCATACGGTACATAGATGTGCAGCCCGGCCGGCTTCCCGAGGCTGGTGTATTTGCTGTCGCCCACCACCCCGACGATCGTCCTCGGCGCCGAACCCAGCGGGAAAATGCTCGCCGGCGCGCTGATTGTTAGCGTGTGCCCGATGGGGCTTTCGTGCTGGTAAAATCGCCGCGCCAGCGTCTGATTGATGATCGCCACCGGCGCCGCGCCCGCGGCGTCCGTCGCGCGAAACGCGCGCCCGGAGACGACCGGGATGCCCAACGTGGCGAATAGCCTTGGACTCACGCCATCCAGATCCGCGGACAAATGGCGCGCCGCCGCCCCTTGCGCGATGCCCGGCAGACTAAAGGACAGGCTAATGTTACTGCCGCTAAGCGGCTGCACTGTGACCAGCGCAGCGCTGGTCACACCCGGCATCGCCGCCATGCGCCTCTCCAATGTTTCGGCGAAGGCGCGTAGGCGCGCAGCATCAGGATAGGCAGACTTGGGTAGTTCCAGTTGTGCCGTCAGCAGATGGCTCGGCTGGCGGAATCCACTGGGCACATTTTCCAGCCGCCAGAAGCTGGTGATCAGTAATCCCGCGCCGGCCAGCAGGACCAGCGTCAGCGCTATCTCCGCTACAATCAGTGCGTTGCGCGCCCCGGCTCGCGCGCCGGCGGCGGCGGACCGGCCGCCTTCCTTCAGCCCCGCTTGTGGATCGCTGCGCGCCGCCTGCCACGCCGGCATGGACCCAAATAACAACCCGGTGAGGACGGCGATGCCTGCCGTGAACAGCAGCACCGGCCAGCTCAGACCGGCAGGCGGCAAGTTGGGCAGGTTATTCCGGCCCAGCCGCGCCAGTGGCGCCAGCGCCCACCCCGCCACCAACAGCCCGCCCGCGCCGCCCACCAGAGCCAGCACCACGCTTTCCGTCAGCAATTGCCGCATGAGGCGTCCCCGTCCCGCTCCTAGCGCCAGGCGCAGGCGCAATTCCCGCTGTCTCCCTGCGCCTCGCGCCAGCAGCAAATTCGCCACGTTGGCGCAGGCAATCAACAGCACGAACGCCACCGCCGCCAGCAGCATCAGCAAGGCGGGTTTCACCCCGCCGGCGATGTCTTGTTGTATCGCCACTACGCTAACGCCTTCGCGCCCGCCGCTGTCGTACTTCCGTGCCAGCGCCGACTGGATCGCCGTCATCGCCGCTCCCGCCTGTTCCCGGCTTACGCCAGTTCGCAGCCGGGCGATGGCGCGCAAATAACGTGCATCGCGGATGGTCAGCAAGGAGCCGCCGAGCAGCGGGTCATTCTCCTCCGCCACCCAAGCTTGCATCGTCGGCCGCTGAATGGGATACGCAAACCCGGCAGGCATCACGCCAACGACGGTGAAGGCCCGGCCACCGAGCCGAATCGGCTTCCCGATGATCGCCCGCCCGCCCAAATCGTTCTCCCACAGCCCGTGGCTGATCACCGCCGCCAACGGCCCGCCGCGCACATGGTCGGTGGCACTCAACCCCGTGCCTTGCACGGGCCGCACGCCGAGAGTCCGGAAAAACCCGGACGTGACATATGCCACTTGCAATGCCCGCGGCTCGCCCCGCCCGGTGAGCGTGATTTCATCAGTGCGGAAAGCGGCCAGGCTCGAAAACACACGCCCCGACTCCGCTCGCCAATCCTGAAGCGTCGGATACGAGACCTGACCCCGCGCAACTCCCCGTGAAAGGATCGTCGTGTAGAGACTCACCAACCGTCGAGAATGCGGAAAGGGCAGCGGCCGCAGCAGCACTCCCTCCACCACGCTGAACATCGCGGTGTTCAGTCCAATGGCCAGCGCCAGCGCGACCACTGCCAGGCCGAAAAACCCAGGGGCTCGCCGGAGCTGGCGCAACGCAAAGCGGAGATCTTGGATCAGGCCCATCGGAAATCAGGCTAGCAGTCCGTGGACCACGTTCCAGCACGGAAGGTAAAGGATTTAACCGCTCCCGCGCCCAGCGAACTGTCCGCTCTCGGGACGCTCCGTCCGGGCGCGGACAGTTCACCGGAATAGTAGTTGACATAATACATCTTATCGGACGTTACCACGCCCGCATTCATGCCGCCTTCTTGCCCGAAATGGCCTCAATCTTCACTTCCCGCGGCAGCGCCTTTTCCGAAATCGGCGCCGTCACCTCCAGGACGCCGTTGGTCATCTGCGCCTGCACCTTGTCCGGCTCAACGCCTTCCGGCAACGGCACCACGCGCTCAAACGTTCCATAGCTGAACTCGCGTTGCAGGAATCGCTCATCCGAGATGTTTTCATCGCGCCGGCGTTCCCCACTGAAGGTCAGCTCGTTTCCATGCACCTGAACCCGAATGTCGTTTTGCTCGACTCCGGGCACCGCCAGCCGCACATGGTATTGATTCTGGTCCACGTAGCATTCCACCGGCGGCAGCCATCCCACTGCCTGGCCCCGCCCCGCGAAGAACCCTGGCATGTCGAACCAGCGGCCAAAGATGTCATCGAAATTCCGGCGGAAGTCCCACAGATCCTGAAGAACCGGCTCCCGCCGCGCCAAACCCCTTTGCGCCATATCGGCACCTCCCAGTCGCAGTTGGATGCGCGCCGGGATCGTATTGTCGGATGGCTACAGCTTGGCCGCCATGGCGAAGCCGCTAATCGCCGTCCGCAGCATGGGCTGGATGCGCCGTTCGTTCACCAGCCGCTCGATCTCCTCGCCCAAATGGACCTCCGGCGGCGTCAACCGCGCCACCTCATCCACCCGCGAGCCGGCCGCCAGCGCCTCCGGCTGATCCTCCGCCAGAACCTCGACCTCTTGGCCCGCAAACGTCTGGCGCAAGAGGTCCAGGAGGCCGGCGAACACCAGCCGCAGCGTCTGTCGGGCCTGCTCGGCAACCTCCGGGTTTCGCATCAGGTCTGACCACGGAAGCAGCTCATCCCACAGGATTTGCGAGTAGGTCAGAACCACGGCCCCCAAATCCTTGAGGCGCAACTCGAAATCCACATGGTAAAGCAGCTCATCGGGCAGGCAGTTTTCCACATCCAGGCGAACCTCACCCACCTCGATTCCCTCCAACCGATGCCGGTATTTCGGCACTGGGGCCACCGGTTGTTCGCCTCCCGGAGGACCAGCGGGAAACAACGCCCGGTTCACCGCTGCCCGCAGGTCGAGCGGCCAAGCCAAGTACGCCATCGTCTGTCCGCCGATTTGCAGCCACTCCGGCTGCACCCCGATTTTGGCCATCAAGCCTTTCAGGTCCGGCCGGCCAAGCTTGTTTTGCAGCAGGATCAGATTATCGTCGCTGGCCGTCATTGGGCCGGTCTGGAACTGAAGTTCGCCGGCTTCATCCTGGCTCGCGATCCAATGGTTCCGGCACCGGTCACCCAGGCCGCAGATGGGACATTCCGCCATTTGATGATTGTACCGGCTCCGCCATTCTCCCGCCCCCCGCCCAGGCCGCAGTGGCCCATTTCGTTCCCCAGCGCGCACTACCCATGAATCGCCGAACCGACGGGGCGCCGCTCTCCGCCCCGCGCCGCGGCCACGCGTCCGGCCACCGACTACAATGGGCGCGTATGGCGGAAACGACCTCGGCCAGCAATTCCCTGCCCGCCGCCGGCGGCGCGCCCGCCCAGCGCATCCGCGCCCCCCGCGGAGCGCGGCGCACCGCGCTCGGCTGGGCGCAGGAAGCCGCGCTGCGCATGCTGATGAACAACCTCGACCCCGAGGTCGCCGAGCGGCCTCAGGACCTGGTTGTTTATGGCGGAACCGGACAAGCCGCGCGCAATTGGCCCGCGTATCACGCCATCGTCGCCGTCCTCACCCGCCTCAAGAATGACGAAACCCTGCTGGTTCAATCCGGCAAGCCGGTCGGCGTCTTCCGCACCCACGACTATGCTCCCCGCGTCCTGATCGCCAACTCCAATTTGGTCGGCCGCTGGGCCAATTGGGACACGTTTCGCGACCTCAGCCGCCAGGGCCTGATGATGTACGGCCAAATGACCGCGGGTAGCTGGATTTACATCGGCTCCCAAGGAATACTGCAAGGGACATTTGAAACATTCGCCGCCGCCGCGCGCAAGCATTTCGGCGGCAGCCTGGCGGGCAAGTTAGTGGCCAGCGGGGGCCTGGGCGGCATGGGTGGCGCGCAGCCGTTGGCCGCCACGCTCAACGGCGCCGCCTTCCTGGGCATCGAAGTGGACGCGGAGCGCATCAAGCGGCGGCTCAAATCCGGTTACTGCGACATCATGGTCAATGACCTGGATGAAGCGCTGCGCATCCTGAAAAACGCCGTCCGCAAGCAGGAAGCCGTCTCCGTCGGCTTGGTCGGCAACTGCGCCGAGGTCATTCCGGAGCTGGCCCGCCGTGGCGTCGTGCCCGATCTGCTGACCGACCAAACCAGCGCCCACGATCCGCTGAACGGTTACATTCCCACCGGCCTCGACCTCGCCGCGGCCGCCGAACTCCGCCGCCGCGATCCCGCGGAATATCAGCGCCGCGCTTTGGATTCCATCGTTGCCCATGTCGTCGGCATGTTGGCGCTGCAAAAGCTGGGCAGCGTGGTCTTCGATTACGGCAACAACATCCGTGCCATGGCCGGTGAACATGGGTTGAAGGAAGCCTTTAACTTTCCCGGTTTCGTGCCGGAATACATTCGCCCCATGTTTTGCTCCGGTCGCGGCCCCTTCCGCTGGGTCGCGCTCAGCGGCGAGGCGGCGGATATTCATGCTACCGACCAGCTCGTACTCCAGCTGTTCCCGGAGGATGAAGTCCTGCGCCGCTGGATCCAGCTTGCCGCCAAACGGATCCGCTTCCAAGGCCTGCCCGCCCGCATCTGCTGGCTGGGTTACGGCGAGCGGGACAAATTCGGCCTGGCCATCAATGCCATGGTCCGCAGCGGCCAGCTCAAGGCGCCGGTGGTGATGGGCCGGGACCATCTCGACGCAGGCTCAGTCGCTTCCCCCTACCGTGAAACCGAGGCCATGGCCGACGGCAGCGACGCCATCGCCGATTGGCCCTTGCTCAATGCCCTGCTGAACACCGCCAGCGGCGCCAGTTGGGTATCCATTCATCATGGCGGCGGCGTCGGCATCGGCTACTCGCAGCACGCCGGCCAGGTCACAGTCGCCGACGGGAGCGTGGAAATGGACGCCCGCATCGAGCGCGTGCTGACCAACGATCCCGGCCTGGGCGTCGCCCGCCATGCCGATGCCGGATACGCCGAGGCACGCGACTTTGCCCGCGCCCATGGCATGGATTTGCCCATGGCGAACCCGCCTATGGTTGACCTGTCCACGGGCCCATCAGGCGGCGCGCAAACTCCTGGCGCCGATGCCCCGCCGTCCCGCCGGAAATAGCCGTGCCCACGCTGCTGGTCCACGCCGCCCAACTGCTCACCCTCGCCGGCCCGGACCGCGCGCGCCGCGGCGCGGAGATGGAGGATCTCGGCCTGATCCGCGATGGCGCGGTGCTGATCGAAAACGGCCGCATCCTCGCCGCCGGCCCAACCGACGCCGTCGCACGAATAGCACGCGGGAACCAGCGCGGACGTCAGGCGAGCGACGATCCACACGGCCGCAACGCCGCCGCCGGCCCCGCCGACGCTGCACCGCCAGCAGACGACACATTGGAAGAGTTCGACTGCCGCGGCCATTTGCTCACCCCGGGTCTGGTGGACAGCCACACGCATCTGGTCTTCCCCGCCCCCCGCTTTGACGATTTCGACTGCCGCCTGCGTGGAGCAACCTATGAGCAAATCGCCCGCTCCGGCGGCGGCATCCTGCAAACCGCCCGCCAGTTCGCCGCCGCGGCCGACGCCGATCTGCTCGCCACCGCCGTCGCCCATCTGCGCGCCGCCCAATCCTTCGGCGCCACGCTGGTCGAAATCAAATCCGGTTACGGCCTTTCCCCCGCCGCCGAGCTGCGCTTGCTCCGTCTCGCCGCCGCCGCCGGCCGCTCCGCCGGCGTCGAAACCGTCCTGACCCTCCTCGCCGCCCATGTCGTTCCGCCGGAATTCGCCGACCGCCGCACCGAGTTCCTTCGCCTCATCAATGAAGTGCTGCTTCCCGCCGCCCTCAGCCCTGCGGAAACCGCCGCCCGCGGCGGCCAGCCAATCGCTTTCGCCGATGTGTTCTGCGACCGCGGCGCTTTCACCGTCTCCGAGGCGGATGCTGTTCTACGCGCCGCGCAAGCCCGCGGCCTCGGCCTCAAGATCCACGCCGAACAGCTCGCCGCCACCGGTGCCGCCCGCCTCGCCGCCGAGCTCGGCGCCGCCTCCGCCGATCATCTGGAACAGACCACGGCGCTCGACCACCAAGCCCTGGCCCGTTCCGGCGCCGTCGCCACTCTGCTTCCCGGCTGCGACCTGTTTCTCGCCACCCCCTATCCCCCGGCCCGCGCCCTCATCGCCGCCGGCGCCGCCGTGGCCCTGGCCACCGATTTCAACCCCGGCACCAGTCCCCTACTCAGCTTGCCGCTGGCCATGTCCCTGGCCTGCACGCAAATGCGCCTGACGCCCGCCGAGGCTTGGACCGCCGTCACCATCAACGCCGCCGCCGCTCTTGGCCGCGCCGCCAATACCGGCTCGATCATGCCCGGCAAGCGCGCCGATCTCGCCCTCTTCGCCGTGGACGACTACCGCGCCATCCCCTATTCCCTCGGCCGAAATCTTTGCCACTCCGTCTTCTCCGCCGGCCGCTTCAACCCGGTACCGGCCGCCCTAGGCGCCGCTCCCGCCCCATCCACCACCACCGCTTCCCTCCCCTAAACTGCCGCTGCACCCCCGACCACAAGCTCGTGCGTCCGCCCGCGTCCTCAGATTTCCACCGGCCACGACGCCGGTTTTCGGGCCTGCGCGCGGCCGCCCTACCGCCCTTCCGGCGGGCACAGCCGGGGCCGATTCCAGGACGCGCCCGCCGCTAACGCTCAGCCCGCCGCCGGCGATCCCTCACCCTCGGCTTTTCGCCGCGCCCGCTCGGCCGCGGCGAACCTCCCCGCTCGCGCATACCACTCCTCGGCGCGCCTCGGATTCCTCGCCACGCCCTTGCCTTCCCGATAGAAATAGCCCAGGTTGTGCGCCGCGTCGGCGTGGCCCTGGCGCGCAGCACGAAAGTACCAATAGAACGCTGCCCGCGCGTCGGCCCGCACACCCTCGCCACGGCTCAGACAGACACCGGTCGAAAACTGCGCCTCCGCGCATCCCATCCGCGCCGCGCGCCTGTGCAAGAGATAGCCGCGCCGCAGATTGCGCGGCGCGCCCCTACCATACCGATTCATCCACCCGAGCACATGGATGGCCTCGCGGTCCCCGTGCCTCGCCGCACGGGTCATCCAGCGCCGCGCCTCGCGATAGTTGCGCCTCACGCCGCGGCCCATTTCGTAAAAGAGGGCCAGGTTGTATTCGGCGCTCAGCGACCCGTGTTGCGCGGCAACCTGATAGTGCCGGAACGCCCTTCGCTGGCTCCTGCGCGTGCCGAGGCCGTAATCGTATGCCGCCCCCAGCCATTCCTGGGCGCTAAGGAACCCGCGTCGGCTGCCCGTCGCAGCAGCCGAAAGCCTTCGGGAAACCGGCTCCAGTCACCCCCGTTGTAGATTCCGATCGCCGCCGCCAGCAGCGCCTGAGCCTCGCGCCGGGGGCTGCTGGATGCCGGTAGGCCGCCCGGAGCGGCAGCCGCTAAGCGCGTCGACAAGCTCTACCTCCGGCAGCGGCATCGTCTCTGCTCCCGCCCAGCACGCATGTAATCCCCGCCCGCCTGCCAGTTCTCAATCCGTACCCCGGCCCGCAGCTGGCAGCCTCGGCCATTCCCCTTTCTTCGGCTTCTCCGGCGGCGTCTTGTGCTTCTCCGCCGCCAGCGCTGCCCTCGCCTGCTTCAGGGCGGCCGTACCTGCGAGGTTGCCCCAATCGATGGTCGCATTGTAGGCCCTCATGAATTCCTTGGGTCGGGCTTCCAGGATCGAGGCGAGGAGCCGAGAAAACATCGCGCCCACGTCCACGGAACCCGTCCCCTTGTACACCTCCCATTGCGCCTCGTAGCCGAACAACTGCGACACCGCGAAGAACCTGGGCATGTATTTCGGGTGCGACTCGGAAAGGCTTGCGAGGTCAGCGAAATAGGACCGGAACTCACCTGCGGCTCCGATGGCCGCCCCGTCGCGGCAACCGTTTTCCGGCAACTGGTCCTTGGGATAGCCGACACCGTAGAACACGTCCTGGTCATCCGCGGAACCGTCATCCGTCATCCATAGTAACGACATGACATCTCCGATTCCGCGCGGCATCGAATTAAGGAGCGCCTGTGCGCCGCCGGGTGCGCCAAGCTGATACAGGCGCAGCGCCCGGATCGCCTCCTCCGAATAGCCGTCGCAACCGGCGTGGAACGCTTTCTCGAGCGCCGCCACGCTCGCAGCCTTCCCGAGACCGTACAGCCGCAGGCAGCGGACGCGTGCCTGGCAGGGGTCGGGCGGATGTTCCTTCGCCCGCTTTTCCGCCGCCAGCGCCGCCTTCGCCTGCTTCAGGGCGGGCCAGCCAAGCGCGCCTGATTTGATTGCGGCCTGCCTAAACTCTTTCGGCCGCGCCCCGAGCACTGGCCCAAGGAGCCGCGAGAACATGCCATCTACGTTCATCTCCGTGCCCGCGTCGAACTCACCCCACTCCGCCTTATAGCCAAATAGCTGCGACGTGATCAAAAACCCGGGCAAATATTTCGCGTGCGCCGCGGAAAGTTTGGCTAGATCACGAAAATAAAACCGGAACAACTCGACGCCTCCGCGCGGCGCACCGTCCCGGCAACCGCCGCTAACCAGTTCATCCATGGGGTAGACGGTTCCGTACGAGGAGTTGATGTCCCCCGCAGTCTCGAAGGTTCCGTCGGTCGCCATCCACAAAAACGACACGAAGTCCCCGATCCCCCGCGGCATCGAATTCAGCAGCGCGTACGCGCCGCCGGGTGCGTCAAGTTGATACAGACGCAGTGCTCGGATCGCCTCCTCCGAATAGCCGTCACAACCGGAGTGGAACGCTTTCTCCAGCGCCGCCACGCTCGCGGCCTTCCCGAGACGGTACAGCCGCAGGCAGCGGTTTCGTGCCTGGCACGGGTCAGGAGCCCGCTTCTTCTTCGCCGCGACCTGCGCTGCGCATAGCGGCGCCACCGCCAGCGCCATTCCCACCGCCCATGCCCACCGAGTCGCCCGACTTACCTTGATCATTCCGCCAGCCCTCCTCGCCCTCTACCCGGCCCACCTGGCCGAAATGAGCGGCCGCCATCGGCGCGTTCCCGGCCCGCCGCAGCTGTCCGTGCATAACCTTACTCCACCCTTCATCCGGTTGGGAACGCGCGAACCCGAGCCCAGCGTACCCGGCTGCGGCAAGTGTCCGGCTCCGCGCTCAACCTACCCGTGCCCCCGCAGGCTCGCCACCGACACCCCGCAGCATCCCCCGTTCCCGCCGCCTAGCCACGCAGCGTTCCCGCACAGCCGGATTCTCTCCCGCTTCCGCACCGCTCCCCGGCCTGCCCGCGCATATAACCCGCAGATGCAACTGCCCCGTCCCTACCCCAGAGCCCGCTCGGTTGCCTCCCGCTGCGCGCCGCTGTAGCCTGCCGTAATGGCAACGTCGCCGTCCGCGCCGCGTCCGCTACGCCTGCTGCTGCGTATCCCCGTGCCTTGGGTCTTCGTGCTCGCCTATTTGGCGGGCGCCGGCTTGCAGCGAGCGTCTCCTACCGCTCGCAACGCCCACGCCGCGCCACCGCTACGCTCTCACGATCGCCGGCACCTTGCTCTGGGCATTGGCTGTGGCCCTCGCCGGCTGGGCGCTGGCCCTGTTCCGTCGCCGCCGCACCACCACCACGCCGGGGGAACTCTCCCGCGCCTTCGTCGCCTCCGGCCCCTACCGCCTCAGCCGCAATCCCATGCACCTGGGCCTGGTGCTCGCGTATCTAAGCGAAATGTTCTTCCTGGCGCAACTCGCGCCGCTCCTGCCGCTCCTGCCGGTCGTCGCCTATTTGCAGCGGGTCGTGATTCCGCTTGAGGAATCCCGCCTGCGCGCAACCTTCGCCGCCCCTTACGCGCAATACGCCACCCGCGTCCGCCGCTGGCTCTAACGCCTCCGCGCCGACCGCCCGGAAACACGGGTCTCGGCCCGGCGCTCCGTCCGCCAACCCCTCCTCCCCGCTAATGCTTTTCCGCTGGCGGCTGCTTCGCCGCTGGCTTCTTGGCCAAACCTTTGTACTGAATTTGGAAGCTCGACCCGTAGCGCTTGTACTTGGTGAATTGGACGACCAGCTTCAGCCGCGTCGAACCGGCGTAGTTCTTGCCGTCGTAATACGGCAGCCGGGAGTCAGTGCTGGTATAGACCGGGAACCAATACTTGCCGTCAATTGGCTGCCGGTAGGTGGTGAAGGGCAGAAAAATATTGCTGGGCATGCCATGGCTGAACTGGTCGGGCACCGCTTTGCCCTCGCTCTTGACGATCTGCAAATAGTGATCGTCCACCCACACCGTGCCGGCGAAATACCGATGCCCCTTGAGAATCTTCTTCGGCTTGATGCTGAACCGGTAGGCGGTCAAATCCTCCAGCTTTTCATGGTCAATATAGCGGATGTCGTAGTCGGCCAGGTCCTGCATTTTGACCGTGTAGAAATCCATGTCAAAGAAATCGTTAAGGTCGTCCTCGGTCAGGATCACGTTTTGCAGGGTGGACTGCGGGCACCAGGTACAGACGATCTCCCTTCGCCCCGTGGGGCTAAACAGAATGGCGTCGGACTGGCGGTACGACTGCCCGGTCGGGTTGCCGTCGTTGTCCAGAACCTCTAGGTCAATGTGCTCGTCGTAGGTATAGTTGTGCGCCAGCAACTCCAAGTTACGGCTCTCGTTTGCGGTGAATTCCCGGATGATCTGCTGGATCTTCGCCGGCGGCGGATCGGGCAGCCGCACCTTCGGCGGCGGCGGCACCGGCACCTGCGGCAAGTGCAGCCCGCCGCCCGCTCCCTGCCCTTTATGTCCGCCGTTCAAAATGCGAATCTGCGCTTGCGCCCGCGGCGCGGCCAATGCCGCCGCCAGCGCCACGCTCAGCACCGCCACGAATACCCTAGCCGGCGCCTGCGCCGTGGCGGGAATTATCGTCCCGCGCGTTCTTCCCGTTCGTCCCAGCCTAGATTCCCGCATCGCCGCCCCCTTCGTTTCGCCGCTAGCGCCCGCCAGGATCGCCTCCCGGCCGGGCCTCTTTACCTCTCATGCTATCCGCAAATCGCGGTCGTGAGGCCGCGCCGCGCAAACATATTGCATACGAGATTCCGCTCACACCGCCGCCCTCCCACTCTGGACTACAATCGAAGGCAACTCAGCCCAATTTCGTTCAACGCCGCACCCGGAGCCCGCATGGTGTCCCCCCGCCGATCCTTTATTCTTGTCTTGCTCGCCGCCCTCTGCTGCGCCGCCCCGGCCTGGGCCAAGCGCGCCACCTACATCCGCCCCGTGATGAAGTCGGTCTCCACCACGGGACTGACCCAAGTGGTCATCCAGAACCTGGTTGGCCCGATTGACATCATCACCCAGCCCACCGATCAGGTGAAGATCGCCATCCTCGTCCATGGCGGCGGCCTGGACCGCGTTTTTGCCCGCACGCTCACGCAGCAACTGCATTTCGACATCCGCAAAATCGGCCCGCAACTGCGGATTATTGGCCATTACCCGGTCAAACAGTTCCGAAATTACGGCTATCCGTACATGAAGAGCTTTTTCTTCATTCACGGCACCGACACCAATACCTATCGCGGCCATCGCGTTCACATCCGCGACGTCGGCAACAAAAAGTCCGTCGAGTTGTGGGCGGAGATCCGCGTCACGCTGCCCAGTTCCCTCAGCCTGGTCATCCGCAACATCTACGGCGACGTTCGCATGCGCGGCAACGGCGGCGGCGGCAACGGCAGCTTGGATGGATTCACCGACGTCGGCGATTTCCTCATCCACAATCCCCGTTGGGCCCAGGTCAAGCTGGACAGCGATTACGGCTCCATCAAGTTTCTCGACGGCTTCGGCGTGGTGCGGGACATGCACGTCAAGACCGATTTCGGCGGCACCTACTTTTACCTCCGCCCCGGCGCCTCGGGCAAAATCCTCGCGCACAAGACCCTAGGCTTCCTGCACAACAACTTCAACGACGCCTTGTTCAAAAGCGACGGCGACGGCCACAAGGTCATGGTCTTGGGTGACGGCCGCGGCACCACCGTACATGTGGACATGAACGTGGGCAGCCTGCACCTGGAAAAGGCGCCCTAAGGGTTCCCGCAATGGCAACGCGCCGCCGCGAATGGACGCCGCCCCGCCGCTCGCGGATGATAGTATTTGGGTGATTTCCTCCATGACTCGCACCTATTGGCGTTTCGCCGCTCTCCTGCTCCTGCCCGCCTGCCTGTGGGCGCAACAGCCTGCCGCCCAGCAGCACGCCGCCTCCCCCGCGGCCGCCTCCGCGCTACCGCCGATGGCCGCGCCGCCCACCGGTCCGGCGCCGAACAATCCCAACGCCGCCACCTTCATCGGCGGGGGTGCCGATGGCGCCGCGCCGCTGTTGCCCCCAGCCCTCCAGCCCAATCCCAATGCCCTGCGCGTGTATGTGGAAATGCCCAACGGCCCGGATGCGCGGCAGATCGCCGGCTTGATGCAGCAATATCTGTTTGCATCCCATCAGGTTGTGGTCACCGAAAACGAAAGTAATGCCAGCGTCATTCTGAAAGGCATCGTCTACCGCCAGCCCAAGCCCGCGCAGTTGAAGCGGGACGCCGCCCGCCGCCGCCGCGAAGAACGCGCCCTGGCCGCCGCCCGCCGCCGCGAAGAGCAAGCGATCGCCCAAGGCGCCCAGCCCAGCCCCGGCGGCGGCAATCAAGGCGGAGCCAATTACATCAACCCCAACCAGATCCCCAGCGTCGGCGGCACCGCCTCGTCGGGTGACGCCGGCGCGGCTGCCTACGGCGGCGGCTCTGCCGCGTTCTATGGCAGTGGGGATGGTGAATCCGGCCTGCCCTCCATGGACAGCCTGCTCAATCCGGGTCTGACCGATCTGCACAATTACCGCTATCGCCTCGATCTGGAATTGGTCAATCCCGACGGCGACCTGGTCTGGATTAGCGGCCGCGGCGCTCAAGCGCCCAACTTCACCTCGGCCAACCAAGCCGTCTCGCAAAGTCTCCAGCCCATGCTGGATCTGTTGCACCAGGTCACCCACCCCGGGAAGAAGGCCTCAGCCAATACCCCGGCCAGCTAATCCCCCGCGAGTCCGGGGATCCGGCGTCCCCGCCGTCATCCCGGCAGTGTTCAGCGGCACGGTTGTCTCCCCCGTGTACCGTGCCCTGCTCTCACGGTAGCGGGGCATCCCACCTGCACTGCCGCTCATCCGGCCTCGCAGATGAGCCTGTGGGTCGGTGTCTCCCGTTCTGGCCGCCTGGATCCTCGCCTGGGCCCTCGGCGCCCCGCCTTGGCTAGACTGGCTTTTACTGCTTGCTTGGTTCGGCTCCGTCTTTTGGCTGTTCTTCCGCGATCTCCCCGGCCCGCCCCGCCGCTAGCCCCCATCTGCTCCGACAGGAAAAACCGCGCGGCCCCCAGCGACGCGCGCAAGCGGGGGTAATCCCCGCGCCAAACAAAGCCGGGCACCGCCAGCGCAAAACAAAAGCCGGACGCGGCCGAGCCGCGCCGAGGTCCGCGCCCGCCGCTGGCTATTGGCTCCCTGATTTTGAAGCGCTCATCTCAGCGCCGCTCCCCGCACGCCGGATCGTTCGGCGCCGCCGCGGTCGGCAGCGCCGCTAATCCCGCCTGTCCCAATTGTTGGTTCAGCGTGGGCAGCGATTGCCCTTCGATCCTGCGCAGCACCGCCAGCGCGGCGTCCAGCCGCTGGCAGTCGCCCTCCACCGCCGCGCGGTCGCTTGGCGTGGGCAGCAAATCGCCGAACTCCATGTCCTCCAAATGCCGTCCTAATCCACGGTTGGCCAGGCCGGCGCCATTCTTTCCGTTGGCTAGCTTCTCGGCCTGATGCTCCAGCCGCCGCAGGCCCGCCGCCAGTTGCGGCTGCCCCTTCGCCGCCGCCAGCGCTCGCTCGGCGGCCTGGCTCAGGCGGCTCAGTTGCTGGAACGAATGGTAGCTGGTGCCCATCGCCGCGGTGATCTGCCGCTCGAACCGCAGTTCCTCGCCCAGCTCCCAGGGCAGGACGGGAATGCGCGGGTCGTTCTTCACGGTAAGCTGCCGCGTGAACGTCCGCCCATCCACCGTCAGCTTCACCGTATACACCCCCGGAATCGCCGTCGGCCCCACGGGCTGGATCCGCGGCGTATGGCCCTCGATGGCGTGCCAGGTCAGCGTGTATTCGGTGTAATCGAGCAGATTCCCGAAGTAGCTGTAGGTCAGCGACAGCGGCGGCGGATAGCGCAGATCCCACGCGATGCGGTGCATGCCCGCCGAGGCCGGCAGCACCACCGGTTTGGCGAACCAATGCATCGGCACGTCCGGCGCCGATGTGTCCGGCGGCGGCGGCGTGCTGGAATACTGCCGTACCAAATGCCCCGCCGCGTCATAAAAGCCCAGGGTCACCGGGCCGCTGACCGCGCGCGGCAAATAGTAGTCAACGATCGCACCCTGCGGCGGATTCTGCCCCGCCGGCACTTCCGGCGGCAGCGGCGTGTCCTGGTCGTTGTCCCAACGCACCCGCCATGCCGGCTCGGGCTTGTATAGATACGCGGGTCCGTGTACCCCCGCCGCCATCGCCTCCGCCGCCTGCCGCAGCGGCGTCACATCGTCCAAAATCCAGAACGCCCGCCCATAGGTCGAGATCACCAGATCATTGCCATGCACCGTCATGCCGCTGACCACGGTGTTGGGCAGATTCAGTTGCAGCGATTGCCAGTCGCCGCCGCGGTCGAAGGAAACGTACGCGCCCATCTCCGTTCCCGCGTACAGCAGGTCGGGATCCTTTGGATCCTCACGCACCACCCGCACGCGCACGCCTTTTGGCAAGCCGCGCACGATCTCTTGCCACGTCTTGCCAAAGTCCGTGGTCCGGTAAATGTACGGCTGCGCGTGGCGGAAGGTCTCCACCGCCGCATAGGCCGTCCCTGCGTTCGCGTGCGAGGCATCAATGATGTTGATGTTGGCGTGCGCCGGCAGACCCGGCGGCGTCACGTTTTTCCACGTGGCGCCTTTGTCCTGCGTCAGCTGGATCAGCCCGTCGTTGGTTCCCGCCCAAATCACCCGCGCGCTGAGCGGCGACGGCGCCAGCGTTTGGATCGCCGGGCCGAAATAAGACCGCCGCGGCGCCTTGGTCTTGCCCGGCGGAATGGTCAGGTCCGGGCTGATATGAAACCACGTCCGCGCCCCATCGGTGGATTCCATTACGTACTGCGCCGCCATGTACATCACATGGGGATTGACCGGCGAATACATCAGCGGCGGCGCGCCGGTGAAGCGGTCCTCGGGCGTGGGCGTGTAGAACACCGAAACCATCCCCGTCTTGCGGTCATACCGCCGCAGCACGTGGTACCACCCCTGCGTGAACACCCACCGCGGATTTAGCGGGTCCGGCGCGATATAACCGTTCTCGAAGCCGCCTATTGGATACCAGTCGCTGTCCCGGATCTCGCCGTAATCGCTGCGGCTCAGCACGCAGGCCGTGCCGCTGTCCTGCTGCGCGCCATAGACCCGGAACGGAAAATGATTGTCGGTGAACACGTTGTAGAACTGCCCGTTCGGCAGGTTGAACCACGGCGTCCACGTCTTGCCCCCGTCCACGCTGATCGCCGGCCCCTGGTCCACGCCCAGAATCATCCGCCGCGGATTCGCCGGATCCACCCACAGGTCACGCTCGTCATCCCCGCCCGGCGATCCCTTGAACGCCGCCACCGTTTTGCCGCCGTCCACCGAGCGGTACATCGCCGTGCCCATCAGATAGACCACGTCCGGGTTCCCCGGGTCCACGTAGATCTTCCCGCCCGCGCTCAAGATGTGGTGCGTCTCCAAACGCCAGCTCTTCCCGCCGTTGTCGCTGCGGTACAGTCCCTGCGCGTCCCGGCCGAATCCCTGCGCCTCGGCGTACACCCGCTGCCCATGCGTCCCATCCGCCACCGCCAGGCGGAAGCTCCGCGCCTTTACCGGCAGCCCCTTCCCGCTCAGCGGCTTCCAGCTTTTGCCTTCATTCGTGCTTTTGTAAATCACCGCGCCCAGCGGCGGCAGCGCTTTCCGCTGCGCTTTGCTCAGCCCGAAGGTGCTGCGCGCGAACGCCGCGTAGATCACCTTCGGATCGCGAAAATCGTAGACCAGGCTGGCCACGCCCGTGTAAGCGTCCTTGTACAGCACGTGCCGCCACGTCCGGCCCCCGTTCGTCGTGCGGTAAACGCCGCGGTGCGTGTTGGCCGGCCCGCCGAACTCGCGCGAACCCAAGGCCCCGACGATCACGAGGTTGGGATTGCGCGGATCCACCAGCACGGCCGTGATGTACCGCGTCTGCTTCAGCCCGATGTTCTTCCACGTCCGTCCGCCGTCGTCGCTCTTGTACATCCCCCGCCCCGGCGTGAAGGACCATTCCGTGGGATCGCCCGTTCCCACGTA
>DAHUYO010000031.1 GCA_027315185.1 Acidobacteriota bacterium
GGGGGACCAGCTACGACAACACCCACGCCCTCTCCGCCACGACCTGGCGGCATGTGGCGTTTGCCGAAAAGCCCATCGGCGCGGCCTCCGCGGGCGCGCTGGACCCGGCGCCCGCCGCGGCGGTGGCGGCAAGCCGCCCGGACCCGGGCGCGCCGATTCGCTGGCTGATGGTCAGCGACGTCTGCAAGCACTGCCGGCAAGCCCCGTGCGAGGAGGCCTGCCCGACCGGCGCGCTCATCTACAACGAATTCGGCAACGTCTACGTGCAGCAGGACATTTGCAATGGCTGCGGCTACTGCGTCTCCGCCTGCCCCTTCGGCGTCTTGGATCGGGCCGAGAGCGATGGCCGGGTGCATAAATGCACGCTCTGTTACGACCGGCAGAAAGACGGCCTGGAGCCTGCCTGCGCCAAGGCCTGTCCCACCGACAGCATCCAGTTCGGCCCGCTGTCGCAACTGCGCGCCCGCGCGCAACAACGGCTGGAGCAAGTGCGCGCCCGCGGCGAGGATCAGGCGTATCTGTACGGCGCCGAGCCGGCGGGCGAGTATTCGGCCCTGGGCGCCTTCTTTCTGCTGACCGATGCGCCGGAGGCCTACAACTTGCCTGCCGCGCCGCGCCGTCCCAAGGCCCATCTGCCGCGCAACTATGCTTGGACGGCGCTCACGGCCGTGGCCATGGCCGCGGTCACCGGCTTGGCGTTCGCCGCCAGTTTCGGCCGCGAGGCCGCGGGGCGGCGCCGCCCGGCGGAAGCGGAAAACGAGGTAGCATGAACCGTTCCGTAGAGTCCGCCGGCTTTTCGCATTCCACGATGGCCCGCGCCGGCGAGCGCCGCGCTGGCGCCCGCGCTGGTTCTAGCGCTGCATCCGCCGAGCCCTACTACGGCATTCCCTACCTGAAGCGCCCCACCTGGAAATGGCAGATCGCCGCCTATTTCTTTTTCGGCGGGATCTCCGGCGCTTCCTTCGCCCTGGCCAGCCTGGCGGACCATTTCTCCGCCTCGCCGGATGCCGCCGCCCTGCGCCGCGCCGGATTTGAGACTTCCTTGGCGGCGTTGTTGCCTTGCCCGGGGCTGTTGATTTGGGACCTGGGGCGCCCGGTTCGTTTTCCCTATATGCTGCGGGTCTGGAAGCCCGGCTCGCCGATGAATCTCGGCTCCTGGATCTTGACCGGATTTGGCGCCGTCTCCGCCCTGGGCGCCGTGCATGCCGCCGGGCAAGCCGGCGTGCTGGGGCCGCTTTCGCCGCTCGCTCGCCACCTGCCCATGCATGCCATCGGCGCCGCGGGCCTGCCGCTGGCGTTAGGCATGACCGGCTACACCGGCGTGCTGCTGGCGGGCACGAGCGTGCCGGCATGGAACCAAAGCCCCTGGATGGGCGGCGTCTTTGTCGCGTCGTCCTTCGCCGCCGCCAGCGATGTGCTGCGGCTGCACTTGACGGTGCGGGAGGAAGCTTCGCCGCCGCGCATGCGCGCATTGGATCGCGTCTGCCATGCCGCCAAGGCGGCGGAAACCGGGTTGTTGGTGGCCCATTGCGTCCGCAGCGGGCGTGCCGGTCGTTCGCTATGGTCGGGCCGCCGCGGGTGGCAATTGGCCGCGGGGCTGGGGTTAAGCTGGGCCGCGGCGGCGCTGGCGCCGGCGGCCAAGAGTCTGACGGCGCACGATGCCGGCGTGCGTTCCCGCCTGAAGCGCCGCACGCTGCAAGCGGGATTGCTGGGCTTGGCCGGCGCCTTCCTCACCCGCTGGGCCATTGTTCACGCCGGCCAACAAGCCGCCGACGATACCGCCGCCGCCCGCGCCGCCGCCCAGCCCAGCAAATCGGCCCCGGGCTGGCGGCCGCAACCGCGGCGCTAAGCCGTGGCGGCCGGCATCGTCGCGGCCGCGCCGATGGCGCTCCGGGCTAGGCGCGGCGGCATCATCGGGCGCGGGGCCCGCACCAAACATGAACGCTCGCGCAGTTACTGCGGCGGCCGTTGCGTTCGATCCATCAGTTCGGTCAGCGCACGCAGGCAGGTGTCGGAGTCAGCCTGGGAACGGGCGAGTTCCTCCATCGCCGTCCGCAGGCTCTCCTCGGACTGCACCTGGCGTGCTCGCAGGCTCTGCTCGGACCGTGCCTGCGAGGCTCGCAATGCTTCCTCCGCCTGCGCCTGCGATGCTCGTAACCTTTCCTCCGCCTGCGCCTGCGAGGCGCGCAACTTTTCCTCGGCCTGAGCTCGGGCCAGCCGTAGCTGTTGTTCGGCTTCCTTCCGTTCCCGGGACAGTTCGGCCAGGGTGATGCGCAGCTCGCGCTCGGATTCCGCGTGCGACTCCTTCAGCCTCCGATGGGATTCGGCTTCCGAGATCGCCATTTGCTGTTGCGCTAGGGCCAGGCCGTTCATCGTCTCCACCAGGGTGCTCACCAGCCCGGCCAAGGCCGTCAGCCGGGCGCGCAGCTCGGCGATCTCCTCGGCATGCCGCCCGGCATTGGCCTCTAAGCGGGCGAGACCATCCAAGATGAACGGGATGGCCTTGTCTACATCCATCGGCAAAGCATGGCAGCAAGCCGTTACGACGCCTTTGCGCTCCGCGTTTACCGCGGCGCGGCGCGGCGCGCGGTATGGGGCGGTGGCGAAAATAGGCACTCGGGTTGGCGTCGCGCCGCTAACCGCCGGCCGGTGCATCTGCTAAGGGAATGCCCGAGCTTCCGTTGCCGGAAAATCCCGAGCCCACGCCGCCGCCGGAAGAGATCATCGCCGCCTCGGCGGCGGAGGGGCTGGAAAAAAGTACCCAGCGCCTGAACGCCAGCGAAATCTTCGAGGCGGTCTGCGACACGGCGCGCGATGAGCTGCACCGCCCGGTGCTGGGCTTGGCCTTTTCCGCCGCGGCGGGCGGCATCACCATCGGCATCAGCGCCTTGGCCATGGCGCTGATCGAGGCCGTTTGGGGTACGGGGCGCGCCGCGAACCTGCTGGGCGCGATGGTCTATCCGATCGGCTTTATCGCCGTCATCATTGGCCGCGCCCAGTTCTTCACCGAGAACACGCTCTATCCCGTCGTGCTGGTGCTCAGCGAACGGCGGCAGATCAAGCGCGCGCTCTGGTTCGGCCTGCTCATCCTCGGCGGCAATTTACTCGGCGCGCTGGCCTTCGCCTGGCTGGCGATGCGCAGCCATGCGCTCCAGCCTGCTACCGCCGGCGCCCTGGCGGCGATGGGGATCCGCGCTGCCACTTATTCCAACCGGCACGTGTTTTGGAGCGCCGTTATCGCCGGCTGGCTGATGGCGCTGGTCGCCTGGATGGTCAGCGCCAGCCGCTGGACGACGGGGCAGATTTTGGTCACCTGGATGCTGGTTTTCGTGATCGCCCTGGGCCACTTCGACCACTGCGTCGCCACCAGCGCCGAGATCCTTGCCGCGGTGTTGGCCCATGGCCTGCCCCTGGGCCGCTATTTCCATTGGCTATGGGCAGCGGTGCTGGGCAATGTTGCGGGCGGGGTGGTGATCGTCAGCCTGCTCAACTACGGCCAGGTGAAGGCCGGCACACCGGCGGGCACGCCGCCCAGCCCCGCGGATCCCGGCCCGCCGCCGGCGGCATGAGCCGCGCCGCGGGTCCAAAGATCCTAGGCGCAGCCGCGCCGGTTCGCCCGCGCATCCGGCCTCACGCCTTCGCCAACTCGGCGAAGCTTTTGTCCAGCCGCCGCACGAACTCATCCACATCGTCCTTGGTGACGTTCATCGGCGGGGAAATGCGCAGCACGTTGCCGTACAGCCCGCCCTTGCCCAGCAAGACGCGGTTTTCGCGGCAGCGTTCCATGACCGCATTGGTCTCCGTTGCCGCCGGTTCCTTGCTCTTGCGGTCCTTCACCAGTTCCAGCGCGGCCAGCAGCCCCATCCCGCGGACATCGCCGATCAGCGCATGCCGGCTCATCAGCCCGCGCAACTTCTCCAGCAAATAGTTGCCCACCACCTGCGTGTTCTCGCGCAGGCGGTTCTCCTCAATGAACTCCAGGACCGCGTTGGCCGCCGCGGTGGCCAGCGGATTGCCGCCGAAGGTGGAGATGGTCATGCCCTTGAAGGCGTCGGCGACTTCCGGTTTGGCCATGGTGACGCCGATCGGCAGGCCGTTGGCCAGGCCCTTGGCGGAGGTGATGATGTCCGGTTCGACACCCCACTGTTCGATGCCGAACCATTTGCCGCCGGTGCGGCCCCAGGCGGTCTGCACTTCGTCGCTGATGATCAAGCCGCCATGGCGGCGGACGATCTCGGCGGCGATGGGAAAATATTCCTTCGGCGGCGTGATGAAGCCGCCCACGCCTTGGATCGGCTCGGCGATCAGAGCGGCGACCCGCCCGCTGGTGCTGGTGCGGATCAGTTCCTCCATGTCCGTGGCGCAGCGGACGCCGCATTGGGGATACTCCAGCCCGAAGGGGCAGCGGTAGCAATAGGCGTTGTGGGCGTGGACCACTCCGGGCATGGTCGCCGGCCCCAGCTTCCAAGCCGCGTGCCCGGTCATGGCCATGGCCAGGGCGCTGCGCCCGGAATAGCCGTGCCGCAAGGCAATCACTTCGGCCGAGCCGGTGTACAGCCGCGCGGCCAGAATGGCGGTCTCATCCGCTTCCGTACCGCTATTGGTAAAGAAGGTTTTGGTCAGCTTGCCGCCGGGGGTGATCTGCGCCAGCTTCTGCGCCAGGGCCAGCATGGGCTCGGTCAAAAAGCAGGTGGAGACATGCGTCAGCTTCTCCATCTGCGCCTGCACCGCGCCGTCCACCTTGGGGTTGCGGTGACCCACGGAAACCGTGACGATGCCGCCGAAGAAATCCAGGTATTGGTTGCCGGCGTCGTCATAGCAGAATTGCGCCTGCGCGCGCGCCAGCACCAGCGGCCGCTGGAAATAATGGAATACCGCCGGAAATAGATAATTCTGCTGCGCCAGCACCAGCTCGTCGTGGGTCATAGGTTCATTGTAGAGGCCCAGCCGTTGCGGGCGGCGTGGTCACCGGACCGGCGGGTGGCCACGCGCCGGCGCCAGGCGCCGCGGACGCGCCGCGCTCTGGCGAAGCCGCGGGCGCGCGGCCGGGGAGCCCGCGGTCGCACCGCCCAGCCGGGCGCGCCGGTGCCGCTATACTTGGCGCATGCGCTCACGCTCGATCGTCCTTCCCGTGGCGGCGCTGGCCTCCGCGCTGGCGCTGGCCGGCTGCCACCACGCCGCCGCCCCGGCATCTTCTTCCCAACCCACGGCTGCGGTCAAGCTGCGCCCCAAGCCGGCGAATCCCAATCTGGATTACACCGCCCACATCGTCACCACCATGGGGACCATTGACGCCACGCTGTTTCCGCGGCGCGCGCCGCTGACCGTGGGAAACTTCGTGGGTCTGGCCGACGGCACGCAGGCCTGGCGGGATCCGGCCACGGGCAACATCATGCATCGCCCGCTGTATAACGGCACCACTTTTCACCGCGTCATCGCCGGCTTCATGATCCAGGGAGGCGATCCACTGGGCACGGGGACGGGCACGCCGGGCTATCAGTTCAAGAACGAGGTTGTCCCCAGCCTCACCTATGACCGCCCCGGCCGTTTAGCCATGGCCAATGCTGGGCCGAACACCAACGGCTGCCAATTCTTCATTACCACCACGCCGCAGCCGCATCTGAACGGCGGATACACGATCTTCGGCCAGGTGATCCATGGGCAGAAGGTCGTGGACGCAATCTCCACAGTGCCCACCAATCCGGCGAACAACCGGCCGCTGAAACCGGTGGTGATCCAGAAGATCACCATCACCACCGCCCCACGCAAGTCCTAGGGGTATTGCGGCGGCGTGGCGACCGGGCGTTGCCGCGCCGCCGGCCATCCTCCCAACCCCGGAAACAGCGCCGGCGTGCGCTGCCGGTAGGCGGCGTACGCTGCGCCGAAATGCGGCGCCAGCATGGCCTCTTCCCGCCGCAGTTTGATGGCATACATCAGCAGCACCGCCGCAACCCCCGGAGCCGCGCGCAGTTCCCCCAGGGCTATGCCCGCGCCCAGCACGGCGACGAACAGACCGGTGTAGATGGGATGGCGGACGAAGCGGTAGGGGCCGCGCTGCACCAACTGGTGGCCTTCCTTTACGGAAATGCGCCCGCTCCAAAAGCTGCCCAGGCAGACGCGGGCCCAAAGGGTGAAGAGAATGCCAATCCAAGAGAACGTCGCGCCCACAATATGCAGCGTCAGGGTATCGGGATACATCCGCGCCGCCAGCACGCCCCATCCCCATGGCGGCTCCGGCAAAAAGACCAAACTGAAACCTAGCAACCCGGGCGCCAGGTATTGCCAGCGCTGCGGGATGGTTTCGCTGGCCACCGTGCGCCGGGAGCGCAGCGACGCCACCATCCAAACGACCAAGAAAATCTCCCAGGGCAGCAAGACGGCTTCACCCAGCGAAGCGCCGCGGGCGTGATACAGACCGAAGTGCAGGGCCAAGTGGCGGAGCAGGTGGAGCAAGAGATGCATGGGGATCGCCGCTCGCCCCCGATCATAAACCTTTGCTCACCGCCCCGCGGCGGTAGCGCCCTACAATGATCGGGAGGTCTCCGTGGAGTGGGCAACGTGGAATTGATCACAGAAACGCTGGCGGGCTTGCGCTGCCAGGTCCTGCGTCCGCGCCGCGAGCCAACCAGCGCCCCGTTGGTGCTGATTCATGGTTTGGGCGGCGGCACCTGGAGCTGGGAGAACTTCCAGCGCGCCGCCGCCGCGGCGGGCCGCGCTTCCTACGCCATCGAGTTGCCGCTGCACCAGCCCGGAACGCGGCCCGATCCCATGCTCGGCCGCTACAGCGTGGAACATTATGCCGTGCACTGCGCCGCGGTGCTGGAGCAGATCGGCGACTGCTTTGTCATGGGGCACAGCATGGGCGGGTTGATCGCGCAGTTGCTGGCGCAGGCGTTCGCCCGCCGCGGGTTTATCTTTTTGGCCAGCGCGCCGCCCTGGCACATGATGCGCGCGCCGTATGGCAAGCTGTGGCGCTACGCATGCCTGCATCCCCTGGCTGATTTGCTGCGCCCAGTCGCCCGCCGGGCGATGAAAATGGACGGCGGCATGAGCCGGAATTTGGTGAACAATCGCATTCCGCCGGAACGCCTGGCCGAAGTGGCGGCACGCGAGGTGCCGGACTCCGGGCGCGCGGCGATGCAGATGGCGGTGGGCTTGGTGCGCGTGGATCCGCGGCGCGTCGCCAGCCCCTGCCTGGTGATCGGAGGCCTGGCCGACCGTCTGATTCCCCCCGCCGAACAGCGCCGCCTGGCGGCATATTACAACGCCCGCATGCGGCTGTTCGACCGGGCCCACATGCTGATCATCGAGCCGGAGTGGGAGGAAGTCGCCGCTTGCGCCTTGGATTGGATGGCGGAGATGGAAACCGCCGGCGAGCCTGCTCGGGAGCTGCAAACGCGCGCCGCCGCCGATGTTTAGCCTCCGGCGGCGCCGGTAAACCGCACCTCCACCAACGTGCAATCGTCGTTGAAGGGGACGCCGGCGCAGAAGGCCCGCACCGCCGCCACCACTGCTTCCGGTCCGGCGCCTTCGGCGGCCAGGCGCAGCAGCCGCTCTTCCCCGAAAAACTCGCCGGCGGCATTGGTCGCGTCGGGCACGCCGTCGCTGCTGGCCAGGACGCGGTCGCCGGACGCCAATTGCAAACGCTGGCAGGTGAACTCGGCCACCGGCAGCAAGCCGACGGGTACGCAGGTCTCCGCCAGCGTCCGGCATTGGCCGTCGGCGCGGGTCAGGACCGGGGGCTGGTGGCCGCAGTTCAGGTATTCCAATGCGCCGTCGGGGGTGATGCGCAGCAACAGCACCGTGGCGTATTTGTCGTCCACCGGCCGGGCGCGCAAAAAGGCGTTCATGGTTTGGGCGATCGTGGTCAGCGCGGCGCCAGCCAGCAATTGCGCATGCGCAATGCCTTGCAAGGATGCGGCCAGCAACGCCGCCGCCGGACCCTTGCCGCTGACGTCGGCCAGCACCACGGTGATGCCCTCCTGGCCGGCCATCGCGTGGTGCAGCACGTCGAAAAAGTCGCCGCCGATTTGCCGGCAGGCGACGCTGTGCCCGCAGACCTGAAGATACGGCGCGCGAGGGATTTCGCCGGACATCAGGCCTTGCTGAATCGCCGCCGCCAGCTCCAATTCCCGCTCCAGCCGCTGCGCTCGTTGTTCCGCTTCGACCAGGCGCACGTTGGTGACCAGGTTGGCCGCCTCGCCCGCCAGGGCCCGCAGCAGGTCTTGGCTGACCATGGAAAGTTGCGGCCGCGCCGCATGGCTGTCCAGATACAGCACGCCGATGGCGCGGGGCAGGTGCGAACTGCTCGTCGGGCCGATGGACTGCGCCACGGTCAACGCCGCCCGCAGCCGGGGATCGTGGAGCGGCAGACAGACGACCGTGCGCAAACCCTGGGTGACGATGCTTTGGCCCAATTCCATATCGGCGGTGGCGCCGGCTTCCAGCGGCGCGCCGGTGAGCACGAACTCCGCCGCCGAGTCCATCGCTTCCCGCACCACGGAATGGGAGATGGTGGTGGCATCCACCGGCGGCGCTCCGGGTGTGGAGCGCGCCGCCGCGACTTCCAACCGCCCGTCGGCGCCGGGCAAAAACACCAGGCCGCGCTCGGCGCCGGTGAGGCGCAGGGCGCAGTCCAGCATGGCGGAGAGAACTTCGCCGACGATCCGCGCGGAGCGCAGCCGCCGCGCGAAGTCCAAAAACAACCGCAACATTTCCAGTTCGCCGGTGCCCTCCGTCCGGTCCACCGCCCGCATTTGGGTCAGCAAGACGGAGGCGTCGGGCGCGGGATCAAACACGATCCCCAGTCCCGGACAAGCAGGAAACTCGATGCGGTCGCCGGGGGTCAGGCGATGCCGCGCCGCTCGCTGGCCGTTCACGATGCTGCCGCCGCCGGCTAAATCCAGCAGGAAATATCCGTCCTCGTCGGCGCAGATCTGCGCATGGTCGCGCGAGATATGTGGATCGGCGATCACCAAGGAGTGCGTCGAGCGGCGCCCGATGGTGAAGGGCAGGGGATCAACCGGCAGGCGGCGTTCCTCGCCGCGGCCGGAAACGACGACATAAACGGGACTGGCCATCGCGGTGCCGCGCCGATTATAGCGTAGTGCAGCCTATGGAAACTCCGGGATGGCGCCGGCGGTCGGTCCCCGGCGTCGGCGGTGCCGCTACACTAAGGATTGCCATGCCCGAGACGGAAAGCCGCTATGAGCCTGTGATTGGGCTGGAGGTGCACGTTCAGCTCAATACCGCGTCCAAGATCTTTTGTTCCTGCACCACGCGCTTCGGCGATCCGCCCAACACCCATACCTGCCCGGTCTGTCTGGGGCTGCCCGGCGCGCTGCCGGTGCTGAACCGGGCGGTGGTGGACAAGGCGATTCGCGCGGCGCTGGGGCTGAATTGCACGGTGCGGGAGACCTCGATCTTCGCGCGCAAGAACTATTTCTATCCCGATCTGCCCAAGGGTTATCAAATCAGCCAATACGACCGGCCATTGGCCGAAGACGGGCATCTGGAACTGGAAATGGAGGGCGCCGCGGCGCAGCGCATCGGCATTACCCGCCTGCATTTGGAAGAAGACGCCGGCAAGAGCATGCATGAGGGCTTTCCCGATTCCCTGCACCGCTCCTACGTGGACCTGAACCGCGCCGGCGTGCCGCTGATCGAGATCGTCTCCGAGCCCGACCTGCGCTCCCCCGCCGAAGCGCATGAATATCTGACGCGGCTGAAAGAGATCATGCTGTACCTCGATGTCTCCGATTGCAACATGGAGGAGGGCAGCCTGCGCTGCGACGCCAACATCAGTCTGCGGCCCCGCGGCCAGACCGCGTTCGGCGCCAAGGTGGAGATCAAGAACCTCAATTCCTTCCGCTTTCTCCACCGCGCGTTGGAGCATGAAATCGAGCGCCAGGCGCAGGTGCTGGACTCTGGCGGTCGGGTGTTGCAGGAGACGCGCCTGTACAACGCCGCCGAAGGCGTGACCCGCGGCATGCGCTCCAAGGAAGAGGCGCACGATTACCGCTATTTTCCCGAGCCCGACCTGCCGCCGTTGCGCGTCTCGGCCGCTTGGCGCGCGGAGATCGAGCGCCATCTTCCCGAACTCCCCAAGGCCCGCCGCGAGCGCCTTGTGGCGCAGTATGGCCTGACGCCCTATGACGCCGCGGTGCTGACCGCGCAGCCGGCGCTGGCGGCGTACTTCGAGCGCGCGGCCGCCGGCGCCGCGAACGCCAAGGGCATCGCCAACTGGGTGCTCGGTGATCTTTCCGCCTGGCTCAACGCCCATGCCGCGGCGGTCGAAAAGGCGCCGGTGGCGCCGGAGCAGATCGCCGCGCTGGTGGGGCTGATTGACGCCGGCGTCCTCTCCAGCAAAATGGCCAAGGACGTTTTCGCCCGCATGGCGGCCGAAGGCGAAGGCGCCGAGGCCGCCGTTGCCGCCCTGGGGCTGCGCCAAATCGGCGACGCCGGAGCGATCGAAGCGATTATCGCCGGCGTGCTGGAAGCCCATCCCAAGCAGCGGGAGCAATATCAAGCCGGCAAGACCGCGCTATTGGGGTTTTTCGTCGGCCAGGTGATGAAGGCTTCCCAGGGCCAGGCCAATCCCGGCATGGTCAACGACCTGCTGCGCAAGGCGCTGGAGGCGAAGTAGAAGCCCGGGCAGGAGCCGGCGCATAACCATGTTTGCCCGCCATCTTCGCGTGACTCTGGCCGAGCCCGGTGGCGGACCGGCGCGTCCGTGCCCGATCAAATATCTGGATAGTTTCGCCATGCGCGGATTCACCGGGGAGAGCCGATTCGACGAAACGCTGCCCGTCGCCGATGGACGCATGGAAGCCAGCCTGCGGGTCCAGCTGCCGGAGCTGCGCACCGCGCTGGAGGATTGGTTCCGGCGGAAATCCTATCTGCGGCCGGGCGAGGTGGTGGAAATTGCCGAATCGCCCCGCTAACCCTCCTCCCGCCGGCTGGGCGCCCCGGCTGTTCTGGCTGTGCTCCAAGATATTTGTCGCCGTCTACGGCCGCCTGCCCATCTTCGGCACGCTGCGCACCGCCGCCGCGGTCATCCACCAGGAGGACCGATATCTGATGGTGGATCGCAGCGATGGCCGCGGCCTGGGCTTTCCCGGCGGCATCGCCATGCCCTGGGAAAGCGATCGCCGCGCCTTGGAGCGGGAGACGGACGAGGAGACGGGCCTGCGCGTCACCGCGGCGGAGTTCTGGTTTCGTTACCGCGTGCGCTGGCCCATTCCCTGCTGGATCGCCGTCTATCGCGCCACCGCCGAGGGCCAAACCCGCGACAGTTGGGAGGGTCGCGCCGTCTGGGTGGAAGCGGGAGAAATGCGCCGCCGCGTCTTCGACAGCCACGAGATGATCGCCCGCCGCTTGGGTTGAGGCAGCACCGGAGCTAGCGCACCGCGTTGAGGGCGTTGGCCGCCCGCCGCAGCGCCTGGCGCAGATCGCGCAACTGCACATCGGCGTCGGTCCAGCGCTTTTCCGCCAATCGCTGCGTCGCCCCGGGCAGCACCACCGGCGCATAGCCGCGGGTGATCTCCGGCGCGTAGATCAAATGCTGGTAATAGGGCCGGCCGGGCAGCCCCTGCGGCAACAGAAAATTCTGGTCGAAGTGCGCCAGCGCCTGGTTGAACCGCGCCAAGCGGCGGGGATCCGCCCTGCCCTGCGCCAGCGCCTGTGCCGAGCGGCGGGTGAAATGATCGGCCGCGGTTTCCAGCTGCACCGCCGCCGCGAGCGTCGGCTGCCAAGCCAGCTTCTGCGCCGGCGGCGCTTTGGTCGCGGCGCGGCGGGCGGTGATGGCGTTGGCGATCGCCACCGCGTAGGCGGGAATGGCCAGCGGCGCCAAGGGGGCATCCGCCAATCGCATGGCGATCAGGCCCTTGATGTCGGTCTGTTCCTGGCCATAGTAAAAGTGCGGATCTTCCTCGCTGACGAAGTAATGAAAATCGTCATAGAGCGAGTGGTACACGCCGTATTTGCCCGTCATGGCGACATCGGCGGTGGCCAGGCCGACATGGTTGAGGAAGGGCTCGAAGTCGCTGCCTCCACCCAACGGTCCGATCGGCGGCGCCGCCGGCGGCGGCCCCGTCAACCCCGCCCGCTGACGGGCGTGTTGCAGCCAGGCTTGATATATCGTCATTCCCGGGTGCAGCAGATCGGGCACCGCGGCGGTGACGGAGCGGATGAGCGGCCGCAGGGATGCGACCGCATCGGCGCGGAAGTTGGGGCCGTAGTCGCCTTCATCGCTGTTGATGTAGGCGACGGCATCGGCTTGCAGCGAACGCAGATGCTGGCTGGAGTAGTCGGTGGAACCGATCAACGCGAACTCCTCGGCGTCCCAGGAGCACAAGCGAATGGTGCGGCGCGGCCGCCAGCCCTGATGGTAGAGCCGCCCTAGAATGCGCGCGATCTCCAGTTGCACCATCGTCCCGCTGTTCGGATCCACCGCGCCGAAGGTCCAAGCGTCGCGATGGTTGCCGAGCAACACTTCTTGCGGCCCGGTGCCCGGAATGGTGCCGATCACGTCCCATATGGTCCGGTAGCGGTATTGCATCCGCAGATGCATGTGTACAACCACCTGTGGGTCGCCGCCGATGTGATAGGTGAAGGGCAGCCCCCCTTGCCAGCCGCGGGGCGCAGCCGGCCCGGTGAGCGCGCGCAAAATCGGTTCCGCCCCGGCGGACGAGAGCGGCGCGGTGGGGGTTCGCGGCAGCCCCGCCTTCCATGCGGCGCGCTCCGCCGCATCCGGCGGCTGTCCCGGGGCCAAGGGCGCGCCCAGGTAGTTGCCGTTCAGGATGGAGCCGCGCTGGATGCCCGTCGCCGGCCGGTAGGGGCCATTGGGGTAGACGTTGCCGGCGTGGTAGCCGTCGTCATTGGGATCGGAATAGATGAGGCAGCCCGCTGCGCCGTGCTGCTGGGCCAACTCCGACTTGATGCCCCGGTAGGATCGTCCGTAGCGCACCAGAACGATCTTGCCCCGCACCGAGATCCCGTGCGCCTTCAAATAGGCGTAGTCCTTTTCCAAGCCGTAGTTGGCGTAGACCACCGGCGCGGTGACATCGCCCGAGGGCGAGTAGGCGTTAAAGCCCACGACGGCGTTCTTCATTTCCGAATAGCGGTCGCCGGGCACCGGCTGCTCATAGTTGGGCAGCACGCGCGGCGTCGGCGTCACCAAGCGGATGCGCACCTCGAGCGGATAGGGCAGCAGCGCGGAGTAACGGACCACCTGGGTTTGCAGGCCGGCGCGCCGGAAGACGCCGGCGAAATAATTCGCCGTGGCGTGATCGGCCGGCGTCCCGGCCACGTGCGGCTGCGCGGTCAGGCGCCGCAGCGTGGCGCGCATGCGAGCGCGGTTCGGCAGTTGCTTGAACCGCGCTTCCCATTGCAGTTCCGTGGCGGCGCTTTGCGGGGTGAAGCCGATCAAGCCCCCGCCTTGCGGCGGCGCCGTAGCCGGCGCCGTTCGGGCGGCGATGGCCAGCCCGGAAACACCCAACCCCAATAACGCCGCCATCACCGGCGCCCACCACCGGTCCCACTTGCCGAATTTCACGCTGGGTTCCTCCCTGCCGACCAAGAAATTGTACGTTACGCGCCTGCGTCTTCCGGCGCCGCCTCCGCCGCGGCAGCCAGTTCTTCCCACGCCGCCAGGCAAAGCTGCGACCAGGTCTCAAATCCTTCGCCGCCCGCGCGCCGCAGCTCGGCCAATGGGCGGAACCCCGCGGCGGCGATCTGCCGCTCCCGCGGGCGCACCGCGGGCGCCGCCAGATCCCATAGGTGAACCACGCCGACATGAACCTGTCCGACCGGGGTGGAATCGTCGTTGAGCACGCCGCAGACGCGCCGCCGCCGCACCGCCGCGCCCAATTCCACCTCCTCCTCGAGTTCCCGTTGCACAGCCGCCGCGTAGGCCTCGCTGCCCGCCGCGCTGAACAATCCCTCATCGGCGGGGTTGATGTGCCCCCCCAGGCCGATCGAGCCCAGGGCGCGCAACCGCGCTTCGCCGCCGCCGGCCCCGCGCTGGTAACAGAAAACCGCGGTGTTCGCGCCGCTCCCGCAGCGCAGAATGACGTAGGGAATGATCTGCTTCCAAGCCGGATCCGACTCCGCCTCGGCGCGCAAAATGAAGCGGGTGTTTGCCGGGTCGAGCAGGATCGGCAGCCACGGGCCGCCGCCGGGCGCGACGCCTTGCAGCCGCCGCGCGGAGAACAACGCCGCCGCCGGCGCCGCCAATACCCATTCCTTGCGCTGTTCCGAAGCCATCGCCCGATTCTACCCGGGCCGGCCCGCTCGAGGCGGGCGCTGCGCCGCGCCTCCGCGGCGAACGGCCCGCGTGGCGATGCGGCGCGATTCGCCCCGCTCGCGGGAACCGGCTACACTGAGGCCTGAAACCCTATGGTTATCGGCTTAACCGGCGCCAACGGCTCGGGCAAAACCACGCTGGCGAACTACCTTCGCGATAAGGGCTTTTATTACCACTCGCTTTCGGATGAAATCCGCGCCGATCTGGAGGCGAACGGCGTCGCCCCGACGCGCGAGAACTTGATCGAAAAGGGCAATGACCTGCGCCGCCGCTTCGGGCCGGGCGTGCTGGCGGCGCGCACCGTGCAGCGCATCCAAAACGACCGCAACTACGTGGTGGATTCCATCCGCCACCCCAAGGAGATCGAGACGCTGCGCGGCCTGCCGCGCTTTTTTCTGCTGCACGTGGATGCGCCGATCGAGCTGCGCTACCGGCGCGCGGTCGAACGCGGCGATCCCCGCACCCCGAAGAGCTTCGAGGAGTTTTCGGCGCTGGAACAGCGGGAGCGCGGCGGCGGCGGCGCCGCCGGGCAAGACCTGGACGCCTGCGCCGCGCTGGCCGACGCCACGGTGAGCAACGACGGCCCGGTCGAGCCCTTTCTGGCCCGCGCCGAACAGGTCATCCTTCCCTGGATGCGGGATGAGCCGCGGCCCGGCTGGGACGAGTACTTCATGCGCATCGCCCGCATCGTGGCCTTGCGCAGCAACTGCATCAAGCGCAAGGTCGCCGCGGTCATCGTCCAGGACCGGCGCATCATTTCCACCGGCTACAATGGCACGCCGCGGGGCATCACCAATTGCAACGAGGGCGGCTGCCCGCGCTGCAACGCCCTGGCCGCCAGCGGCACCCGCCTGGACGAGTGCCTCTGCTCCCACGGCGAGGAAAACGCCATCGTCCAGGCCGCCTACCATGGCATCTCCATCAAGGGCTCGACGCTGTACACCACCTTTTCCCCCTGCTTGCAGTGCACCAAGATGATCGTCAACGGCGGCATCGCGGACGTGGTCTACAACGCGGCCTATCCGATGGGCGACACTGCGCTGCGGGTGCTGAAGGAAGCCGGCATCCGTTATCAGCAGATTGAGCTGAGCTAGGCCCGCCGTGGCGGATTCGCCCTTGCGCATCTTGTTTTTGGCCGGCAGCGCCCGCTGCGGCAGCACGCTGGCGGGGCGCATGCTCGGCGAATTGCCGGGTCTGGTCAACGCCGGCGAGCTGGGCTTGTCGTTGCTGTTCGCCGACGCGCAGGCGGTGACCGTACCGTGCGGCTGCGGCCAGCCGGAAGCGGAGTGCCCATTCTGGAGCGCGGTCGCCGCGGGCCGGCCGGTGCGCGACTTTGGCCTGCCCTGGCGCACGCGCAATTTGTTGCGCCTGTGGCGGCGGATGCGCCGCGATGCCGCGCTGCGCATGGCGATGGCGGAGGTCTTGGTGCCCCTGTACCGCAATGTCGCCGCCCAGGCGGGCGCGGAGTGGGTGGTGGATATTTCCAAGAATCCCGCCATTGGCTTGATCCTGAGCGAACTGCCGGGCGTGGAGCTGGCGGTGTTGCACCTGGTGCGCGATCCGCGCGGCGTGGTGGCCAGTTGGCGCCGGCGCAAAGCCTACCTGCCCAAGATCCGGCCCATCAAGGTGATCCGCTGGATTTGGTTCGCGAGCGTATTGTCGGAAGTGCTGGCGCGCCGCGCGCCGCTGCGTTGGCGCTTCCGCTACCGGGATTTCATCGCCGATCCGGAAGCCGTCCTGCGGCAGGTGGCGGCGGGCCTGCACCGGCCGGCGCCGGAACTGGCGTTTCTCCGCCCGGGCGCCGCGCGCTTCCACACGCAGCATATTCTGTTCAGCAATCCAGACAAGATGGATGGAGGATGGATACCGCTGCGGGTTCCAGAAGTGAACTTGGACCGTCCGGCCCGTTGGCTGACCAACCTGCTGACCTGGCCGCTGCTGGCGCGTTACGGGTACTTCCGCCCCAACCGCTAGCCGGCCGGGAAAAGCCGTGGACGCGGGCTTTACCATAGAGATCGAGATGCGGGCACTTGTGGCATTCGGAATTAGCGCCGCGGCGGTCAGCGGCGCGGTGTTGGCGTGGGCGGCGGCGCGCCGGCCGGCAGCGAGCAGCGCCGCCCCTCCGCGGCGCCGGTATCCAACGTATGGCTGGGTCGCGGTGGCGGCCATTGCGGTGCTGGAAGCCCTGCTGGCGCTGCGCGCGCCGTGGGTGACGACGTTTTTCACGGCCCTGATCTGGACGGCGTTCATTCCCGCGGTGGACGCGGGAATCTATCGCCATCGCGGCGATTCGCCCCTGCATCATGCGGCGCCGTTCACGGTGTTGTGCCTGCTTTCCGTGCCCATCTGGCTGGCGTTTGAAGCCTACAACGTACGCCTGCAAAACTGGCGTTACGTCGGCGTTCCCGCCCACGGCGCATTGTTCGTGCTGGGCGGAGCATGGGCCTTCGCCACCATTCTGCCCGGCCTGTTTCTAGTAGCGGATCTATTGCTGGCGGCGGGACTGGAGCAGACGCGGTGCCCGGCCTGGAACCCGTCCGCGGGCGCGCGCTGGGTCATGGCCATCCTCGGCGCGCTGCTGGTAACCGCGCCGGTGGTGGCGCCAACCCATATTGGGCGCTATTGGTTCGGCGCGGTGTGGGTGGGATTTGCGCCCTTATTGGAGCCGCTGGCGGATCGCCTGGGGCTGCCGTCGGTGCTGGGCGATCTGCGCGCCGGCCGCCCCGGCCGTTTGTATGCATTGCTGGCCAGCGGCGGCATCTGCGGCTTTTTGTGGGAATTCTGGAATTACTGGGCGGCGGCCCGTTGGGAGTACATCTTTCCGCTGGGCCAGCACCTCAAAGTCTTCGCCATGCCCTTGCCGGGATTTCTTGGCTTCCCGCCGTTCGCCCTGGAATGCTTCACCATGACCGCGGTCGTGGCCTGGCTGCTGCTGCCCGCCGGCCTGCGGCCGGGCTGGCCGGCGGCGCCCTGGGCCACCGGCGCGGCGGCGGGCCCGCGAGCGGCCGCGGCGGACCTGCCCTTGGCATCGCGCTAAACTGCTGGGCATCGCCGGGTTTTGCGATATGGGCTCGCCGAGCGCCATTGCCGACTCGCCTATTGCCGCGGGCGCCATTCCCCCTCGCGCCTTAGCCGGCGTCGCCTGCACCAGCTTGGCCTCGCTGCTGCTGGAACTGTCCCTGACGCGTTTGTTCTCGGTGGTGCTGTTCTACCACTTCGCCTTCATGGCCATTTCCATCGCCTTGTTGGGATTGGGGGTCGGCGGCTTGGGGGCGTTTCTGTATTTTCGCCGCGATCCCGGCCGGACGGCGCTGCCGGCGGCGGCCGCGGCCTGCGCTTTTTCCGGCGCCGCGGCGATCGCTGCCTTGTTCGGCATCCTGCACGCCGACATTTCGCTGACGGTCAGCTGGGGCAATTTTTTGGCGCTGACGGCGATCTACCTGCTGGCCGCGGCGCCGTTTGCCGGCAATGGCTTCGCGGTTGCCGCCGTTCTGGCCGCCCATCCGCGGCGCGTGCACCGGCTGTACGGCGCCGATCTGGGAGGAGCGGCGGCGGCCTGTTTGGCGTTTGTGCCGCTGATGGACCGCTGGGGCGGGCCCAGCGCCATCCTCGTCGCGGCGGCGCTGGCGTGGCTGGCCGCGGCGACGTTTGACCGCCGTTGGCGGCGCCTCGGCCTGGTACTGGCGGCGCTGGCGGCGCTGCTCGCGTTGGGCGACGTTCAGGGCCGCTGGTTCGACATTCTCTACGCCAAAGGCGCGCGCCAGCGGGACATCGTCTATCACCGCTGGAACTCCCTTTCCCGCATCGAGGTCCAAGCCACGCCGCGGGGCGGCCGGATGATTTTGATTGATTCCGACGCCGCCACGGCCATCGTGCCTTTTTCCGCGCAACAAGCCCGCCGCGACCCGGCGCTGGCGGCCGCCTACACCAGCGTCAGCGCCGACGCCGCCTACGCCGCCCGTCCGGGAACCACCGCGCTGATCATTGGCGCCGGCGGCGGCGCCGACGTGATGCGCGCGGTGCTAGGCGGCGCTCCGCGGGTGACCGCCGTGGATATCAACCCCATCATCATTCGCGACCTGATGCTGGGGCGCTATCGGACCTATTCCCACGATCTGTATGGCCGCCCGCCCGTGCGCGCCGTGGTCGCCGAGGGCCGCAATTACCTGCGCCATAGCCCGCGCCGCTATGGCGTGGTGCAGGCCACCATGGTGGATACCTGGGCGGCGACGGCGGCGGGGGCGATGGCGTTGTCGGAGGCGAATCTGTACACGGTGCAAGCCTTCCGGGAATATCTCCAGCACCTGACGCCGCGGGGACTGCTGTCCATTACCCGCTGGGAGTTTCGCCGCCCACGCGAGGCGCTGCGGGTGGTTGCATTGGGGATGGCCGCCCTGCGCCGCGGCTACGGCGTCCGCGATGCGCGGCCCTACATCGCCGTGCTCGCGGACGGGCGCTTGGACCGCCAGGGCGTAACGGTCACCACCTTGATCGGCCGGCAGCCGTTGACTTCCGGCGACCTGGCGCGGCTGCGGCACTTCGCCGCCGCCCACGGGCATCTGCGCTGGCTGGCTTTGCCCGGCTCGCCGCGGGACAACGCCTTCAGCAGCTTGCTGGCGAGCCGCGCTCCGGCCCGGTTCGCCGCCGCCTACCCCTTCGACATCACCCCGCCGACGGACAACCGGCCGTTTTTCTTCTACACCCTGAAAACGGCGGCGGTGCTGCGCGACCTCTTCTCGCCGCGGCCCTTTCGCGCCATGGACTTCAAGGTCAATTTGGCGCTATTCATCTTGCTCTCGCTGCTGGGGATTTCGCTGGCGGCGGTGGCGGTGTTTCTGCTGTTGCCGCTCCGCTGGGCGGGGGTCCGGCTGCCACGGGGGGCGCCGTTGGACTTGGCCTATTTCCTTGCCTTGGGGTTGGGTTACATCCTGATCGAAGTCGCGTTCGTGCAGCAGTTTGTCTTGTTTCTGGGCAACCCGGTCTACGCGCTGACGGTGGTGATATTCGTGATGTTAGCCGCCAGCGGCCTGGGAGCGCTGTGGGGGCGGCGGCATTACGCCTGCGGCTGCATGCGTTGGGTGGTGACGGGAATCGAAGCCGCCGTGGGGCTCTACCTATGGCAGCTTTCCGGCTGGCTAGGCGCTTGGGTGGGACTGCCCCTGGCGGGCCGCATTCTGATTACGGCGGGCCTGCTGGCGCCGCTGGCGTTTTTGCAAGGTCTGCCCTTTCCCGCCGGCATTCACTGGCTGGCGGCCAGCGGGCCGGAGGTGGTGGCCTGGGCTTGGGCGGTCAACGCGGCGGCCAGCGTGCTGGGCTCGGTGCTGGCGATGCTGATCGCCATCCACTGGGGCATGAGCTGGGCGCTGGCGGCGGGCGGCGGCGCCTACCTGGCCGCCGGCCTGCTGACGTTTCGCTTCGCCGGCCGGCATGCCGCCTTGGCGCGGGCCGAGGCGGGCCCGGCGACGGCGTCCGCCCCCGCATAACGCGGCAATCGGGAGATCCCCTGACCCCCAACGGACAACCATTGCCGGCCGTTCTCGCCCCGCCGTATCACCCTGCCGCATCGCCCCGCCGTATCACCCTGCCGCATCGTCCCGCCGCATCCACCCCGCCGCAGCCCCGCAACGCCGGGCATCCCGAACCGGGCGGCCGAGCCGCACCCCGCGGCGGGCGCCGCGCGCCGCCGTCCCCGGCGGGACATTCCACGGATCGTCCATCCGTGTTAGGGTGAACGCAAAGACACAGGTCAAGCCGTGGGGAGCCGGTTAGGTCGCCCGGGAGAGATCGAATTTGCCTTCGCGCGCCGAACTCAAGTGGTCTCAGGTCAAAGTAGGTCTGGTGATGGTCATCGCCATTGCCATCTTGCTGGTGATCATCTTCCTGATGACCGGCAAGGCGACGTTCGCCGGCAAGCTGCACATCGCCACCTACGTCAATGACGCCGCGGGGTTGCGGCGGGGCGCCATCGTCAATTTGGCGGGGGTCAGCATTGGCAACGTCACCTCCGTCGAGCTGTCCACCCATCCCCCCAACCCGGCGGAGCCGGTGCGCATTGAGATGGCCGTCGCCAACGATGCCCGCGCCTGGCTGCGGCAGGACTCGGTCGCCGAACTCGGGGCGATCAACCCGCTCGGCGGCACCATGGTGAACATCCGCCGCGGCACGGCCGGCTCACCGCCGGCGCGGGACGGCACGGTGCTGAAGTCGGCCAGCGCCGCCGGCATCTCTGAACTCCTGGTCACCAGCCACACACTGCTGCAAAACGCCAACGACATCGTGGAGCGTCTGGGCGCGCTGATGGACCAAATCCAAAGCGGGCAAGGCTCCATCGGCAAGCTCATCTATTCCGAGCAGCTCTATGACCGCTTCAACACCATCGCCAAGAACGTCGAAACGCTGACGGCGGCGATGAATACCCGGCAGGGCACGATCGGGGAGCTGGTCTACAACCACGAGCTGTACGCCAAGCTGAACACCACGCTCAACCGGCTGAACGACACGCTGGAGCGTATTCAGCACGGACCGGGGACGATGGCCAAGCTGATCAACGATCCCAGCCTGTACAACCATGCCGACCAATTGGTGCAGGGGCTGAACCGCACCACCACGCAGATCAATTCGGGCAAGGGAACGATTGGGATGCTGCTGCGCAACCAGCAGACCGCGATCCACATGCGGGACACGATCCAGAATCTGGACGGCTTGCTGACGGGGCTGAGGGCGGGCAAGGGCACGGCCGGGCAACTGGTCACCAACCCGACGCTGTACCATCACCTGGACAGCTTGACCAGCGAGTTGCGCAGCTTGCTCAAGGCGTTCAAGAAGCACCCGAAGAAGTACCTGACCATCCAGTTGAAGCTGTTCTAGGCGGCGGCCGGATGAAGGCGGGCCGGCGCCGGGTTGCCGGGCGCATGCGCCACGCCGCGGCTGGGGCAGGCGGCGGCTGGAGATCGGGCGCAACCTAGCGCCGGGCCCCTATACTGAGGTATTGACTCCCGACAGTCCCACGACATCCGTCTTTTCCGCGCCGCCGCCGCCTCCGCTGCCGCCGGCGCAGGATCCGGCTTGGCGCGGATTGGATGTGGCGCTGATCGTGCTGTTCACCGGGCTGGCGCTGATCGCGGCCTTGATTCTGGGCATCGCCGTCCTGGCTTTGTTCAATGCCGCTGGCGGGCAGCATCCTTTGAGCGGCTTCAGCCCGTTGACCTCGCTTTCGTTTCTGCTGACGGTGCAAGGCGCTGCGTACGTAGCCGGTTTCCTGTTCGCCTACTTGTGGCTGACGCGGTTGTATGGGGTGCGGTTTTGGCGGGCGATTCACTGGAACAAGATCCCTTGGTCGTTGGCCGGCACGCTGCTCCTGGTGGGGATTTTCCTCTCCATCGGGCTGGAGTGGCTGTCACGCTTTCTGCCCATTCCCAAGCAGCTGCCCATTGACCGCATCTTCAACTCCCACAGCGCTTGGGCGCTGACCGTATTCGGCGTGGGCGTGGCCCCGTTATTCGAGGAGTTCATTTTCCGCGGCCTGCTCTACCCCAGCCTGCGGTTGTCCTTCGCCGAGGGCATGAGCGAGCAGCAGGCGCGGGCCTGGCGGCCGTTTCTGTGGGCGGGCGCTGGGGCCACTACTTTGATCGCGGGCCTGGTGGCGATGCGGGATTCGATCCTCGGCCAATCGCTGCGCGGTCCAGACATCGCTTTCATCGCGGCCGGAGCGCTGGCGATCTTGACGGTGCCGCTGCTGAACGGCATTGCCTGGATTTTCCGGGCGCTTTCCCGTTGGGGACACGCCGAATGGCTGGCGATCGTCACCACCGGCGTCCTGTTCGGCTTGGTGCATTCGGCGCAGTTGGCGGGCGCGTTCTGGCCGGTGCTGCTGATTTCCATCGTGGGCATCGTGCTGACCGCGGCCCGCGCTTTCAGCGGATCGCTGGTCGCGAGCTGGATCATCCACTGCGTTTACAACGGTACGATTTTCATCGCGCTTTTCGTCGCCACGCATGGCTACCAGAACTTCCAACACCTGGCGCATTAGCGCCGCATTGGCCGATTCCGCCGCCGCGCGCCGCCGGCTGCTGGCGATTCTGGCGGAGAAGTCCTTCCGCTTGGGCGATTTTCTGCTCTCCTCGGGCGGGCGCAGCGACTATTACCTGGACTGCCGGCGCACCACGCTGGATGGGGAAGGCGGCTTGCTGACGGGACAGCTGATTCTGCACGCGATCCGCGCGGCGGCGGCGCCGGTGACGGCGGTGGGCGGCCTGACCCTGGGGGCCGACCCGATCGTCAGCGCGGTGGCGGTGGTCAGCGCGATGCTGCATTTGGAACCGGGCGCCGTCGCGCCGCCGCCGCTGTCGGCGTTCATCGTGCGAAAAAGCGAGAAGGCGCACGGGACGGGGCAAAAGATCGAAGGGGAGGTGCGGGCGGGAATGGCGGTGGCGATTGTGGATGACGTTTGCACCACGGCGGCCTCGACCGTGCAGGCGATTGAAGCCGCCTGGGCCGCGGAGCTGGAGGTGCGACAGGTGTTCTGCCTGGTGGAGCGAGAGGAAGCCGGCGGGCGCGCCAACCTGAATGCGCTCTGGCGCCAACGGTTTCCCGGCCAGGACTGTCCCTTCACGGCGCTGTTCACCGCCGCCGAGGTGCGGGCGGAGCACCAGCGCCGCGCCGCCGCTCAAGGCGGCGCGGGGGAGGGCCGCTGATGCTACCGACGGTGGAATGGACGGACGAAGGCGTCAAGCTGCTGGACCAATTGCAACTTCCGGCGACGGTCACCTACCGCCTTTGCCGCAACTACCAGGAAGTGGCCGAAGGCATCCGGGCGATGGTGGTGCGGGGCGCGCCGGCGATCGGCGTGACGGCGGCGATGGGCGCGGCGCTGGGCGTGCTGCAATCGCCGGCGCGCGAAATGGCGGCGCTGCGCCAGGAGTTCGCGGGCATCCGCGCCACGTTGGCGGCGACGCGGCCCACGGCGGTGAATTTGTTTTGGGCGCTGGAGCGGATGAACCAGACCTTCGAGGCGGCCGCGGCGAGCGGCGACCTGGGCGAAGTGCGGCGGCGGATGCGGGAGGAAGCGCTGGCGGTCTGTGCCGAGGACATCGCCATCAACCGGGCGATCGGCCGCCATGGCGCGGCGCTGCTGCCCGCGGCGGGCGAGGTGCTGACGCACTGCAACGCCGGGGCGCTGGCCACCGCCGGTTATGGCACGGCGCTGGGCGTGATCCGGGCGGCGGTGGAAGACGGTAAGGCGCTGCGGGTGCTGGCCGATGAAACCCGGCCCTATCTGCAAGGCGCGCGGCTGACGGCGTGGGAGTTGCAGCAGGACGGCATACCCACGACGGTGATCACCGACAACATGGCGGGCCATTTTCTGCATAGCGGGCGCGTGGGGGCGGTGGTGGTGGGGGCGGACCGGATCGCGGCTAACGGCGACGTGGCCAACAAGATCGGAACCTATTCGGTGGCGGTGCTGGCGCATGAAAACGGCGTGCCGTTCTACGTCGCGGCGCCGCTGTCCACGCTGGACCTCAGCCTGGCCAGCGGCGAGCAAATCCCCATCGAGCAGCGCGCGGCGACGGAGGTGACGCACCTGCGCGGCGTGCCGATCACGCCCGAGGGCGTGGCGGTGGCCAACCCGGCGTTTGACGTGACGCCCAACCGCTACGTGACCGCCATCATTACCGAGGCGGGCGTGGCGCGGGCGCCGTATCGGCAAAGCCTGGCCGCGCTGGCCGGCGGCGCCCGCGGGCAGAGCGCCTAGCCCGGGAGCGGGGCGGGCCATGGGCACCACCGCCGAGCTGATTGCCGCCGCCGCCGCCACTCTGGCCGCGGCCGGGTTGGCCGATTCCCGGCGGGACGCGGAGGTGCTGTGGCTGGCGGCGAGCGGACGGGAACGCGCCTGGCTGTACGCCCATCCGGAGGCGGCGCCGGAGGCCGCCGCGGCGCGGCAGTTCCACGCCTGGGTGGCGGCGCGGGCGCGGCATGAGCCGCTGCAATATCTGCTTGGCGAGCGGGACTTTTTTGGCCGCGGCTTTCAGGTCAGCCCGGCGGTGCTGATTCCGCGGCCGGAGACGGAACTGGTGGTCAGCGCGGCGCTGGAGAAAGCTAACGCCAAAGCTAACGCCAAAGCGAACGCCAAGGCGAACGCAGCGGCGCGGGCGGCGGGAGCCAACGCGCGGCGGCTGATGGTTTTGGACGCTGGGACCGGATCGGGGGCCATCGCCGTGACGCTGGCGCTGGAGTTGGGGGCCGCGGCGCGGATCACGGCCAGTGACCGTTCCGCCGCGGCGCTGGCCGTGGCGGCGGCGAACGCACGGCGGTTGGGGGCGTCGGTGAGTTTGCTGCAAGCCGATTGGATGACGGCCTTCGCCGAGCGACCGATGTTCGATTTCATCGTGTCCAATCCTCCCTACGTCTCCGAAGAGGAGTTTGCCCATCTGGAACGGCAGGTGCGGGAGCATGAACCCCGCGGCGCGCTGGTCTCCGGGCCCACGGGCCTAGAGGCCTATGCGGCGCTGCTGCCGCAGGCGCGGGCGCGCCTGCGCCCCGGCGGCTGGCTCATACTAGAAACCGGCTATCGTTCCGCCGCCGCGCTGCGGCCGCTGCTGGCGGGCTGGGCGGCGGTGGAAGCGCGCCGCGATTATCAAGGCTGGGAGCGGGTGTTGCTGGCCCGCCGCTAACCGCCGCTCCGCCCGCCGCCATCACCCATGCCCGCCACGTCCGCCTCCTTGGCGCTGGATATTTTGCACGCCCTGCGCGCTTCGGGGTATCAGGCGTATTTCGCCGGCGGCAGCGTGCGCGACCATCTGCTGGGGCGGGAGGCGGCGGACTATGACGTGGCCACCGACGCCCGGCCGGAGGAGGTGCAGCGGCTGTTTCCGCGCCACACCGCGGTGGGGGCGCAGTTCGGCGTGATCCTGGTGCAGGGCGAAGGCGGCCGGCATGTGGAGGTGGCGACGTTCCGCGCCGACTTGGGGTATGCGGACGGGCGGCGCCCGGCGGCGGTGCGCTACAGCGCGGATTGGCGCGAGGACGTGCGGCGGCGGGACTTCACCGTGAACGGGTTGATGCTGGATCCGGACCGCGGCGAGGTGCTGGACGCGGTCGGCGGGCAGGCCGATCTGAAGGCCAAGATCCTGCGGGCCATTGGCGATCCGCGGGTGCGGTTTCGCGAGGACCGGCTGCGGCTGCTGCGGGCGGCGCGCTTCGCGGCGCGGCTGGAGTTCACCGTGGACGCGGCCACCGCCGCGGCCATTCGCGCCGAGGCGGCGGCGCTAACGGTGGTGAGTCCGGAGCGGATCCGCGACGAGCTGCTGAAGATGCTGACCGAGGGGCGGGCGCGGCGGGCCTTCGAGTTGCTGGACGAGCTGGGCCTGCTGGCGGTGGTGCTGCCCGAGGTGGCGGCGATGCAAGGAGTGGAACAGCCGCCGGAGTTCCATCCCGAAGGGGATGTCTGGACGCACACGCTGATGCTGCTGGCGGCGCTGCCGGCGGGGGCCGACCCGGTGCTGGCGCTGGGGGCGCTGCTGCATGACGTGGGCAAGCCGCCGACCTTCCGGCGCGCTCCGGACCGCATCCGCTTCGACCAGCACGCGGCGGTGGGGGCGGCGATGGCGGAGGACATTTGCCGGCGGCTGCGGCTGTCGCGGGAAGAGACCCAGGACGTGGTGGCGCTGGTGGCGCAGCACATGAAGTTCGCCGACGTGGAGCGGATGCGGATGAGCACGCTGAAGCGCTTTCTGCGCCAGCCCGGCTTCGCCCGGCATTTGGAGCTGCACCGCTTGGATTGCCTGATGAGCCATGGCGATCTGCATCTGTACGAATTCGCCCGCGAGCAACTGGCCGCCGCCGGCCCGGAGCAGATGCGGCCGCCGCGGCTGCTGACCGGCGACGACCTGGCGGCGCTGGGCTATCCGCCCGGGCCCGCCTACCGCGAGATGCTGACGGCGGTGGAAGACGCCCAGTTGGAGGGGCGGTTGGCCACCCGCGCCGACGCGCTGACGTTTCTCCAGCAGCGGTTTCCGCGCTAGTGGCGCCCGGGCGAGTCGGCCGACATAGAAGTGAGATGACCGTCAGTCGCTGCGAGTTGCGTGACTGCTGGGAGCTCAGGTCACTGCGCGGCGGGTGGCGGTGGAAGCCGCTCGGGCGGGGGGCGGCGCGCTGCCGAGTTCCCGCCCGTGCGGCGGGGCTGGGGCCAGCGCCCGTCATTAGTGACAATTTGGCCGGCCCCGGACCAGGCGGGGATGGATAACGCCTTTGGAATCAGTACGGCGTTGCTCCGGGAGGCGAAGGATTTTGTCACTCGCCGGCGCCGCCAACGGCGAGACTAAAGCGGGCTTGCCGCGGAGACCGGGGCGGCTGGCATGAGGAGAAACGGGCTGCGGCCGGGCGCTGGGGCGGGAGGGATCCGGGCCCAGCCACCCCGCCGGGGCCATGCGGGTGGCCCGCAGCGGCCGGACCGGCTACTTCAGGCAGAGCTCCGCGCGTAGCGCAACCGCTGGGGTGAAGCGCTGGGGCACTGCGATGGCGACCGGCAACAGGAGCCCGGGGAAGTCAGTGAAGATGAGCAGGTTCGGGTCGCCCGCCGCCCAAGCCGAGGCTTCGAGGTCACCCCAGTAATGGGGCCGTCCCCACTGTCGGGAGACGACGGTCCCTTTGGGGCACCGCCATCGGTAGAAGCCGAGGGGCGGGTCCGGGACGAACTCCGCCGAATCGGCGCCGGTTATGTCGTACCACAGGCGCTTCAGGGGCCCGCGCCAATTACGGCGCGCGATGAACTCGACGAATTGCCGGGTGCAGAACGAACGACGGCCAAAGTGCTCTTCGTTAATTAGCGCCTCCGGCTGGAATAGCCGCGCAACGAGGCACTCCTCGAACGTGTGGTACGGGTCGGGGATTCCGCGAGGGAACTCGGCCAAGGGCGGCCGGCACGCAAAGCGCACCACCGCCTCCGCGGCCTCTACGGCGGCGCGCTCCTGGCCCCGCACCCAAAGGAAGAGGACGCTGGCGTAGAGCGCGGGGGCGATTGCATCGCCGAAGAAGGGCGTTGGCTCGAAGCCGCGGAGCAGCGCGAGGAGCACGGCGTCCTCCCCCGGGTGGCACTCGCCTCGCGAGCGGCAGAACAGCATCAGGGCGGACAGCGCCCCGAGCACGAGCTGTTTCCGGTGGCGGACGAAGGGCTGGTCAACAAGCACGTTTCCGGCGATCCAGTTGCCAGACTCCGGGACCTCCGCGAGGAGTCGTTCCATCGCCGAGCGCCACGCGGCCACCGCGATTCCTACGGCCGGCCGCCAATCGGACTGCCGCGCCGTCGGCTCGCGGTCGGCGAGGGCCAGGAGGTAGGAGATCACGGCCGTCCAGCCGAACGACTCAGCGAGGTGGTTTGAGGCGCGGCTGGCGCTCGCGAGGATCATCGCGGCAAATATGGGTGCGGCGGCGAAGGCCGCGCGGCGTTCCCCTGCGCGAACCTTCCTATCAAGAGGCAGGAATGACTCGAAAAAGCCGCAGAGGGCGGCCGTGTCGACGGGCTCGGAGCCCTCGGCCAGGAACAGCTTGAGGAATAGCTGCACGTCCCCGAGGTTCGCCGGGAGGAATGACCCGAGCGCTGCTCGGAACCTCGAGAACAGGGCGCCACGCTCCACCGTCTCGAGGCGGCCGAGCTTGCGTCCCGCCCACCCCTGGTTGAGCAGCTGGATTTTGTGGGCGACGGGCTCGGCTATTGCGCCGGTCGTCACGAGAGCGGGGCGGAAGCGGGTGATCGTCCCGAGCTGGGGATCGTTTATCGCCACCTCGACGAGTTCGTTGACCTCGCCGCGAATTTGCCTCCACTCCTTCGTGGATATGTCCCCTGCCTTTAGCTGAAACGCGTGGACCTTCCCGGCGCGATCGCACGTCACGACGTCCTTCCCGTGTTCGTGCGGTCCGTGCTCCGGCGCGCGGATTATTCGGTGCCCCTCGAACGCGAGGAGCTGGAGGAAGGCGCTCTCGTACTGGCGTTCGCCGGCGTTATCCAACCAGTTTTCGATTGCTCTGTCGAACAACCCAGTCCCGCCGCTTTTTGACGATGAGCTTCTCAAGGGCCTCCCTATACACGCCGCCGCTTGTGAGCCCCACCCACGCGTTGGCCATCGCTTCTGCGATCTCCGGGTGAACCACGAACTCTGGCAACTTGGCCACGCCGTGAAAGTCGAACTCGATCTCGACGCCCTCGAGGGCCGCGAGAAGGAGCTCGGGGGACGGCGGCTTCCCGCCTGCGTCGACCTTCTGCCCGGCTGCGTCGCACGCGGCCTCAAACGCCTTCAACAGGCTCCCCTCGGCATCCCGTGTAAACCCCTCGGAGAGATCCGCCAGGGCCTCCTTGACTGCAGCGAAGGTCCCCTGCTCGCTCAGCCCCATCGGAATCTCGAACCTCCTTTCGAACTGTTGGAACCCGGACCTGCGGGTCGTTTTTCCGTCGGCGGCCTTCTCCGTGAAGGTGTCGCCCTCGTGCTGCGCAAGGCGCTGGATGCCACGCAGTATCGGCGCCGCCGACTCCGCTTCCTCGCGCATCCTGTGCGCCTCCCTCTGGAGGAGGCGTTTTTTGAGGCTGGGGAAGTCTGGCAACACCTTGCTCTCCCTGGCCGAGACGCGCGGCGCGACCGCAACGGCGTCGGGTCCTCGCGCCAACCGCCGGGCTGCCGGGCGCCTGGCCGGGCAATGGCGCCAATTTAACATAGCCTCGGAACCTTGCGGCAGCTTTCGTCTCCCCGGCCGGTGGGCCCGCGAGGTCGCTCCGGGCGCCCCGGGGCGGGAGGGTTGGGGACCGCTCAAACCGGCGGGAAGCTGTACCGCGCGGAGGTTTGCCAGTCTCTCACTGCCAGGGCCTGCAATTGAAGCCAGCGGTTTGTTTTCAGAATCAATAACCCCAGGATTATTGAAGCAATGAAACCGGGCGGGCGGGGTTGAGGCTGCGCGTGGCGGGTCGCGCGGGCCGGGCGCGTTACCAGCGCAGGAGGGCGGCGCCGGCGGTGTAGCCGGCGCCGACCGCGGCGAGCAGCACCAAGGAACCGGGCTGGATCATTTTCCGCGCGCGGGCGTCGGCCATGCCCAAGGGGATGGTGCCAGCGGTGGTGTTGCCGTACTTGTCAATGTTGATGAGGACGCGTTCGGCGGGCAGGCCGAGGCGTTCCATGGTGGCGGTGATGATGCGGCGGTTGGCCTGATGGGGGATCAGGCAGTCCACATCGGCCGGGGTTAGGCCGTTGCGCTCAAGCAGCCGGCGGCAGACTTCCTCCATTTTGCGTACGGCGTATTTGAAGACGGTGCCGCCGTCCTGGTGGACGACATGCATGCCTTGGGCGACGGTTTCGGCGGTAGCGGGATGGCGGCTGCCGCCACCGGGCATATACAGGCTGGCGCCGCCGGCGCCCTCGATTTGGTGATGATAGTCGAGCAGGCCGGCGGGGTCGCCAGGTTCGGCCGGTTCCAGCAGCACCGCGCCGGCGCCGTCGCCGAACAGGACGCAGGTGGCGCGGTCTTTATAGTCAATGATGCTGGACATGGTGTCGGCGCCGATGACCAGCACGCGGCGATGGGCGCCGCTGGCGATGAACTGGGCGCCGGTGGACAGGGCATAAAGGAAGCCGCTGCAAGCGGCGAGGACGTCGAAGCCCCAGCAGGTAGCGCCGAGCCGGTCCTGCACCAGGCAGGCGGTCGAGGGGAACAGCATGTCCGGGGTGACGGTGGCGACCAAAAGGCACTCGATCGCGTCCGGGCCCAGGCCGCGCTCGGCCAGGCAGGCGCGGGCGGCTTCCACGGCCATATCACTGGTGGCTTGGCCCGCGGCGACCAGATGGCGCTCCCGAATTCCGGTGCGGGAGACGATCCACTGATCGTTGGTTTCGACCATGCGCTCCAGGTCTTGATTGCTCAGCACGCGAGACGGGACGTAGGTGCCGAGAGCCGTGATTTTGGCGCGCAGGGGGGTGGGCATGGCGGAACCACCATCGTACCAGCCGCTGTGGTGGGCGGGGCGATAACCGTCACGCGGCTTCGTTCCACCCCAAAGCCGCGGACGGCTTCGGGACCCCCGGGTTGCGGCGGCGCTCGGGCTGCTCACGTACATCTGGGTACGCTCGTTCGCCCTCGCTCGCCGCGCCTCGCCGTGCATGCTGCTCTCCCCGCTCGGGCGTAGTGGTGGTGCGCCCGGCGGTGACGACCCTGGCCGTGGTGGGCGGGGCGATCAGCGGCGGGCAGCGAGAGCGGGGGACGGGGACGAAGGATGGGCCGACGACGGAGATCAGAAGAGGGAACGGCGACCAGCAGAAGGAACGGTGTAGGCGGGGCGGGCGGGCGTGTTGCCACAGCGGCGATATGAGGGCGGTGCGATTGCGCACAGGTGGCCGGCGGGGGGCGTACGCGGGCGGCTTGACCGCTGGGATGGGGGGAGTACAATGCGGGTGCAAGCGCTTTCAATGGAGGGTTCTCCCGATGCCTGACCGCCGTGCCTTCGTCACTCAACTCGCCGCCGGAGCGGCGCTGCTGCCCGCCGCCCTGCGCAGCCGCGGCTACGCGCAAGATCCCGTCCTGGATACGATTCCCGGCCGCACCGCCCCCGGCCATCGGGAGTTGGTGTCCTGGCGGCCGGAGCCGTTCCGCAATCATCAGGTGGCGCTGCGGCCGGGTTTGGTGCTCACGGCGCGGAACCATAACCAGGCCTACCTCCACCTGCTGCCCAACGACCGGCTGGCGCACATGTTCCGCATCACCGCCGGGCTGCCTTCGAACGCGGAGCCGCTGGGCGGCTGGGAGGCGCCGAAGGTGGAGCTGCGCGGGCACCTGAGCGGCGGCCATTATCTTTCCGCCTGCGCGCTGATGTACGCGGCGACCGGGGATGAAAGCCTGAAGCGCAAGGCCTACGGGCTGGTGGATGCTTTGGCGGCCTGTCAGAAGGCGCATGGCAACGGCTACTTGAGCGCGTTTCCGGTCAGCTTTTTCGACCGGCTGCGGGAAGGCAAGCCGGTGTGGGCGCCGTTCTACACGCTGCACAAGATTTTGGCCGGGCATTTGGACATGTACGTCCACTGCGGCAACGAGCAGGCGCTGAAGACCGCCGAGGGGCTGGCGGGCTGGGTCGGGCGGTGGACGCAGCCGCTGAGTTACGACCTGATGCAGCGGATTCTGCTGACCGAGTACGGCGGCATGAACGAGGTGATGTACAACCTCTATGCGGTGACCGGCAAGGAAGAGTACGTCGCCATCGCGCGGCGCTTCGAAACGGCGTCATTCTTTGATCCCCTCCAGGCGCACCGCGACGAGCTGAAGGGGTTGCACGCGAACACGCACATCCCGCAGGTGATCGGCGCGGCGCGGGGCTATGAGCTGACGCGCGAGCCGCGGTATTACAACATCGCGGATTACTTCTGGCATGAGATCACGGGCGAGCGGGCCTACGCCACGGGTGGGACCAGCAACAACGAATATTGGCAGCACGATCCCGGCCACATGGCGGTGGGCCCGGCGAGCGAGGAATGCTGCTGCGGCTACAACATGCTGAAGCTGACGCGGCACATCTTCGGCTGGTCGGGCGATCCGGCGGCGATGGATTACTATGAGCGCACGCTGTTCAACAGCCGGCTGGGCACGCAGGAAGAACACGGGCTGAAGCAGTACTACGTGGCGCTGCGGCCGGGGCTGTGGCGGACGTTCAACACGCCGTTCGACTCCTTCTGGTGCTGCACCGGCACCGGGATGGAGGAGTTCTCCAAGATGAACGACACGATTTACTTCCACGACCAGCACGGCGTGTACGTGAATCTGTTCATCGCCTCCGAGCTGAACGCGCCGGAGATGAACCTGCGGCTGCGGCAGGACACCAGCTTCCCGGAGCAGGAGGGCACGGCGCTGACGGTGGTGGCGGCGCCGCGCGAGGAGCTGGCGCTGAACCTGCGGGTGCCGTACTGGGCGCAGGGCGGCGGGCTGAAGCTGAACGGCCAGCCGCTGCCGGTGTTTTCCAATCCCAGCAGCTACGTGTCCCTGCGCCGGCGCTGGCGCAACGGCGACCGCGTCGAGATGGACCTGCCGATGCAGCTGCACGCCGAGACGCTGCACGGCAACCCGGAGCTGGTGGCGATGATGTACGGTCCGGTCTGCCTGGCGGGCGACTTCGGCAAGGCGGGGATCACGCAAAAGATGCGCTACGGCAACAGCGGGCCGTGGGGCCAGCCGGCCAAGGTGCCGACCTTGCAGCTCGATCATCCCGATCAGGCGAATTGGGTGGAGCAGGTCCGCGGCGAGCCGCTGCGCTTCCAACTGGCGGGGCAAAGCCAGACGGTGCCCCTGCGGCCGTTCTATCAGGTGCGCGACTCCCAGTTCGCGGTCTACTGGCCGGCGCACTATAAGCCGCGGCGGTGGCGGGGCCGGCAGGCGTAGGAGCGGGCGGGGCGATAAGCGGCGCCACGCTTCGTTCTCGGCAATTCGGGCCGGGTCGGGTACATCTGAGTACACCTCCCGGCCCTCATTGCCTGCGGCATCGCCTGGCTTGCGGCATTGATTGCCACCCCGCTTCGCTGCGCTTGCCCGCTCGGGCGGTCTGGTGGTGGGCTGGGCGGTGGCGGCCAGCGGGCGACCGGTCTGCAAGCGGCTTGATAGGCGGCTTGATAGAATGAGCGGCGAATGATTCTCCGACGGCGTGCGCAGTGACTCTAGCTGAAGTGGCGCGGCGGGCGAAGGTGTCCACGACCACCGTCTCCCGCGTCCTCAATCAATCCGCATTGGTGAACCCGGCCACGCGCAAGGCGGTGGAACGGGTGATCCGCGAGCTGAATTTCCATCCCAACCTGCACGCGCGGTTGCTGGCGGCGGGGAAGAGCCGCACGGTGGGGCTGGTGGTCTCCAACCTGGAGAATCCGTTCTTTCTGGATATCTTCCGGGCGATGGAGAGCGAGGCACACGAGCACGGCTACGACGTGACGGTGCAGAACACCGGCTACGACCGGGCACGGCTGCTGGCGGCGGTGCATCAGCTGCTGCAATTCCGCGCGGCGGGGGCGGCGATCATCGTTTCCGAGATGGACCCGGCGCTGCAAGCCGAGCTGGCGGCGAGCCGCATGCCGACGGTGATCTACGACGTGGGGCAGCCGGGGCCGCACGTGACCAGCATCAAGGTGAACTACGAGCGCGGGATCCGCAAGGCGGTGGAATATTTGTACGCGCTGGGGCACCGGCGGATGGCGTTCGTGGGGCACCACCCGGGGCTGAAGCCGTTGCAGGGGCGGCGGGAGGCGTTCCTGGCGACGATGAAGGAATACGACGGGCGGATTCATTACGCGCTGGCGATGGAGGCGGACGACCCGCCGGGAGGCAAGCGGGCGGCGCGGAGCGTGCTGGCCAGCCGGCCGCAGCCGACGGCGATCTTGTGCGCCAACGACTTCATGGCGCTGGGCGTGCTGGGGGAACTGCGGGAGCAGGGGCTGAAGGTCCCGGAGGAGATCAGCGTGGTGGGGTACGACAACATCGGGCTGGCGCAGTTCGCGGCGCCGCCGCTGACCACGCTGGATATTCCCCGCGAAGCGATCGGACGCATGGCCTTCCATGCGCTGACGGTGGAGCGGAACCCCGCCAAGGCGGCGGCCGCGCCACCGCGGGAGTGGCTGGTGGAACCGGAGCTGGTGGTCCGGGCCTCGACCGCGCCGCCGCCAGCGCGATAGCGAGCAGGCCGGGCCGCGCCGGATGTGCGCCGCCGCACGCGATTGCGGCGTGCTTGACAGCGGGAGGAGAGCGGGGGTACTTTGCAGCTTCATGCAAACGCTACCATTCCGCCCGGGCCGGGCCCGGAGGGACGATGCCTGACCGTCGCAGCGTGCTGAAGGGCGCCGCCGCCTTGGGGGCGGGGGCGATGTTGGGACCGGCGTTGCCGGGCGCGAATGACGCCGCTGCGCGCGGCCCGGCCGAGGCGGACGCGGGAAGCGCGGCGTCACCGGGCGCAAACGGGGCCGCATTGGCGGCGCCGGCGGCGGACGGAACCATTCTGAAGCTGAACAGCACCAGCGGGGTGTACATTCCGCCGCGGGGCCGGGCCTTTTTGAAATTCAGCTTCAATTTTCCCGAGCCGTCGGTGGCGTACCGGGGGCTGGAATTTTCCTTCCGCCTGTACACCTTCGAGAACGCCTATGGGCCCGATCCGGCGGCGCTGGAGGCGCATGCGGCGGCGGGCGGCGGCTGGGACATCGTTTGCCGGCGGCTGATTTTCGCCGGGGGGCTGCAAAGCGCCGAAGGCGGATTCACGGCGGAGCTGCGGCCGGTGGCGAGCGGGGTGGAATGCCGGGCGCGGGCACACGTTGTGCCGCCGGCGGGACGGAAGGCGGACGACTACGCCATCAAGGCGATCACCGCCATCGTACGCGGCGTGCCGCGGGGACGGGTGTCGCCGGGCGGCGGGTCCTTCTTCGATCCGCGGGACAACGAGCTGCTGTTCGGCTATCCCTTCGGCGGCGACTCGCTGTTCTTGGCGGGAGGCATGAACACGCCGCTGACGGTGATCGAGGCGGATAGGCCGGCGGCGGGGCGGAAATATTTCAGCCTGTCGGCGCGGGATACGGCGGTGCACGCGCATCGCTTCTATTTCCAGCCCGGCCCGGATGGTTACCGCGTGGAGCTGACCTATGAACCGGAGGGCTGGCGGCGGCGGCAGGAAATTGCGCCGGCGCCGTGGCGGCTGACCTGGGCGGGCGAGGAAGACGCGGCCTTCCGGCCGCATTTCGCGCACGTGGAACGGGTCTTCGATTTGCCGGACTGGCGGACGCGGAGCGACGTGCCGGCATGGCTGCGGAACGTGGCGCTGGTGGTGGCGCTGCATGGCATGGATTGGACGGGCTACATCTTCAACGACTTCGACAAGATGTCGCGCACCTTGGACTGGGTGGCGGGGCAGATACCGGCGGAGCGGGTGCTGGTGTTCCTGCCCGCCTGGGACGGGCGTTATTACTGGAATTATCCGGCCTATCAGCCCGATCCGCGGCTGGGCGGTCCGGAGGGGATGCGGCGGCTGATTGACCATGGGCACAGCCAGGGCTTTCGCTTCATGCCCATGTTCGGCTCCGACGCGGCCAACGACCGGCTGCCGGATTACGAAAAGGTCGCGGCGGGGGCGACGATTCTGCCCAGCGGGCGGCCGTATTTTCTGGACTGGGTGGATTGGGACAACGATCGGCACGACGAAGGCAATTCGCCGTTCATGAACCTGGGAGTGGCGGCGTGGCGGGATTGGCTGGGGGGGCGAATTTCCGCGATCTTGCGCGAATACCACGCGGACGGATATTTTCTCGACATCGCCGGCGGCTGGGTGAACAACCGCCAGGGGGACATCTTCACTGGGATCCGGGAGCTGGTGACGGGATTGCGGCGCAAACACCCGCACGCCATCGCCTGCGGGGAGATGTCCTATGACGCGCTGCTCGGCTTCATTCCGCTGTTCCAAGTGTTCTCCGAGCGGGGCTATCCGCCGGCGTTCAAGAAATACGCGCGGGCGTTCGAGCACCTGAGCACGCCGGCGCCGGGGCGGGGCTCGACGGGCGTATATGAGGCGGGATTCGGGCGGTTCAATCCCAAGACGCTGAATCTGGATCCGGCGGAAATCCCGACGATCACGGTGGTGGACGACACCTTCACGGAGCACCGAGACATCATGGCGGCAATCATCCGGCGGGCCAAGGAGCGAGCGGGAATCGCATGACGCGGGAGGATGCCATGCAGCCCGGGACGATCTCCCGGCGGCGGTTTTTGGCCGCTGGCGCGGCGACGGCGGCGGCCTGCGCGGCGCCGGGGCTGGGCTGGGCGCTGCCCACGAGCGCCGTGGCGCTGACAGTGCGGCTGGATCAGGAGATCGGGCTGGTGCGGCCGGAGTTTCACGGGCAGTTCGCCGAGAATCTGGGCTCCTGCGTCTATGGCGGGCTGTGGGTGGGGCCGAAGTCGAAGATTCCCAACGTGGACGGCTACCGGGCGCTGGCGGTGCGGTACCTGAGCGAGCTGGGGATTCCGGTGCTGCGCTGGCCGGGCGGCTGCTTCGCCGACACCTACAACTGGCGGGACGGGATCGGGCCGCGGGCGGAGCGGCCGAAGACGGTGAACATCGCCTGGGGCGACGTCATTGACGACAACAGCTTCGGCACGGATGAGTTCATTGGCCTGTGCCGGCGCATCGGGGCGCAGCCGTATCTGGCGGGCAACGTGGGCACCGGGACGCCGGAAGAGCTGCGCGACTGGATGGAGTATTGCAATTTTCCGGCGGGCAGCACGCTGGCGGAGCTGCGGGCCAAGAACGGTTCGCCGGCGCCGTTCCGGGTGCGGTATTGGGGCGTGGGCAACGAGAGCTGGGGCTGCGGCGGCAACATGACGCCGAAGGAATACGCCCTGAAATACCGGCAGTTCGCGACCTTTCTGCGGCCGATGGGCGGAGTGAATCCGTACCTGATCGCCAGCGGGCCGAACGGCAACGACGGCTACTGGATGCGGGGGCTGATGGACGGATTGCAATGGATGCGGCCCTCGGGCGTCTCGATGCATTACTACGAGGGAGGAGCGGACGCGCCGGCGGAGTTCACGGCGGCGGCGATGGACCGGCAGTTGGCGATCTTCGCCAAGGTGGAGGCGGCGATCCGGCAGCAGCGGGCGATCCTGGACGGCTATCCGCGCGGCGACCGCGTGGGGCTGGTGCTGGATGAATGGGGGGTATGGGACCGGCTGAGCCGGGCGCAGCAGAAGCGGTACGGGATGCTGTACCAGCCGGCGACGATGCGCAGCGGCGTGGCGGCGGGGCTGGGACTGAACATGTTCAACCGCCAGGCGCACCGGCTGCGCCTGTGCGCCATCGCGCAGATCGTCAATGTCCTGCAATCGCTGCTGGTGACGGATGGGCCGGACGGGGAGCGCTGCGTGCGGACGACGACGTATTACGCGTTCCAACTCTTCAAGCCGCAC
>DAHUYO010000032.1 GCA_027315185.1 Acidobacteriota bacterium
TTTGGAAATCAGCCGCCGAGTGTAAAGGCATAAGCCAGGTTGACTGCGAGACCTACAAGTCGAGCAGGTGCGAAAGCAGGCCTTAGTGATCCGGTGGTTCCACATGGAAGGGCCATCGCTCAACGGATAAAAGGTACGCCGGGGATAACAGGCTGATCGGAGCCAAGAGTTCATATCGACGCTCCGGTTTGGCACCTCGATGTCGGCTCATCGCATCCTGGAGCTGTAGAAGGTTCCAAGGGTTGGGCTGTTCGCCCATTAAAGCGGTACGTGAGCTGGGTTCAGAACGTCGCGAGACAGTTCGGTCCCTATCTGATGTGGGCGGAGGAGATTTGCGGGGTCCTGTCCTTAGTACGAGAGGACCGGGATGGACGAACCTCTTGTGTTCCAGCTGTCGCGCCAGCGGCACCGCTGGGTAGCGAAGTTCGGTCGGGATAAGCGCTGAAGGCATATAAGCGCGAAGCCCTCCCCAAGATGAGATCTCCCAACCCCTTAAGGGGTATGAAGGCCACGGGAAGACCACCCGTTCGATAGGCGGGATGTGGAAGTCCGGCAACGGATGCAGCTAACCCGTACTAATCGGCCGTTCGGCTTGACCACAATTTCATCCGCGGCCCCTTCGGGGGCGCGAATTTGGCTTTGCCCTTCCCTGCCAATGGCAGGGGTTCCACCCCGAAGTGAGCGACGTGGCGAACCTGCCACCCTCGCTTCGGAGGCTTGGAAGCTGGTCCTTGCAATTTTCGGTTTTGGTCCGCCCGCTGGCGCTTAACCCGCGCCACGCGGTTCCGGATCACCTAGTTTCGGCGGCCATAGCGAGGGGGTTCCACCCGTTCCCATCCCGAACACGGCCGTTAAGCCCCTCAGCGCCGATTGTACTGCCCGGGCAGCCGGGTGGGAGAGTAGGACGCCGCCGAATTAATTCTCGCTAGCGCCCGCCGCGCATATTGCCCGGCGGGCGCTTTGCTTTGTCGGCCTCCCTACAAGCTCGCCTGCCGCATTCCGCCGTTGGCCGGGCGAATCGGCGCCCTGCGAGCGAGTTGCCGCCGCCCGCCCGGCGGGCTATATTGGCCCGTGCGCCGATTCATTTTTGGTTTTGCCGGGTTGGCTGGGGCCGCTGCCGTAATCGCCGGCGCTGCCGCCGATCATGCCCTAGGCTCCCACCCCCACCGCGCCCACCTAGCGCGCATTGCCGCGCAGTACGGCCTGGTCCACGCCGCCGCACTGCTCGGAATAGGCCTGCTGTTGGCCAGCGTCCCTCCGCGCTGGCCTCGCACCGCCGTACGCATCACCGGGTGGTGTTTTGTGGCCGCCGAGATTTTCTTCTGTGGCGGTCTCTACGTGGCCGCCGCCGGCGGCAATGCCCTTCTGCCGCTGGTTCCGGTCGGCGGCACGCTGTTTATTCTCGGTTGGTTGGCCCTGTTCGCTTCCGCCTTCGGCCAATCCGCTTCCTAAGCTGCGCACGTCAACCCGGTGCATTACGCCGCATTTGCACCCTGTGCATCCGCCTGACCCCAGCCTTTACGGGGGCGGCGCAACGGCGACCGGCCGGCCGGGCTGGGGCGAGCGGAGCTCCCGGCCGGGCGCGGAAGCGGGACGCCCGCGCCCATCAATGTCCCGCAGCGGGCCCCGGATTGAACGGCCGACCGAATGCACCCAACGCCGCGGTGCGACAGCGGCGCCCCAAGGTGAACGACGCATCCGACACGGAAAAGCGCTTCGCGAGCCCTTTCGGTGTCATCACCAGCACCCGCGCCGTTCGGCACAACGGCCGATAGAAGCGCTGCACCTGCTTTGCCAACTCTGGACTCAGCCGCGGCCTACCATGCCAGGTGGAAAGACGGCCGCCATTTTCGGTCAGAAAAATGACGTCGAAGCGCTGCTCCTTGATTTCCGCGGCGACGCCGGCGGCAGACCATCCGGCGCGGTGCTGCAATAGATCGGCCAGATACGGATCCAACAGCTCTGGGTCCCTGCCACGCACGGTGAACGTCGGGTCCGTGGATAAAATCCGCAGCCCGGCCAGCCGGTGGTAGCGATAGGCGGGAGGGCCGGGCACCCTGCGAATCGCTTCCCAGCCATGCCCGACGAGCACGATCAAGACCACCAGTACGCCGATCTGAAGCGCTTCGCCGATGCTCCGCCAGCTGGCCGCTGCCGGCCCAAGGGCGCAAGCCATCAGCACCGAGGCTCCCATCCACGGTTCCAGCAGATAATTGACATTGCTGCCCACCTGCGGCAACGTCAGCATCGCCACCAGCGCCGCCAGAGCCGCATACATGCCCACCAAAAGCAGCCGGGAGTTTTTCCCCGTCAGCGCCATGGCCGCGCCCGCCGCGCCTCCCGCGACCACCAGCAGCCCCAGCCCTCCAGCCAGCGCGTTGGAAACAACGGCAACCGCGGGCCGAACGGCGGCCGGTGCGTGGCGCATCAGCAGCATGTCTCGTAACACCGGCTCGCCGCGCAGGAGCAGATAGGCAACCACCATGCCGGCGGTCGCTCCCGCCGCCAGAACGAACCCGCCCAACGGCCGATACCAGCGCCGCAGCGCCAAATAGCCCGCGATCGCCAGTGGCGCGGCCACCATGGATTGCTTGATCAAAAAGCCCATGGCGCACCATATTCCGGCCGCAACCCCGGTCCGCCACCCTGGCCGCCTGGAATGGGCCATCATCCGAATGCCCAGCAGCGCGAGCAACAGCGCCGGAAAATCCGGCCGGGCGCTGGCGTTCCAGAAGAGCACGAACGGCGCCGCCAATGCGGTCACGCTGCCCGCCAACGCCGCCCATACCGCCGCTCCCGCATCGCGCGCCAAGGCGAAGACCGCCAGCCCCGCCAGCAAGTAGCTCGCAAACACCAGGCTCCGCAGCGCAATGCGAATCGCATAGTTGTCGCCATGCAGCGCCTTGCCGACCGCAGCGAGGCCTAAATAAAACAGTGGGCCATAGGGCGCCGGTGTATACGGCGGACGGACCAGCGACGGATAGATGCGGTGGGACTGCCATGCCCAGTGGGCGGTCTCAATGACGGCGCTCTCGGGGTAGGTCGTGTCGCTTGCGGACGGGATGGCCCGGATGGCTCGCACCACGTTGGTAGCGGCGCAAGCCAGCAATGCGGCCGGCAGCACCCATTGCAGCAACGCGACCGCGTGCAGGAGGGGCCGCTCGGCTCGCCCCCGGGACGGCTCCTCCCTGCGCACTGCGGCCGAACCCAATCCACCTTGAGCTAAATCCCCCACAACCGTTCGCGCGCCGCCCCCGCGAACGCCGGCCGCCGACCCATTTCCGGGCTTCTCGGACGCAAGTTCGCCAGCGACTTAGACGCCCCCTGGTAGCCGACCAGTTGGCTCCCTGCCCACGGAACCCGGGTGGCTGGCGTGCGACCTGACCGCGATCACGTCCTGAATTCGCCGTCGCTACGCGTGGGGGCCGGGCCTTGTGCCCGCGGGGCCAGCGGGCGCGGGAGGGCCGCGAACATCCCCGCGCCCTGCGGCGCGCAGAGGAGCGCCGCAGCCAACCCCCGGCTAAGGAAGCGGCGCTCCGCCCCGCGCCAATCCAAGCGGGACGCCCCGCCGCAGCCGGGGCTGGGGCCAGCGCCTATCCACGGCCCTACCGAGGGCCCTACCGAGCTCGCCGCAGCGCCGTAATCCTTAGCCGCCATGCCGCACTGGGGTGGGTGGCACCACGCGGATCGGCTTGTCCGGCGCTTTCAGGTGCAACTCCAGGGCGCGCAATGCACGGTCCAAAAGGTCAGTGGCCGAATCCTCGGCGGCTAACCCCGGCTCGGCGATGGCTTCGGCGGCGCCTCCCGCTAAGGTCACCGGACCCCCAGCCGGCCAGGTGAAGTCCCCGACCACGCCGCGTAATTTGTGGAACACCGCGGAGCAGTTCACCGCCACGGTCTCGGGCAGGACGAAGACGTAGCGCAGCGCATCCCGGGCCGGCAGGCTGGCGCCGGCGTCGTTCGGCCGCAGATAGGCGGTAATCCGCTGCGCGACGCGCTCCTGCCAACTGCGCAACTCGGGCGAGGACCAGTCCGGCGCCGGCTCGCCGGATGGCCGCAGCAACTCCACGCACATCACCGCCACCGGCGATTTTTGCTCCCGGCCGCGGACGCACTCGGCGACCAGCACTTCCAACAAGGACGAAATGCGCAACAATCCCGTCCGCTCATCCAGCTCCGTCATTTGCCGCAGCAAGCCGCGCAGCCGAACGTTGGCGAGCGCCATGACGATCTGCTCCGCCAGTCCCCCCAATGTCTGCGCGTCGTGCCCGCCCCATTCCCGCTCCCCATGGCAAAATTCCAACAGCACCACGCCGGTAACCTGGCCACCCTCTTCCAGGGGATGCGCCACCAGCGTTTCGATGCCCATTTTTTGCAGCGTCTGAGCGATCTGAGCGGTCTCATTGGCCCGCGGCAGTCGCAGCGAGCCCGCTCCGGCGGCGAGCTGCGCCTCGACCAGCGTCAGCAGCCGGGCGATAAACGCCGGATCGGACGCCGCGGCGCCGGGAGCGCAATATTCCACCACGTTGGACGGCGGTTGGCCGGGATGGAACTGCGCCGCCAGGCAGCGGTCGGCTTTCCAGGCACGGCCCAGTTGATTGACCGCCGCCAAAAAAACCCGCCGCGGCGTCGCCTCCCGGTGCAAGGCGCGCACAATGCCGGCGGCGTCAATCGCCGGCGCGAATCCGGTCGCGGTCGCGGCTAGAGGCGCGGCGGGTTTGGTCGCGCTAGCGGCGCCCGGGCTTCCGGCCGGCGCCGGTGTTTCGGCGGGCGCCGTTTCACTGCGCGGCGCCTGACCCCGCGGCAGACCGGTGGCTTCGTAGAGTTTGCCCAGCCGCTCGTTGTACGCCTCTTCCCCGGGATAGAGGCGGGCGATGATGCGCGCGCGTTCCCGTGCCTGTGACCCCAATTGATATTGCAGAAATATCTCGGCTTGCAGCAGCAGGTCTTCGAGTGACGCTCCGGAGGCCTCCCCGCCACCCGTTTCCAGGAGTTCCTCGCCGGCTTCGCTGTCGGTGTCCGCCGCGGGCAGCCGCGCGTGCAGGTCCGCCCACCGCGGCTCGGGTATATGGCCGTGCAGCAGGTCCAGTTTTTCGCTGGCGGTCGTTTCGTGCGCATCCACCTGCAATATCTTCTCCAGCCGGTCGGCCGCCATGTCGTAGTGGCGCTCCGCCAGCGCCAAATCAAACGACTGGTACAAGGCGCTAACCACCTTGGCCGGCTGTCCCAAGCGCTCGAATGCCGCCGCCAAATACAGCATCAGTCCATGCTCATGGCCATCGGCCAGCGCTCCATCCAAGGCGATGCGCCAGGCGGGATCCGCCACGTCCGCATGTTGCTCGAGCGTGGCGGCAAACAGCGCCGCGCCCGGCGTTCCCATCCGGGCCAGCAAGCGCAGACAGCGCCACCCCCGCTCCAGCCAGGCCGTGTCAGCTGCGTCGCCCAGCCGTGCCGTGATCGCCTCTTGCGCCGCGGCGATGGTCTCCTCGTTGCTGGCCGTAGCCAGCCAGGCATCGGTAAACGCCGCCGCCACCGCCTCGTCGTTGGCGACTTGCGAGCGCAACGGCGCCAGCACCTCGAGGGTGCGCCCCGCTTGCGCGCTGCCTTGCGCCAGCAATGCTCGCGCATAGGCCAGGCGCAGATCCGCGCGGTCCGGTAACAGACGTGAGGCTTTCTCCAGCAGGCGCGGGTCGCCATGGGAGAGTTCCGCCGCCGTGGCGTATACCTGACCGGCAAATTCCGTTTCTCCCGCCGCCTCGGCCCGCGATGCTACCTCCAAGCAGGTGGAGTAGTCCTTGGGATTTAGGCGGAGAATGTTGCGCCAAGCCAGCAATTCCTGGGCCGCTTGTCCCGACCCGCGAAACAGCGCCGCCGCCTGCCGGTACGCCGACTCCGCGGGGCGCGGCTGCCGCGCATTCTCCAGCAGTCCCGCCAGGGCCATGTACCGGCTTCCGGGCTGGCGCTGTACTTTTTGCAGGCGCTCGAACGTCGTCTGCACCTGGCTCAGCCGCCGCAGCCGGACCAAGCGGTCAAACCGCCGCCCCAGGATCTCCGCCGCCCGCGCGCGCTCATCGTGCACCAGCAGCATCTCCACGACGGCTTCGACCAAGGGCTCTTCCTCGGGGTTCTCGCGCAGCAAGGCTTCGAGGTCGGCAACGGCGTCGGCTGCCCGGCCCTTGTTCAGCCACTTTTCCGCCCGTTCCAGGCGTTTGGAGATATCCGCCGCCATCCGCTCCCGCCGCAGGAATTATCCCACGCTCCCGCCTCGCGGCTGGCGGTTTCCACGGCCCAGGACCTAATTTCCCTGGCCCGTCCGACCCCACGCCAGGCGGCCTATCGGCGCTCCTGGCCGGTCTGTCAGGGGGAGCGCGCTTCCCGGCCACAGGCTCCGGCCTGGCGCCCTCCCGGCCGGGCTTCCGCTTCTCGCGCCAGCTGCCAAGGTCCATCGGGTAGAGTGAAAAGATACCGTGGACCAGCGCCTTATTCGCAACTTCTCCATCGTGGCCCACATAGACCACGGCAAGAGCACCCTCGCCGACCGGCTGCTGGAGCAAACCGGCGCCCTCACCGCGCGCGAAATGCAGGAACAGGTGCTCGACGCCATGGACCTGGAGCGGGAGCGTGGCATTACCATCAAAGCCCACGCCGTGCGCCTAAGCTACCCCGCCCGCGATGGCCAAACCTACCAGCTCAACCTGATTGACACCCCCGGCCACGTGGACTTCTCCTATGAGGTTTCCCGCAGTTTGGCGGCTTGCGAGGGTGCCCTGCTGGTGGTGGACGCCGCCCAGGGCGTGGAGGCGCAAACCGTCGCGAATTCCTATCTGGCGGTCAACCAAGGCTTGGAGATCGTCCCGGTCATCAACAAGGTGGACCTGCCCAGCGCCGATCCCGAGCGCGTGCGGGAGCAGATCGAATCGGTCATCGGGCTCGACGCCTCCAATGCCATCCTCGCCAGCGCCAAGACCGGGTTGGGCACGGAAGAGGTGCTGGAAGCTGTCGTGCATCGCATCCCCCCGCCGCCGGGACGCGCCGATGCGCCGCTGCGGGCGCTACTGTTCGATTCCTGGTTTGACCCCTATCGCGGCGTGGTGTTGTTGGTCCGCGTCATGGATGGCCGCCTCGCGCGCGGGCAAAAAATCCGCCTGATGGCCACCGGGCAATCGTTTCAGGTGGAGGCGCTGGCCGTCCGCACACCCAAAGCGGTGGAAACGGAAACCCTCGAAACGGGCGAAGTCGGCCTGGTCATCGCCAATATCAAGCGCGTCGCGGACGCCCAGATCGGCGACACCGTCACCGACGAGCAGCATCCGGCAAACACGGCCTTGCCCGGATTCCAAGAGATTAAGCCGATGGTTTTCGCCGGCCTCTACCCGATGGAAAGCGACCATCATGCCGAGCTTCGCGACGCGCTGGAGAAGCTGCGCCTCAACGATTCCTCCTTCTTTTTCGAGCCGGAAAGCTCCGCCGCCTTGGGATTCGGGTTTCGCTGCGGCTTTCTCGGCCTCTTGCACATGGAAATCGTGCAGGAACGCCTGGAGCGGGAGTTTAGTCTCGATCTGCTGGTCACCGCCCCCAGCGTCCGCTATCGCGTCACCACGCGCGGCGGCGAAATGCTGGAAGTGGACAATCCCGCCAAGCTGCCCGCCACCGGCGAGATCGCCACCGTCGCCGAGCCCATCATCACCGCCACCATCATCACGCAAGAAGAATCGCTGGGCGCCATTCTCGCCCTCTGTGAACAAAAGCGCGGCACGCAGAAGGGCTTTGAATACCTCGGGCCGGGACGGGTGATGTTGACCTATGAGTTGCCGCTGAACGAAGTGGTGCTGGATTTTTACGATCGCCTCAAGACCGCCTCCCGCGGTTACGCTTCGCTCGATTACCACCTGAGCGGCTACCGCGATTCCAATCTGGTGAAGCTCGACATTCTGGTCGCGGGCGAACCGGTGGATGCTCTATCGCTGATCGTCCATGCCGACTTCGCCTATGAGCGCGGCCGTGCCTTGGCCGCCAAGATGAAGGAGCTGATCCCGCGGCAGATGTTCGAGGTGCCGATCCAGGCCAGCATCGGCGGCAAGGTCATCGCGCGGGAAACGGTGAAAGCGATGCGTAAAAACGTGCTGGCGAAGTGCTACGGCGGCGACATCACGCGCAAACGCAAGCTGCTGGAGAAGCAGAAGGAAGGCAAAAAGCGGATGAAAAAGCTGGGCAAGGTCGAGATCCCACAAGAAGCCTTTCTGGCGGTTCTCAAGGTCGAGCAATAACCGACCAATAAGCGATCCGTTGCTGCGCCAACAGCGCGGCATGGAGGGCGGCGAACCGCGGCGCGGCTAAGCCCCACGCCTGCCAATGGGCGAGGCGTTGCCCGCGCGTGCGGCTTAGGCGGCTTGCCGGGTGCGTCCCTCCCCGTCCGCCGCCAGGTCGGCGGGTTCCGGCGGCAGGACGGTCGCGGTGTCCGCGGCCGCCTGCGGCGCCCAAATGCGCCAAAGTTGATCCGGGCAATGCAGAAATTGATAGAGGCCGGCCACGGCCGCGGAATTGAGCAGCGTGAACGCAGCGAACGGGCCGGTGATACGGCGCAGGGGATTTCGATCCCAGAGCAGACCCACGGCCGCCAGGGCGTAGGCTCCGAGTTGGGCCCACAGCATTGCCCGATATGCGGGTTCGCCGGCGAGCAGCAAGGATAGGAGCAGAAGCGCCGCCAGCAGGTAGGGGACGAGCAGGCGGAGCAGCTTGTGGGAGACGAACTGGAACCGAATTCGGTTCTCCCGGGTCAACACCCAAGGCGCCAGTTCCAGCAATTGGAAATTTCCGGCCAGCGTACGCACCTTGCGGACAAACTCGGCGCGCATGTCTTTCGGCCAAGCATCCCAGACGCGGGCACGGTCGTCGCACACGCAGCGATATCCCTGGCGGACAATGGCCAACGGCTGGAATAAATCGTCGGTGACGACGTCTTCCGGCAGCGCGCGGACCAGGCTGCGGCGCGCTGCGTAAAAGCCGCCATACACTCCGCTCGGCGAGTCCACGCGCGCTTCCAGCCGGCGCAACCATTGTTCATAACGCCAATACAGCCCGCCGATGGCTGAGGTGCAAGGGCCCTGCTCTTGGCGCCGCAACAGCAGCTCACCAGCCACGCAGCCGACGCTGGGGTCAGCAAAACTCTCCAGCAAGCGCAGGATGCTGCCCGGCTCCGGTTCCGGCCGCACATCCACGAACAGAGCGATTTCCAGCTTGGCCTGGCGGACCGCCAGGTTGAGAGCACCGGCTTTGCCGCGCCGCTCCGGATAGGTGAAGATTCGCATCCGGGGATCGCGCAGCTCGCCTGCGAGAGCGCAAATGGCGGCGTAGGTGCCGTCCTGGGACCCATCGCAGACCACGATCAACTCGGCTTCGCCGGGATAGTCCATGGCAAGCAGGCGGCGAATTTGGCGGGTGGCCAAAAGGGGAGCGTTATACACGGGCAGAATGATGCTCACGCCGGCGGCATACGGCGCGCGCCGCCACGGGCGCGGCCGCGCCCAGGCGAGAAATCCAATAGTCGCGGGATATCCGGCATAGGTGTAAGCCACCAGCGCCAATATGGCCCAGAACAGAGCGGACAACACCCCGGACATCACCATGTCCTAGATGCAAATCAGAGCGCGCTGGGGGCCGCCCATCGGCGGCAATACGCGAGTTCGCCGCAAGGGCCAGGCGATGCCAAGATCGAGCGGAAGGCCGGAGCGCAGCGGAGCGCCGCGCAAACCAGGGCGAGCCGGGCTCTGTGGGACGGGGCGAGGGCCCGCGGCGTGCATGAATGTACGTGAGGAGCCCGAGCCCGAGGCACGGGAAGCGTGGCGGCCGGCGATTTTTCCGGTTCTCCCGGAGCCTCGGCCTCGGGTCCTGCCACGCACAGCGTAGCGCCTATCCCTGCCACGAGGTCCCCCCATGCCGTGAGATCCCCGAAGCCCGCCGCGGCTTCGGAGTCGAAGCCATGCAACGCTTACCGTTCTGCCCGCTCCGCCATTGGTCGGCGGCTGCGATTGGCGGGTGGGCAGGCCGGCTTTACAGGCAGGGCCCGATCACCCACTTGGGAATGGCAATAGCCAGCACCACGATGGTAAAACCCATGCTCAATCCCAGTCCCAATTAGGTCAAGAAATAGCGGCGGTCAATCGCGCGCGGTCCCGCCCGCCAGGCGTCGGAGGGAAACTCCGTGCGCAATGCGTGACGCGCGAACAACACTCCGGCCACGCTGAAGGCCCAGGCGCCGGCGGTGACCAGATGAAGCACCCAGTGGTTGCCGGTCACGCAGGCGTGCCGCACACCGGGGTAGCTGACGGCCAGATCCAGCGCCAGGGCCAGTGGGCCGCAGGCCAGCATGGCCCATATAAAGCCCAGACGTGGGCCAATCCGCACCTCACGCACCGTTCCCACAACCACCTCCCGCCGCTGTCGTGACCCGCCCGGCTAAATCCAATGCGAGAGCGGGTAGCCCATGAACCATGCCACGCACCAGGTGATGATGACGAAGTTCCAGTAATTGGCGTTGGTGGTCAAATTCACGAACGTTCGCGCCGTCCGCCGGCCCGTATGGAGCAAAACGGCCAGCACTATCGTTTCTACCCAAATGACCAATAGATGTGCGCTGTTGAACGCCACCAAGGCCACGATGATGGATCCATAGGCGTTGCTGTCCCAACGGATGTTCAACTGCCCGAACAAGAAGATGCGGGCGATCATGGCGACCGCGCCGAAGCCGGTCAATCCCCACATGGCCGCGCGCGCCTTGCCCAGGTCACCCGCCTGGGCCGCGCGCCGGGCCACGGTGTTCGGCCACAGTGTTCCCAGCAACAGGCCCAGATCCACCAACCCCAGCGTCCAGGCGGGATTGGGCGCGCTGGGCGGCCAGGGCGTCACCCGCGTGCGCAGATAGAAAAACGCCGCCACCAGCACGGCCATGAACATGAAGTTGGTGAGCAAATAGAGAAAGTTCCCCATCCACACCAGGTCGCGCGCCCCAAACACGACGCTGGGCAGATCGCTAACGTCCAATATTCCTGGTTCCCGCAGGTCGCCATTCATTCTCCTTCGTCTCCTCCGCCGCGCCGGTGCGGCTGCTCCGCCAACGTGAGGCCGCCGGCGGCGACTATGCCGCCCACCGCTCCTGCCGCTGCGCCGCCTCCAGCAGCGGCGGCCGCGGGTAATACCACATCACCAGCGTCGCCAACGTGGCGATGCCGCCCAAAATGATGAACCACGGGCTGTACATGGGCAGATAGAACAGCCCGGCTACCGCCAGCGCCGTCCACGCCGGCCAAATAGACGGGCCCGGCGAGAGCGCCTTGTGATCGGGCAGCGCATCCACCGCATCGGTCACCAGCACGTCGCGCACGTCCTCGCGCACGCCTTTCACCACCGGCTGGTCCGGCGCCGCCGCCAATGCGCCAATCGCCCGGCGGCCAGGTGCTGACGCCGAGATTCTTGCCGCGGAATTGGGAATAGTAAGGGTGGTACCCACTGCCGATCAACACCTGGCTGTCGGGGCCCTCGCTGTAGCCGCGCCAGGCGATGGCGCCGGTGCGCGCGTCCAGGCCCGCGACCCAGCCGTGCACCCCCAGTTCGCCGCCGCTGTTGCCGACGATGACGTGGTTTTTGGCCAGGATCGGCGCCATGGTCATGGTGCTGCCGTGCTCGATGGTGTCCAGCCGGGTCTTCCAGACCATCTTTCCGGTCTTGGCGTTGACCGCCACGGTTTGGTCGTCCAGCAGGTTGTAGTAGATGTTGCCGTAGCCGTAAATCGCGCCGCGGTTGACGGTATCGCAGCAGGCCACGCCCTGCGAGGAGGGGTCGGGATGCGGGTTGAACTTCCACTTCAGGGCCCCATGTTTTTTCAAGTTCAGGGCGTAGAAAATGTTCGGATAGGGCGTGACCACATACATGGTTGAGCCCACCACCAACGGCGCCGCCTCATTGCCGTGCAGCGTACCGGTGGAAAACGTCCAGGCGAGTTTCAGCCGCCCGACATTGTGCGTCGTGATCTGGTCCAGGGCGCTATAACGCCAATCGGCCAAATTCTCCCCCGGCATCGTCCATTGGCCGTCTTGCGCCGCCACGGGTCCGGGATAGGCCGGGACCTGCACGCCGCCGGCCGGCACCGGGGCCAGCGGCGCGTTATTGGTGTTTTGGATGTATTGCGCCGGCCGGGGCATGGCGCCTTGGCCGGGCGCATGGGGCGAGACGATCGGGGGCGTGGCGTGCGCCGCCGCGGCTCGCCGCGGCGTCTGCGCCGCGCCATGAGCGCAGGCGGCGGCGCCCAGCGCCCCGGTGGCGATCAGCAGCAGAAACAGCAGAAGCGGGGGCGCGTCCGCGCGGGAAGTTCGGGGCAGCTTCCGAGTCATGCGTAGCCGAGAGATGAAGTGAGCCGGCGCATGGTGGCCCAAGTCAAAAAAGATTCTCCCCCGGCGCTGCCGGCCTGCCCGGGCCCGCCGATTGCCTGGCGCGGGCCCGCGCGGCCGCTCCGCGGCCGCTGCGCCACCCCGCCTCGCCGCGCGGGGGCGGGCCGCCAGGCGGAGTTCCGCGGGCTTCTTGCCTCTTGCGGCGATGACGTCTCGCGCCGGCGTGGCTCCCCGCGCCCAACGGCGCGGCCCCCGCGCAGCGCAAACGGCGTGATCCCGGGAGCGGTCCGGTTGCATCTCACATCGCCATGAGCCTTACCTCCGCTTCGTCCCCGCTGGCCGGCCGCGTCGTGGTCCTCACCGGCGCCTCCAGCGGCATCGGTCTCGCCGCCGCCCGCCGATTCGCCGCCGCCGGGGCCAAGCTGGTGTTGGCCGCCCGCGGGGCCGAAGCGCTCGCCGCCGCCGCCGCCGACTGCCGGCAGCGCGGCGCCGAGGCCTTGCTCGTTCCCACCGACGTGGGCGATGCGCTGCAAGTGCGGGCGCTGTCGGAGCGCGCGGTGGAGCGCTTCGGCGGCGTGGACATTTGGATCAACAATGCCGCGGTCGCGGTCTTTGGCCGCGCCGCCGATCTGCCGCTGGCGGATTTCCAACAAACGCTCCAGGTCAATTTTTTTGGCGTGCTGCACGGCTCCCGCGCGGCGCTGGAGCTGTTCCGCGCGCGCGGCCGCGGTCGGCTGATCAATGTCGCCTCCGCCCTGGGCTTGGTGTCCGTGCCCTATATGAGCCCCTATATCTGCGCCAAGCACGCCATCGTGGCGCTCGATAGCTGCCTGCGCCTGGAGCCGCATCCGCCCGGCGTCACCATCTCCACCATCGCTCCCGCGGCCATGGACACGCCCATTTGGCGGCATGGAGCGAATCGCACCGGCCGGCGCATTCAGCCGCTGCCGCCGTTGTACGGGCCGGAGCGGGTGGCCCGCGCCATCCTCCGCTGCACGCTGCATCCCCGCCGCATGGTCTACGTCGGCGGCGGCGGCCGCCTCGCCGTCATCGGCCATAAGGCGCTGCCCAGCGCCTATGAATGGCTGGCCGAAGCCATTGTCCCGCGGACCCTATTTGCCCGCGGCGGCGCCGCACGCAGCGACGGCAATCTTTTCCAACCTAGCGCTCCGCCCATGACGCCGCGCGGCGGCTGGCGCGGGCTCATCTTGCGGCGCCGATTGGCGTTGGGCGCCGTCGTCTTGCTTGCCGCCGGCGGCGCCGCCGCCGGAGTGGCGGCAGCCCGCCGCGCCGGCGCGGGCAGGGGTCCGCGCCGTGGGCGTAACGAGGGGCCAGACCGGGCCGCGGCCTGACCGGCGCTGCGGCGCGGCAACCTTGGGCCGCGCCGCCCTCGCGATTCGCCGCCGCACACCCAACGGCACTTTTCCCGCGCCGCCCGCCCGAGCGGCGGGTATGCTGGGCTCTTATGCCCAGCTCCCTTCGGCCCACCGCGCTTTGCGCCGCACTGCTTCTCGCGGGCACCCTCGCTCTGCCCGCCGCCGCGCAGACCCCCCAGCCCAAATTTCATTTTCCTCCCGGCGCCGAGAAAGTCGTGATTCCCCACGTCCGCGGCGTCAACTGGAAATTGCTCGGCCACATCGCGCCGGTGGTGGAAAAGGCCATCGCCAACGGGGTCATCCCCGGCGCGGTGATCCTGGCCGGCCATCGCGGCCACATTATTTACCGCGGCGCGTTCGGCAGCCGCATGTTGCAGCCGGAGCGGCCGATGCGCTTCGACACCATCTTCGACATGGCGTCGGTGACCAAGGTGGTGGCCACCACGCCTTCCATCATGCAGCTCTATCAGGAGGGCAAGTTCCGCCTCGACGCGCGCGTCGAGCACTACTGGCCCGCCTTCGGCCACAACGGCAAGGAAGCGGTCACCATGCGCGAGCTGCTGACCCACTACTCCGGCCTGCCACCCGACATTCCCACTCCGCGTCTGCTGCAAATCCTGCACCTGCCGCCGACCGGTTTTCCCGGCTGGCCGGCGAATGAAAACGTGGACGTGCCCTGGCATGGCCTGAAGCATGCCCTGTGGCTGGTTTCCCAAGCCCACCTGATCAACCCGCCGGGCAAGAAGTTCGTCTATAGCGACATCAACTTCATCGTGCTCGGCTATCTGGTGCAGAAGTTCAGCGGCGAGCCGCTCAACGTCTACGCCGAAACGCACGTCTTCGCCCCGCTGGGCATGACCAGCACGCGCTTCCTGCCGCCCAAGAGATGGCGCTATCGCATCGCGCCCACGCAATTCCTGGACGGCCATCTGCGCTGGGGCCAGGTGCAGGATCCCACGGCGACCGCCATGGGCGGGGTGAGCGGCTTGGCGGGCCTGTTTTCCGATGCCCGCGACCTCGGCCGCTACGCCCAGTGCCTGCTGAACGGCGGCGTGCTGCGCGTGCGCCAGCCCCACGGCCGCTACAAGCGGGTGCGCATCCTGGGCCCGCTGACCGTGCTGAAGATGACCACGCCGCAGACGCCGCTAGGCAATCCCAATATCCGCGGCCTGGGCTGGGACTTGGACTCCTCGTTCTCCCGCAACCGCGGCACGCTGTTCCCCATCGGCTCCTTCGGCCATACCGGCTGGACGGGCACGGATATTTGGATTGATCCCGTCACCGACAGCTACCTCATCATGCTCGCCGCCCGCTTCGACGGTCCCACCGTCCTGCCCGGCGGCCCGGAGATGAACGTGCGCATGGAGGTGGCCAACATCGTCGCCGCCAGCTTGGATGACGTCCACATCTGGCACAACGTGCCGGAGATGTCCAACACCGGCCGCGGCGAACTCTACCGCGCCTTCCCCCACTACCACCAGCACTGGCCGCACTAGGGCCCGCCGGCTGGAATTGCGCCGGTCCGCGCGGCGGAGTGCCGGGGCCGCCGCCGCGCGCCGCGGGCGGTCCGCGTCCTGTACGCGTTCCGGCATGCGAAAATCGTCTCTCATGCCGATTGTCGAGGTTCGCGATGTCAGCAAGGTGTTTTACGTAGGCAAGACCGGCGTTCGCGCCCTGGCCGGCGTTTCGCTGGCGGTCGAGGCGGGCGAGTTCGTGGCCATCGTCGGCGCCTCGGGCAGCGGCAAAAGCACCTTGTTGCACGTCATTGGCGGGCTGACGCACCCCACCAGCGGGGAAGTGGTGATCGAGGGCCGGGAGTACGGCGCGCTTTCCGACGCCGCCCGCACCGCGCTGCGCAAGCGCGAAATCGGCTTCGTCTTCCAGCGCTTCAATCTGCTGCCCACGCTGGACGCCGCCGACAACATCGAGCTGGCCCGGGACATCGCCGGCCGCGCCGCCGGGCCCGCCGAGTGGCGCGACAAGATCATCGAGCGCCTGGGCATCGGCCCCCGCCTGCGGCATCGCCCGGCGGAGTTGTCCGGCGGCGAGCAGCAGCGCGTGGCCATCGCCCGCGCCCTGGTGAACCGCCCGACCATCCTGCTGGCTGATGAGCCCACCGGCAATCTCGATTCACAAAACTCCGACGCCGTGCTGGCGGTGCTGCGCGACCTGAACCGCGAACTTGGCCAGACCATCCTGATGATCACCCACAACCCCGAGGCCGCCGCCTTCGCCCACCGCACGCTGCACATGAAGGACGGCCGCATCGTTACCTAGCCGCCGCCGGATGTCCGCCGCCGCCGTTTCCGCCCCGCTGAATTTGCTGCGCCGGACCTTCCTGCACATTCCCGGCATCGGCCCGGCGGCGGAGCGGGCGCTGTGGAAAGCGGGCTACACGGATTGGTCGTTGGCGCTGGCGGCGGCGCAATCCGGCGGCTGGAGCCGGCCCGCCGCAACGCAGCTGCCGCCGCGATTGGCGGCGCGGCTGGCGGAGCATCTCCCCGCCGCCGAAGCCGCCTTGACCGCCGGCGACGCGGCGCATTTCGCGGCCTTGGCGCGTTACGGAGAAATCTGGCGCCTCTATGGCGGTTTCGCCGCCCGCTGCCTCTACCTCGATATCGAAACCAATGGCGCCGCCGGCGACGAGGAAGAAATCACCTTGGTCGGCGTCTCCGACGGCGAGCGCTATTTCCCCTTTCTCGCCGAGGAGAATCTCGATGACCTGCCCGAATGGCTCGAGGCCTGTGGCGCGCAGGTGCTGGTCACCTTCAACGGCGCCGGTTTCGACGTTCCCGCCCTGCGCCGCTACTTCGGCCGGCGACTGCCGCGCCGCGCGCTGCCGGCGGCGCACATTGACCTGCGCTTCGCCGCGCCCAAGGCGGGGCTGAAGGGCGGACTGAAGCGCCTGGAACCGCTGATCGGCATCGAACGGCCCGTCGCGCTGCACGGCCTGGACGGATGGGATGCGGTGCGGCTGTGGTGGGCCTGGCGCAACGAGGGCGACCGCGCCGCCCGCGAGCTTCTGGTCGCCTACAACCGCTGCGATGTGATGCACCTGCCGCCCTTGCTGGCCCATGTCCACGCCGCCCTCGCCGCCGCCCGCGCGGAAGCGTAGCGCCGCGCTCGGCGGCGTGCGGCTCCATCCCGCCGGCGGCCGGCGGCGCGGAATGGCCGGCCGCCGCGCGGCCTGCCTGTTCGGTTCGTTCGCGGAGTGCTCGGACCAGAGAACGATTTCTCCCTGAACCCGGGCCTGACGTTCCCCTTTGACCTCGGTCGCCGCTGGCTCGGGCGTATGGACGTTGGCGAACTCTGGCCAGTGGGATCAGGCTGCAACAATCGCATCGGCCCCCCGAATGCGCTGCCGGCGCTCAATCCCCACGTCTCGTTCGGCTTCGCCTACCGCTTTTAAGGCTCCCGTTTGGCGGTGCGCGGCTTGACAACGAAGTTGCCGGCGTGGTCTGTTGGCCATAGATCGTTTGCATCTAAGTTTGCATCTAGGGGGGGAAACTCACAGTGACTCGAATGGACTGGCACGGGCCCCATGGCCGCCGCGCCGCGCGTCGCCCTTGGCGCGCGCTGGCGACGGGGCTGATTTCACTCGCCGCTCTCCTGCTGTTCGCGCCGCGGCTCCGCGCCCAATCACGCGGCCGCTTCACCTTCGGCGTGCAGGGCACCAGCGTCTGGGCGAGGATGCCCTCGTTCAATTTCAGCAATTTTCCGACCACGATCGAATCCTGCCGTTGCGCCTATTTCGGCTGGGGCCTGCGCCTCACGGTTCGCGTCCTCGGCCCGCTGGGCCTGGATGCCGAGTGGGACGACGTGCCCGGCCAGGGCCAGTTGCAAACCGGCTTCCACCAGGTCTTCATTGGCCCACGCTTGCGCGCCTTGTCCCTAGGCCCCCTGCATCTGTTTCTCTATGCGCGGCCGGGCATCGTCTTCGCGAAGCCGGGGTCGCTGCCACCGTCGCCCGGCGGCACGGGCTTCGGGGGCTCCGCAGCGCAGAACCACTTCGCGCTGGATGGCGGCGGTTCGCTGCAGCTGGATGCGTCGCGCCATTGGCTGGTCCGCCTCGACCTGGGCGATGTCTGGGTCAGCAATGCGCAGTCCACGCGCGACCTGCCCAGCGCCGGCTTCTTCGCCAACAATCCCCAGGCCTCGCTCGGCTTCGCGTACCGGTTTTAGCCGGCCTGCGCCGGCGGCGCGCGCGCGGACTCGCTGCCGCGATTGGGGCAAGGAAGATGGGGCACACATCCTCGCCTGCTGCCTGGCGGGGATCGGCTCCTGCATGGACAGCGGGACGGCCGTCCCACTGCCGCTGGGCAGGCGGCGGCGAACCGAGCCGATCGGCGGCGGGAGGCGGTCACAGGCGAATGCTGACCGGCGCGCCGCGAAAGACCACGTCCTGCGCCGGGCCCGGCGCGGCTCCCCGCGCCGCCATGCGGGCGCGGAAGCGGCGCTCGCCCGCCGGCTCGCCTGGTCCGGAGCGGACGCGCGAGCCCGGCGCCAGGCTCATTTGCAGCCGCCGCTCCCGGTCCGACCAGCGCAGCCGCACGCCCATCCAATCGCCCCGGCGGTAGTCGAAGGTTTCGCCGTCGTCGTCGTAGAGGAAAAACGCGCCGTCGGCGCCGGGATAGACAGTGAGCTCGATCGGTCCGGGCACGGGGTCGCCGACATATTGCTTGACCGGGCCGCTGGGAATGACCGCTCCGGCGCGGACATACAACGGCAAGGTGGCTAGGTTCACAACGCGGGTGATCTCCCGCCCACCGGTCAACGTCTCCCCCGTCCAGAAGTCATGCCAAACCCCGCGGGGCAGATACACCCGCCGCTGCTTCGCCCCGGGCTGAACCACCGGCGCGACTAGGATGTCCCGGCCCCACAGATATTGATCCGCGCAGGCGGCGGCGCGCGGATCGTCGCTATAGTGCAGCCACAGGGCGCGCATGATGGGCATGCCGGTGCGGTGGGTCTGGTGAATGGCGCTGTACAGATACGGCAGCAGGCGGTAGCGCAGGTCGAGATATTTGCGGCAGATCGGTTCGACCTGTGTGTTGTGCAGTGCACTTGGCGGCGGCAGCGCCGCGTCGTCGCGGCCCATCTCCCGCGGGCCGGTCGTGCCCATGTCCCAGCCCCACGGCAGGCGCAGCATCCAGGCCCGGCCGTGGCCGCGGAAGACCGGGCAAAAGGCGCTGAACTGGAACCAGCGCAGGAATAGTTCCGCCGTGAACTCCGGCGTGGGTACGAAGCCGCCGGTGTCGGTGCCCCAATAGGGGATGCCGCTGAGCCCGGTATTCAGCCCGACGGCGATCTGCGTGCGCAGCGTCTCCCACTGCGACAGCGTGTCGCCCGACCACAGCAGCGGCGCGTAGCGCTGCATGCCGGTGTAGCCGTTGCGGTGCAGGGCATAGGGGCGATGATTGGGCCGGGACAGCTGCTCGCCCTGCCAGTACATGCGAATGCGGTTCAGCCGCGAAGCCGCATGCATGCGGTCGCCTTCGTCCGCCCACCAGCCGTCCACGCCCCAGGCGAAATCGCGCCGATGTTCGTCCCAATAGCAGCCGGCTTGTTCATCGCTGAAGCGGTCCAGCGGGCAGGGGTCGCTCGCTTGCCCCACCAGCTTGTCGGCGAAGGGCACCACGTGCAGGACGATCTTGAAGTGCTCGCGGTGCAAAGCCGCGATCATGGTGCGGGGATCGGGAAAGGCGCGGGGATTGAAATCGAACGAGCCGTTGCCGGTGTTCCAGCCCGATGGGCAGAAGCCGGTGCCGAGATAGATGAGCACGTCGCAGGGCAGGCGCTTCTCGCGGAAGTCCCGCGCCACGCCCAGCACCACGTCCCGGCTCCAAATGGTCCGGTGGCTTTGCTGGTAGCCGAAGGCCCACAGCGGCGGCATCTGCGGCAGCCCAGTCAAGCGGCAGTACTCGCCCAGCCGCTCCGCCGCCGTGCCTCCCAGGATCAGGAAGAAATCTAAAGGCGGCGCGCCAGCTGGGCCGGGGCGGACGGGGTCCCCAGCCCAGCCGGGCGCGTAAGCGGGACGCGCGGCGTAGCCGCGCTGGGGCCCGCGCCGGTCAACGGCGCCGGCGCCGGGCAACGGCCGCGGCGCGGCATCCAGAGATTGGTGACGAAAGGCGTAACGCGGGGAGTTGGGCGGCTGCGACTCGGGCGCTTCCCGGCGCTGCGCGCCCGTTGCGGCGTGTCCCGCTACGTTGGCTGCGGCCCGTTCGTGTTCCCGGTGCTGGAAGGGCCAATGCGGCGGCCGCGGCTGGAAGCGGCATTGGTCCCCGGTCAAATCGAAGATGCCCCGCGGCTGGTGCAGCAGCAGGGCGAAATCGCCGCCGATCAGCCAAGGAATCTCGACCCGCGCGCCTTCGTGCGCCAGCTCCGGGCCGAACTCACCGTGGCGCATCTCATAGACCGCGCCGTGGCGGTCGAGCGGCTCCGCCGCCCAATTGTGCGCGCCGCTCCCGTTGGCCGCGGTCGCGTGGCGGCCGGCGGCGCGGGTGGATTCGCGCTCCGTGCCCGTGCTTGCGGCTCCGAACTGATGCCCGCCCTCGCCCAGCCCGAACACCGGTCCGGGGCCCAAGGGAAAACGGAAACCGCCGCTGGCGGGGTCGAACACTAATCGCAGCGGCGCCACTGCGGGATCGGGAGAGCGGACTGTCACCGACGCCTCCGCGTGGTCCTTGCCGTCGGCCTCGCCCCCGCCCATCGCCGGCGCGATGGCGATCCGCCAACCCGCGCGCTCAATGTTGCCGCGCGCTTCTCCGGGGCCGCTGGCCGGCAAATGCCGATAGGGCGGCAGAAGCGAGCCGTCTTGCACAATCACCGGCGGCGCGTCGTCGCCATCGGCCGCAAACGCCACGGTGATGCGCAGCGTGCGGCGGCTGATGGGTGTGAACCAAAAGCGTGCACCGAAGGCATGCCCGGCCGGCGCGTCGGCGCCCGGAGCGCTCCGTCCATCCCATGCCCGCGCGCCGCCGGACGGAGCGGCGTTCGCCGCCGCCAGAGCCGTTTCCGCCAGCAGCGGCGCCGCCGCCGCCCCGCCCATCCACAGCGCCGTCCACTGTCCTGCCCGTCGCAGCGCCTCGCGCCGCGACAGGCCGCCGCCGGCGTTCGTTCGGTTCATCGTCTGCCTCGCCTGGCCCCGCTGCCCGCCCGCATCCACCGCGGCGGCGGGCATACCCGCCGCGCCGCCGACGGCCTCGGTCTCCGCGGGGGGCGTTCCCCCGCCATCGCCTCCACCGTTGGTTCCGTTTGCCGGCGCACGCCGTTCCCGCGTTTCGTCCATGGCCGCGAGTATAGGCCCGCCGTGCTTAAATTGCATGCGTTTTGGCATTCCTATTGACATCCCACGCTAGGCGGAGTATTCCCAAAGCCTATGGCTAAATTTCCCGCCGGCTCTCCCGCTGACGCCGCGCCTGACGCCGCGCCTGACTCCTCCCCCGACCCAGCCTTGGCGGGCGGCTGGTCCCGCCGCGACCTGCTGCGCACCGCCGGTTTGACCGGCGCCGCAGTGCTCACGGGCTCCGCCGCCGCGCAGGCCGCGCCCCCGCAGCATCGCGGGAAGAAGAAGCAAGCCGCCGCGCCCTGGAGCCAACCCTCGCGTGAGCTGCTGGCCGATCTGGAGCGCCATCTGGCCCGTATCCGTTCCGGCGACATGGAGATCGCCTTCGACATGCGCTATGGCGCGCTGCACTCCATCACCCGCGCCGGCGATGCCCTGCGCACCAACTACATCGGCAACGGTGTCAACACGCCCGGCATCAACCCCGGCGATTCCCGCTGGACCGGCGACGTGGTCACCACCGTCTGGCATCTGCTGAAGCAATGGAACAGCTACCAATACCGGCCCGGCCAGTATTGGGGTCCCAGCGGCTATTGGCGCTCCGAGGTCACCGGCCAGTCCCAGGACATCCGCCGCGTGCGCTTCCACGACCAGCAGCTGGAGGTCGCCTATGAGGGCAAGGCGCGCCGCGACGGCGGCCTGCGCAGCAGCCACATCACCGTGCGCTTCGCCGCCGCGCCGGGCGGCGGGCTGCTGTGGACCCTCGCCATTACCAACATCACCAATCAGGTGCTGGAGGTCGGCGAGCTGGGTTTGCCGCTGATGGTTAACGACGACTACGCCGAGCTGTACGTGGACCCCGGCACCGGCGAAGTGCGCGACGACCTCAAACAGACGCCGGTGATGCAGAAGCTGATTCACGAGCAGAAGGTGCTCACGCATCCCTTTATCGGCGGCCATTCCTCGTATGTCCTCATCCAGCGGCCGCTGGGCGACGCGCCGTTTTTGCTGCTGCACACCGTCGGCGACACGCCGCTGGAATGCCGCTACCAGCGCAACGGCGACTTCACCCGCCAGGTCGCCGGCTGGCGCGGCCCGGACATTTTGGCGCTCTATTCGCGCGCCATCCGCGACCAGCGCCATTGGCAGCACAATCCGTGGTTCAACGGCCACCGCTCGCTGCTGCTCCAGCCCGGCGAAACGCGCCAGTTCCAGATGCGCTTCGTCTTCGTGGACGGTTATGACGCCATGCGCGCGGAGCTGGCCAACGCCGGCCAACTGGCCATCCGCATCGTCCCCGCCATGGTGCTGCCCGAGGGGCAGGAGGCGCATGTCGAGATCCGCTCCCACGACCCGATCACGCGCATCGAAAAACTCTCCGACAATATCCGCGTCCGCAAAAACGTCCGCCACGGCGACCAAACGCTGCTGACGCTGGATTTCCGCTATCGCGGCCAAAAAACCATGCGGCTGCATTACGGCCAGGGCCGCTGGACCACGCTGGCGTTTTATTCCGTCGAAAATCTCGCCGATCTGATCAAGGCGCGCGGCAAGTTCATCGTCGCCCGGCAGTTCTACAAGAACCGCAGCGATCCCTTCCACCGCTATCACGGCTTCCTGCCCTTCGATTACCGCATCGGCAGCCGCTACGCGGATTCGGTGGACGTTTGGTCGGTGGGATGCAGCGATGAAGCCGGCTTTTCCGCGCCGCTGGCGCTGGCGCAGAAGAACATGTTCTACCCCGCGCGGCGGGAGATCGCGGCGCTGGAGGCTTACGTCTCCGACTGCCTGTTCAAATACATCCAAAACCCCAAGACCTACTCCGTGCGCGCCTCGCTCTACTGGAAGATCCGCACCCCGTCGAGCGACTGGGGCGACTGGAGCGAGCAGCGGTCGGAGGCCACCTTCCGCACCTACAACTACGTCCACCCGGCCAACATCTACTACTCGCTCTATCGCATCGGCAAGCTCTACGGCCTGCTGAAACAGCGGCCGGCGATGGAGTATCTGCACATGTCCTACCGCACCTGCATGAAGTGGTTCACCACCGGGCCGTACCGCCATGTGGGGCTGATGGAAGGGTCGAACGCAATCCACATCCTCCAGGCGCTCGAGGAGGAAGGGCTGAGGGAGGAGTACGCCAACCTGCGGCGCCAGATGGCGGCCTGCGACCAAACCTTCGTTCGCCTGCCCTATCCCTACGGCTCGGAGCTGCTGATTGACCAGACGGCGCATGAGCAGGTTTATTTCTTCACCCGCTTTTTCGGCGACCAGGCCAAGAACCGCAAGACCGTGCAGGTGATGAAGGCGCTGCGCGGCGGCGACCAGCCGGTGTGGTTCCGCTACGGCAACGACCGCCGCGGCGACATCGCCTGCTGGTACTCCGAGGCGCTGGTCGGCATGTCGCTGATGCAGGCCTTCGAGGACACCGGCGACCGCGAGGCGCTGCTGAAGGGCTACGCCGGGCTGCAAAGCGTGATGGCCAATGAGACGGCCGACGGCATGGGCTTCAATTATTTTCTCTGCACGCCCGGCATCTACGACCACCATCCCCCGCGCACCTATGAGAACGGCCCGGGGTTGTGGGGCTATATGCAGGGCGCGGCGGCATACGTGCTCCAGGATCCGGCCTTCGGCTGGGTCGGCTATGGCTGCCAGGTGAGGGAACTCGCCGCGGGCGGCCCGGCGGGAGCGGCGCCGGGACTGGAGATCCGGCCCAGCGACGGGCTGCGCAAGCGGGTGTTCTTCGCCGACACCAAGGTGCAGTTCCGCGCCCATCGCGGCGAGATCCACCGCGTCACGCGGCTGGCCGGCGGCAAATCCCCAGGCGCGGCGGCAGCTACGCTGGAGCTGCGCATGGGCGACAGCACCGGCCTGGTCCAGACGGTGCTGGTCGAGTTCACCGGCTTGGCCGCCGGCGCGTACCGCCTGCGCGCCCCGGGCCACAACCGGCGGCTGCAAGCGCCAGAGGGCAAGCTGACTTGCGAGCTGCCGCTGGCCGCCGCCCGCCGCTTCCGCCTGTCGGCGGTCTGAGCATTGGCGGCCGGGGCTGGGGCCCGCGTCTATCAATTGGGAGTTTGGCGGTGAAAACGTGAGACTGGGCCGCGGCGGTCCGGTTGCGCTAACGCCCTGCCCGGGAGCGGGCCGGACAGGTGGCGAGGTGGTCGTTCACCAGCCCGACCGCCTGCATGAAGGCATAGCAGATGGTTGGGCCGACGAAGCGGAAGCCGCGGCGGCGCAGCTCGCGGCTGAGGGCCTGGGACTCCGCGGTTTCCGCGGGCACGTCGGCCATGCGGCGCGGCGCCGGGCGGCGGCCTCGCGGGGCAAACTGCCACAGCCAGCGGTCGAAGCTGCCGTGCTCGGCTTGCAGCGCCAGAAACGCCTGGGCATTGCCGATGGCGGCGGCGATCTTCAGGCGGTTGCGAATGATGCCCGCATTGCCGAGCAGGCGGGCGGCGTCGCGGGCGGTGAAGCGGGCCACGCGGACGGGATCGAAGCCAGCGAAGGCGGCGCGATAGTGTTCCCGCCGCGCCAGGATGGTGGCCCAGCTCAAGCCGGCTTGCGCGCCTTCCAGGATCAGAAACTCGAACAGCCGGCGGTCGTCGTGCTGCGGCACGCCCCACTCTTGGTCGTGGTAGCGGACCATGGCATCGCCCGGTTCGCCGGCCGCCCACGCGCAGCGCGCGCCGATCTTTCCCATCAAATCACCTCCAGCGAAGCGGTGACGACGTCCCAAACGGTTTCCAGTTCCGCTTCCGAGATCGAGTAGGGCGGCAGCACGTACACGATGGGGCCGAGCGGCCGGAGGATGACGCCGTGGTCGAGATAGAACTTTTGCAGCTTCAACCCCAGGCTGGAGAGATAGCCTTCCTCGACGATTTCTTCCCCGTCCTCGGGGCTTTCGCCTTCGGCCCCGCGCAGCTCCAGCGCCGCCACGGTGCCGATCTGCCGCGCGTCGGCGATTTTGCCCGCGGTTTTGGCGTCGCCGGTCAGCCGGGCGAGCCGGGCGGCGTGCTGCCGGCCGATGCGCCGGATGCGTTCCCACGTCTGCGGCTTTTCGAACAGCGCCAGGCTGGCGAGGGCGGCGGCGCAGCCCACCGGGTTGGCGGTGTAGGAATGGCCGTGGAACAGCGTCTTGCGCCGGTCGGTGGAGTAGAAGGCTTGGTAGATTTCCTCGCGGCAGGCGGTGACGGCGAGGGGCAAAAAGCCGCCGGTCAGGCCCTTGGACAGGCAGAGGATGTCCGGCGTCACCTCCGCCTGCTGGCAGGCGAACATCGTGCCGGTGCGGCCGAAGCCGGTCAGCACCTCATCGGCGATCAGCAGCACGCCATAGCGATCGCAGAGCCGGCGGGCGCCGGCCAAAAACTCGCGGGGATGGACGATCATGCCGCCGGCGCCTTGCAGCAGCGGCTCCAGGATCACCGCCGCGGTCTGTTCCCCCTCCGCGCGCAGCAACTGCTCCATGCGGTCCAGGCATTCGATGTGGCAGGTCTCCCGCCGCCGGCCCACCGGGCAGCGATGGCAGTAGGCGGCATGGGCGCGGGCCACCGGGAACAGCAGCGGCGCGAAGGCGGCGGTGAAGGGCGAGGGCGCGCCGACGGCCATGGCGGCGGCGGTGTCGCCGTGGTAGGCGTGCTCCAGCGCGATGAAGCCGCGGCGCCGCGGCTGGCCGAGATTGTGCCAGTATTGCAGCGCCATCTTCAGCGCCACCTCGACCGCGGTCGAGCCGTCATCGGAATAGAAAATGCGGCTCAGGCCGGCGGGCAAAATCGCCGCCAGCTTTTCCGCCAGCTCCGCCGCGGGACGATGCGTAAACCCGGCGAAGATCACCTGCTCCAACTCCGCCGCCTGCCGGGCGATGGCGGCGGCGATCTCCGGCTGAGCATGGCCGTGGGTGGTGACCCACCAGCTGGAGATGGCGTCAATGTAGCGGCGGCCGTCTTCATCCCACAGCCAGGCGCCTTGGCCGCGGACGATGGGAATGGGCGGCGGGACGACGGCGGCTTGCGTGTAGGGATGCCAGAGGCGCCGGGCGTCGCGCTCAAGCGTCAGGCGGGACGGTACGCTGGGCATGGCGTGGGTTCAGTGTCGCACGATGATGGGCGCGGGCCCCAGCCCCGCCGCAGGCGGGGCGTCCCGCTTACCCGCAGTCTGGGCCGGCGCTCCGCACTCCCCAGCCCGGCCTGCGGGTCGCTGGCGGCTGCCTCGCCCGCCGCGCCTATTGGAGGTGAATCGGCTTCTCCGGCGCCGCGCCGTTGCGGCGAAACTCCCGGTAGCGCTGCGCGTATTCCTGCTCATACGCCGCGACCGCGTCCTCATAGCTCCAGTTGCCGGGCGGGACCTCGGCGTTCCAGCTAATGGTCACGCCGCGCGTGGTGGGCGGCACGGCCAACACCCCGTTCTCGATCCGCGCCGGCTGCCCGTCCACCGTCGCTCCCATGGCGGTGACGAACCAGGGCAGATGGATGAGGATCTGCTTCGGCCCGCCTTGGGGATAAAACTGCGGCTGGAGCTGCATGGCCATGCCGTCGGCGGTGTACCAGGCGCGGAAGCTGATGCGGCCGAATCGCGTCGGCGCGTTGTCCACGGAGATGCGTTCGCCCGGCTGCGACCAAGCCGGGGAGACCACCGACAGCAGGTGCAGGTCGTCCGTTTCGCCCCGCACCAGCATGTTGCGCAGCATGATCATGTACTCCGCCGCGAACCAGCCGTGCGGCGCCAGGTCCTGGCCGTAGTCCCGCGTCGCCCACGGCTTGATGCCCCATTCAAACCCCGCCTGCGTGGAGCTGGTGTGCAGCAGGATGGCGTAGAGATCCTGGAGCGCCAGCTGCTGCTGGCCGCGGATGATCTCGCTCTCCGTGTTCTTCATGGTGATGTAATGGTGCAGCCGCCCGCCGTAGGTCATCAGTCCTTCGGCGTATTCGGCGCGGGTATGCGCCAAGGTGGCGGTGATCTTGGGATCGAATGGCGGCATCAGCTCCACCGGATACAAGCCGTCCATGTTGCCCCAGTCCTGCCCGCCGCTGGTGTCCAGGCCGGGCGGCATGTAGCCGCCGTTCTTCGCCGCCACGCGGTCCAGAATCTGAAAGAAAACGTGGTGGTAGTTTTGATACTCCCGAGTAAACGCCGCCGCCTGCCGCGGCTGGCCCGCGGCGTTGGCCAGCTCCACCGCCGCGCGCAGCCCGGCCAAGGCCCAGAAATTGAAGCCAGTGACGTGCGCCACCGTATGCGTGAACTCGTCATCGCCGGGGTTGCTGGCGGGCATGATGTGCAGCGGATCGCGGGCGCGGGCGCGCTCCAACCAGCCCACCGCGCGCGTGACCGCGGGCAAGACCTGGCGGGCGAACTTGCGGTCATGGCTGTAGCGGTAGTATTCGCCGAAGGTCCATAGCGCCTGGCCCCAGCCGTCATACTGCCCGCGCTGGGAGAGGAACAGCCCGTCGGGCTTCTGCTGCTTCAGGAAAAACGGCAGGCATTCCTTGACCATCGGCGCGTAGCCCATCACATCATAGGCGTGCATGATGTTGCTGCCGTCGCGCAGCCAGAAGGCGTGGTACTGGAGTTGGTTGACGGTCTGGATGTACTCCCCGCCGACGTGGTTCAGCGCCAGCAGGTCGTACATCAAGCTGGCTTGGAAGGTGTCGGTGACCTTGGGCTCGGCCAGCTGGATGCGCAGGCCACGGTGCAGCTCCTGGTCCCAGTAGCCGCGCGTGGCGGCCAAGGCGGCGGCGGGAACCAGGTTTTGCAGCGCGGCAACCGCGGCGGCGTCCTTGGCCGCGACCGGCACCACCGGCATCTTGAACACCAGCGTCTGCGTCTGCCCCGGCGCTAAATGCAGCTCGTACTGCGCCATCAGCACCGGCCGCTGCGGCCAGTCGCCGATTTGGGCGGGATGGCGGTAGGGGCTGCGCCGCGTCAGCCACAGCGTGGGCGCGGGCGTGGTGGGAAAGGCGTAGAGCACTTGGCCATTGCGCTCCGCCAGGCCGTGGTCGAAGGCGTAGACCCAATGCGGATCGAAATGGACGCCGGGCTGGGAATAGTCGCCCGGCTGCGCCGCCGCCGCGGGGCGATAGAAGCGGTGCGCGCCGAAATCGCCGGTGTAGCGCAGGGCGACGGCGAAATAGGAGGTGCGGGGATGATCGCCGTCGTTGCTGGCGCGGACGCGGATGAGGTTGACGCCGGTGGTGTCGTCCGGTCCGCTGGCCGCCGTGAACAGCGTCAGGCGGTACTCCACCGCGCCGTCCTCGAGCGGGTACTGCACGATGGGCAGATAGCCTTGGTCCAGCGTGCGGATGCGCTGCCGCGCCGGATGCGCCGGATCGCCCATTAGAAACATCAGTTCGCCATAGCCGGTGTAGAGATAGCCCTCGGGCGTGATCTCGGTCGCCTGCGGCGCGCCCTGCAAGCCGATTTCGGTGGTGGGGTAGGCCGGGTAGCTGAACGGCCGTCCCGGCGCGTCCATCTTCGGGTTCAACACCTGCGCCCCCGCCGCGCCCGCCAGCGCCAGCCACAAGGCCGCCCCCAGCGCCGGCGCCGCTGCCCGTCGCAACGCGTATGACCGGCTCTGCCGTCGGCCCAGGGCTTGCCGGCGAGGACCCTGCCGGCCCGCGCCTCGCCGGCGCTTAACGCCGCCGCGGCGGCCCGAACTCCGCCAAAAACTCCAGCCCCGCCCGCACCGCACGCTGGTCCCGCGCGCCGCGCCCTCCCCGATTGCCAAGACGCTCATAGCCGTGAAGCGTTATTGTGCGCCGCCCCGGCCGCCCGCGCCAAGCCCCAGTGCGGGAAAAGCGCCCTAGCCCGCAGCGACCTTCTGTGCGAACACGCAGGGCTCGGCGTCTGTGGGTACGGCGATAACGGGCCACCAGAACGGGTACCTCCACCCGCCCGCCTCTTGGGGCAGGTCCTGACGGAGGAGCACGAGAGCGGGCAGGTTCCGGCCCGGCTCCTCCAAAAGCCGGCGCAGGTCCGTGCCGACGATCGAGCGCCCGAACTTGTCCCCGGAACCGGCGACAGTGAGGCGGCGCCCTGTCGCGGCGGCGACAAGGACCCGGCCCCCACCGCCGCCGTAGTAATCGACGACCGCGCGCATCGCATCCCAGTCGAACTCCTGGCGGGGCGCGTCGATGGCGCGCTCCGCCGCCGCGATGATCCTAAGCGCGACCGCGGCGTCCACCGCGACGAGCTTTCTTTTGTCGACCGCGTCTGGGGGGATGAGCGAGGCGATCTCGGCGTCGGCGGCACGGGCGGCGGCGGCCCCGCGGAGGTCGAAACCCGTTGGGCAGTAGAAAGGCCTCCCCGGGCCGAGGGCGACGACCTCGCTGAGGAGAATCTTGTCAGGGGCGCAGGGCCGAATCCCGCCCTGCTGGCCGGTGGAGATGAACACGACCCCGCGGTCGTGGGCTCCGCTCTCGAAAGCCTGGCGAAGCGTGTTCTCCAGGGCATTGATGCGGAATAGGCGGTCGTAGATCGGGCGGCTCGTGTAGAAACGCGTGACGGCGACATCCCGGCGGTCCCTGGCCCCGTACATGCGCGAGTGCTGGAGCGCCGTGTCGGCTTGAGTGGTCTTGGGATTGCGCCCGTAGTAAAAGGCGATAAGCCTCGGGATTGTTATGCCCCGGTCGAGGATGTTTCCGCCTACGAATATGTTGCACGGAGTGCGCAGCTCCAGTTCGCCCCGGTCGTCCAACAGCGCGACCACGTCGCTGTCGGAATTTACTTTTAGGATCTTGGTTTCGTCCCGCAACGCAACCGCGACGGCCGAAGCCATGTCTTCGCGCGGCGGCATCGCGCCGCCATCGGCTTGGACCGAGGCCTGGAGGTCGCCGAACGCGGCCTCAAAGTGTTCGCGGAACGCCGCGCCGTCCCCGACGGCCGAACCCACGAGCGCAGCTGCGACCCTCCCGACCAACTCGTGCTGCCACCGCTGCGCCTTCTTCATTGTGTCGTTGTGAACGACCATCGCGTATTTTTCCGGGCGCAACCCGGCCCGATCCTGCTGCCAACGCCGTACGCAGGCGCCAAGCGCGAACGTGCAGACGGAGCGGACGAGGGCGCGGGTGTTTTTCGACCTGAGCTCCTCCCCGGCGGAAACCCGCCTGCCGTCGCGTTTACGGAGCGCGTCCTGCTCACGCGCGTCCACCTCGACGAAGATCCGCGCCCTCGGGTCGGTCGGGTCTGGCGGTAGGAAGAAGTCGTCCCCGCCCACGTAGCCGTCGTGCACGGGGAGCAGCTCGGTGAACGACGGCCGCATTGGCTTGAAGACAAATTCGCCCGTGCCCTGGTAGCGCTCGGGCTGCAGGTAGAGGGAATATGGGGTCGCGGTGACCTGGAGGTAGGAAAGGCGGCCCACCAACCGCCGCAGGTCGTCCAGCTTGCCCGCGATCTTGCCCTGCTCCACCTCGTCCCCAGTGCCGACGAACCGAATGCTAGCGAGGTCCGCCTCGTCATCCACGATGAGCACGCGTCGGGACCTAAGCTCCGGGTAGTCCTCGGAGAACAGCCGTAGGACGCGGTCGAGGTTGTGGGTTTGCTTCTTGGCGATCACGATGATCTTCCTGCGTAGTTCGCTCGGAGTGAGGCGGCCCTGCGGCTGCATAATGTCGAATATCAGGACCTCGTCGCGTTCGATCATCCCTTCGAAGTCCCTCTTAAGCCGTTTCTCCGTCTGTGTCGAAAGGCTGCGCGTGGGCTTGGTGAACACGACGGCGATGTCAAACCCAGAGCTGAACGCTTGGGCGATCACTCCGATGAACGCCCGCGTCTTGCCGGATTGGATCTTGCCGAGCAGCATGCCCGGACGGTCGTCGTCCGGCGCGATCCCTAAGAGCTTGTCCGCCGTGCGTAGGACGCACCCGCGGAGCTGCTCGTCGTCCTGAGGCTCCCGGTTGAGGGCGGAATAGAAGTCGGTCACCTCTCCCTCCTTAGCTGCCAGACCCCGTCCGCCCCTGCGAGCCTCCCCAGCCTGCGGCGGAGGGCGGCGGTGTTGCGGACTTGACATTCCCAAACCACCCCAACCCGCCATTCGTTGCGGCGGAGCGCGGCGGCGTTCCTCCGGTCCCGCTCGCGGTTCCGTTCGATCTTGCGGCGCCAGTAGGCGGCGTTCGCCTTCGGCTTGCGGCGCCCGCGGCGGCAGTTGTGGCCGTGCCAAAAGCAGCCGTTCACGAACAGCGCGACGCGTTTCGCCGGAAAGACCAGGTCGGGCGTGCCCGGCAGGTCGCGGCGGTGCAGGCGGAATCGGTAACCCATCGCGTGCGCCATGCGGCGCACCGCCATCTCAGGCGCGGTGTCCCGGCTCTTTACGGCGCGCATCGTCCGGCTGCGCTGGGCGGGATCCTCCCTCACGGGCGAACCTCAATTTTCAGGCTGGGGTCGGTTTCGTGCTCCTCGACGATCTCGTTGTAGCGCTGGATGATTTCGGTCAGGGACGTTCGGCGGCCCTCTCCCGTGAAGCGGCCTAGCTCGTAGACGTTGGTCGCAACGAACTGCTCGGCATCAAGGACGTCGATCCTCCCGCCCAGTTCCGCTTGGCGCGCGAGGCCGGTCGCAACAGCCGTGCCGTCACCGACGGTTATGATCACGGGCCGGAGCCCGGCTTGGATGTTTTCCCGGCAGCGGCCGATCAGGCCGTCCCCGGGAGCCGTCGTCACGTGGATAGCGACGTCCCCGATCTCGAAGTCGCCGGCCCGGCCGCCGGGCGAGTCCGCTGCCGAGGAGCCGTGGTGCTGGACCTGTTCGCCCGGGAGAGCGCATTGGAGCTTCGCCCCGACCAGGTGTTGTAAAACCGCCCCGGCGTATTGGACCCCGCCCCCTGATTTCTGGCGCTTCCTCGCCTCATCAAGCAGCTCAGCGATCACGGCGCGGACGCCCGCCGAGGCGTCGAGCCGGAGCCTGAATGGCTTCCCGGCGAAGAAGGACCTAACCTGCTCGATCCAGAAATCCTCGACCCGGTCAAGATCGACGGGACCAGCAAGAGCGTTCAGGAACGCAGCGTACGTGCGCATGTTCGCGAGGCTTCCCCGCGAGGTCCGCCCGCCTTCGGCGGCGAGGACGGTGCCGATCCCATGCCGCGCCAATATCGCCTGCACGGCCCCCCGGCCGAGGCCCGCGACCTGACCGCCGCCCTCCGTCAAGAGCGCGGCGGGGTCCAGCGGCAGCCCCGCGCCGCGGGCATGTTCCGTAACCACCAAGGCGACCGAGAGCGGGCCTTTCCCGTAGAAGCCCTCGCGCCTTGCGAACTCTGCAAGCTGCTTTTCGACTGTCCCCCCAGGCATCACGCCGCCTCGGTCCCGCCCGCCGCCCGGCGCCCGGCCAGGGGCTCCAGGAGATGCTCCGCCAGGTGGCGCACCGCCGGCACGGCGACGCCGTCGCCCGCGATGTGGTACGCCTCGTTGTAGTTTGCCGGGAGCCGGTAGGTATCGGGCAGGCCCATCAGGCGGGCCGCCTCGCGCGGCGACAGCAATCGGGACCGCGCGCTGTATCCGTTCACGATCAGCACGGTCTGACGGCTGGACCCGCCGGTAGGCGTTCGCAGGCAGCCGGCGATTCCGTCGAAGCGAACCTCCGCGCGCTGGGCGCGCCCGCCGGTGGCAAGCGCCCGCGTCCGCTTGTAAATGGTGCCGACCACCGGCCTTCCGACCCGCGCCGCCGCCCGGAGCTTCCGGCGGTTTTCCCCGCTCATCATGCGGATCAGGCGGGCGGTTTCGGCGCCGCGGTTCCATTCGACGCCACCCGGCGCCGCCTCGATCAGGTCGGCGAGGCTCAGGCCGCGCCGCGGCGGCTCAGGCAACCGCCACCAAACCCAGCGCTGCCGCAGGCGCGTTTCCAGGGCGGAATGCGCGGCCAGGATGCGCGGGGTGTGCCAGGCGGCCGTCGGCGCACCGGCGTCGAGGGCCTGCGGGAGCTCGCTTCCCCGGAACGCCACGATGAAGAGCCGCGGCCGCGACTGGGGCAGGAAGCGGGCCGCGTCAATCACCAGCGGCCCGAAGCGATACCCCTCCTCCACCAGGGCGCCGCAAATCGCCTGGAAGTCGCGCCCGCCGTGTGAGGTCAAGGCGCCGCACACGTTCTCCAGCACGACCGTGCGTGGCGCCCGGTCGTGCTGCCGCAGCTCGCGGACCAGGCGCCAGAACTCCCAGAAGGTGCCCGACCGCGCGCGCGCGAGCCCGCCGTACGAACCTGCGAGCGATAGATCCTGGCAGGGGAAGGAGGCCCACGCGAGGTCGGCGGTCCCTGGCAGGTCCGCCGCGGTGAGGGACGCTACGTCGCACACCGAAAGGCGCTCGGCTCCCCAGTTCGTCGCGTAGCACGCGGCTTTTTTGGCGTCCAGGTCGTTTGCCAAGAGGCATTCCCACCCCGGCCCGAGCCCCGCCCGGGCCATCCCGCCGCCCGCAAAAAATTCGTAGAAGGTTGGCATCCGCCTGGCGCGCCCGGGAGCGCGCGATGGCAGTATACCTTTGGCCGACCCTGAATCTCCACCCGTGGCCGGACCGGCCTAGCCGCCGCGGGTCAGGCGGGCGCGCCATTTGGGGGAAAGGGCGGGGCAGGCGGCGAGGGCGGCGGCGTCGGCCGTGGCGCCGCCGGCTTTGCAGGCATAAAAAACCTCCAGCACGCGGGCGACGGTCCATTGGGGATACGGACGCGCTTCCAGCACCAGCTCCGCGCCGGCGGCGATTGTGGCCGCGGCATTGGCGTCGCCGGCGCAACCGGCCGGCTCTCCAGTCGGTGCCGCGGTCAGCGTCGCCGCCAGCACGGGCGCCGCGAGCGCGGGCGGTTGGGGCGCTCCGGACGCGGCTTCGCCGGGCGGCGTGGGGTGGGACGTCGGGTGTGCCGCGGCGGCAATTGGCCCGCTGGCGAGCACGCGCAGATACCAACCCGTGCGGCGGGTGGCGATCATGCGCGCCGCCGCCTCCGGCACGCCCCAGAAGCGGCCCGGTTTATAACAGGGCTCGCGCGGCTGGGAGACTTGCAGGCGGAGGGCGCCGGCCGCCCAAATATCGCCGATGCACACCGTGGTTTCGTCCACGCCGTCGAGCGTGAAGTTCTCGCCGAAGGCGCCGCAGGGCAGGCGCAGCGGCGCGTCATGCGCCGCCGCCGGGCGGTCGCCGTCTGGCAGGGCGCCGCGTGCGCCGGCTATTTCGGTTGGACCGCCATGCGGCGCCGGGGAGCCCTCGGGGATGTCGGGGATAGTTCTGGCGGCCAGGATGTGCGCCCACTCCGCTTCCCAGGCGGGATAATGCTTCGCGGCGTAGGCCAGGATGGCCTGCTCCGTGCCGCCGTGATGCCGGCGGTCGGCGACCGCGTCGCCGATGATGCCTTCGGGGCCGATGATGGCCGCCGCAACCGCTCGCTTGGCGATGGCGGTGCGCCAAGTCCCTTGCGCGTCGTGGCGGGTGATGGCGCGTCCAGCTTGCAGGCCCACCAGCCGGGCGCGCAAGCGGCGCTCCGCGCCGCGCCGCTCAAAGCGGGGCTCCCCGTTGCGGGCGGGGCTGGGGCCCGCGACCCTCATTGGATGACCGGCGCGGCGGTCATGGCCGCGGCGTTTCCGGTTTGCGAAAAACCGAACAGTAGAGATCCCGGCGCCACGGTTCGCCGTCGCGCTCGCAGGCAAAGCCGGCGGCGGTCAGCTCCGCTTTCACGACCGCCGCGGGAACGCCGTGGCCGCCGCGGTTGGCGGGCACGCCTTTCGGGCGGGAGAACAGCGTCAGCCACCAGCGCGGAGGAAAATCCACCACCGCCAGCGCCCCGCCGGGGCGCAGCGCGGCCAGCAGATCCGCCGCGATGGCCGGCGGATCGGTGAAGTGATGGTAGACGCTGCGCATGACGATCGCGTCACATTCGCCCGGCGGCAGACCGCTGGCGGTTTGGCTGGAGACGAGCGGGCCGATTTCGCCGCCGCGGCGCGACAGGCGGCGGCACAGGCGCTGGTATTTGCCGCCCTCCAGTTCGGTGGCGAAGACGCGGCCGGTGGGCCCGGCCCAACCCAGGCATTCCCCGGCGAAGGCGCCGTCGCCGGCGCCGACTTCGAGCACGCGGCCGCTCGAATCGGCACGCGGCACCATTGCGCCAGCCGCGCCGCCTCCTGCCGGCGGTTCACGCGGTGGCGGCCGCGGGGGCGCAGTGCTGGTCGAAGGCTTGCATCAGGTCCTGCGCGATGTCGCCCGCCGCACGGCCCTCAATTTGCCGCCGTTCCAGCATGTGCACCAGCTTGCCGTCCTTGAACAGCGCGATCTGCGGGGAGGAAGGCGGATAGGGAGCGAAGCGGCGGCGCGCCTCGTCGGTGGCCTCGATGTCGGCGCCGGCGAAGACGGTGATGGCGCGGTCGGGACGGTGCGAATGGCCCAGCGCCATGGCCACGCCGGGGCGGGCTTTGCCCGCGGCGCAGCCGCAGACGGAGTTGACCACCACCAGCAGCGTGCCCGGCGTCTGTTCCATCGCCGCGCGCACCTGTTCCGGCGTGCGCGTTTCCTCGATGCCCAGCCGCGTCAGCTCCTGCCGCATGCCCTCGATCATGAATTCCGGATAAGCCATTGGCGATAACTCCTCTAGAAAAATAGTTTCCCTAGCGCCGAGTTTAGCACTCGCGTGCTCACGGCTCGCGGGCGAGGACTGGGGCGAACGGGGCACCTGCGTTTTCCGCGCGCCAAGCGGCTCGCGCGCCGCAGCCGCGCGGACAGGCGGGGACGCCCATCCCACTTTCTTCGCGCTTGCGGGCTGGTGGCGGTCCCCCAGCGTGCGCCGCACGCGCCGGCGGTTGACAGGCGGCGGGCGCGGGACAATGCTGGCGGCAGGGACGGTTGGTGTCCCCCAGAATTATGACGCGGCAAATGAGAGACGCCCGGTGCGCCGGCCGGTTGCGGCCGGCCGCCGCCGCACCGCCGGCGCGCGGCACAGACGCGGCATCAAGATTGCAGCGGCTGCGCCGCCTGGGCGGCGCGCTCTTGGTCCTGACGTTGGTGCTGCTGGCCGCCGGCCCGGCCGGCGCGCAAGCCGCCGCCGCTGATGGATCCGACACGGCAGCGCGATCGTGGCCGGATCCTGGCGTTGTTTGCGCCCTACCGGGCCCGGCTGCTGGCGGTCCTGGTGCTGATCATCGTGTCGGCCGGGGTCAGCATGCTGAGC
>DAHUYO010000033.1 GCA_027315185.1 Acidobacteriota bacterium
AGCGGCCCGGCCTTTGTCTACATGGTGGTGGAATCCATGGCCGAGGGGGGCGTCCGCGCCGGCCTGCCGCGGGATTTGGCCTTGGAACTCGCCGCCCAGACCATCGTCGGCGCCGGCGCCATGGTGCTCACCACCGGCGAGCATCCCGCCAAGCTCAAGGACAATGTCACCACTCCCGCCGGCTGCACCGTGGACGGCCTGTTGGAACTGGAGGCCGGCGGCCTGCGCGTGGCCCTCATCAAGGCCGTCAGCCGCGCCGCCAAACGCGCGGGAGAATTGGGCAACAAATAGCCGCCCCTGCTAGCTTCCGCTACACTGGTGGCAATTCGCCTGGGGGGAGCCGGGCTGGCCCATGACGTTTCAAGAAATAGCGACTACCGCTCGGTTCGCCGCCCGGCGCCGTCCGTGGCTGCGTCCTGCCACCGCCTTGGTGCTGGCCATGGCATGGTCCTCCGCCGGGTGGGCGGCGAAGCCGCAACTGCGCCGCATCGGCAACATCGCCTATGAAGCCGTGGTCCGCCGAATGACGGCGCCCAATCCCGCGCCGCCAGTCGCCAAGATCAACTTCCGCGACTTCACCTATCAATTGTTTCCCACCCAGGACACGCCCGACCCCAGCCAGGCTGGCGTTCCGCCCACCGCCAAAGCCGGCCAGCCGCTCACCTTGCCCGTCCGCCACGGCCGCTTCGATGACCCGGAAAACGCCAGTGCACCGGTCGAGTTCGACATCATTCGCGTCAACCTCGCCGTCCTGCCCCACGCGCCGGATCACCGCCAGGTGGTCGTCTTCGGCATCCTCTACGCCGGCCAAGACCATCCCGTTTGTACCGGGGTGGTCCAGACCTTTGAAACCTACCATCACCGCCTCTGGCTGATGGATCAGTTCACCTACAATTGCCAAGGCGGCATGAACGCCCGCTATCTGCCCCACCAGCGGCAGCTGCGCATTCGCTCGTCCGTCGCCGCGCCCGGCGATCCCCCGTGCTGCCCCAGCTTGCAGGATGCGGTCAATTTCAAGATGGACGGCCGCCGCGTCGCGGCGAGCGGCATCAACCTGGCCCCAGGCACCGCCTATTAAACCCGCCGCGCGGGCGGCGGACTAGAATTTCGGCGGCGCGCCGGGATGAACGTGGCGGACGGTATTGCCGCCGAACGCGTATGGACCGGCGAGCGTGACGGACTCGCCCAACCGAGGCGAACCCAGGTTCCCGCCGGAGTTCCCCAGGCCGCTCCGCCGCCCAACCCCGCCTATCCCGCAGCGACTCTGCGCGCCGCAAGGCGGAACGGCGCCGCCTCCGCGCGCACGCTCCTCGGCTGCGCGGAGGAACACGCGGCTATTGGACGCCGGTCACCAACTGGGCCGCCGCCTGACCGCTGGCGATGGCATCGGGCACGCCGATGCCGTGGTACGCGGCGCCGGCGAGCGCCAGGCCGGCATGCCGGGCCCGCCGGGCCGCAATGCGCGCCAACCGCTCCGCATGGCCCACCGTGTATTGCGGCATCGCCTGCGGCCAGCGATGGATGTGAACCCAATCCGGCGCGGCGCCCACCCCAAGAATGCCCCTCGCCTCCTTGCTAGCCAGCATGGCCAGCTCGGAGTCGGCCAAGGCGACCGCCTCGGGATCCAAGGCGCCACCGTAGAAAAATCGCAACAACGCGCCGCCTGGCGGCGCGCGATGGGGGAATTTCTGATGGACAAAGGTTGCCGCCAGCAGCCGCCGCCCCTCGCGCCGTGGCGCCAAAAAGCCGAATCCCGAGGGCAAGGCGGGAGCGCTGGAATAGGCCAAATGCACCGTCGCCGCGGAGGCATAGGGAATCGTGCCCAAGGCCGCCGCCAACTCGCCATCCAGTTCGCGCAGCACCGCCGCGCCCACCCGTGCCGGCGCGGCGAAGATCACCGCCGCCGCCGTCGCCTGAGCGCCGTCGGACAGCTTTAGTTCATAGCCCCCGCCGGGCAGCGGCCGTACCGCCGTCACCGCCGCGCCGCATTGCAACCGCTCCGCTCCAAGCGCTGCCGCCAGCGCCCGCGGCAAGCTCTCCATGCCGTCCTGCAAGGTGACAAATAGCGGCTTCAGCGTTTGGCTGCCGTTGCGGCTTCGCCGCGCCTGCCGCCAAAGCGCGCGCCCAATGCTGCCCTTGGCCGCCAATTCCGCGAAGCGTGGCAGCGTGGCGGCGAAGCTGAGCGCCTCCGGATCGCCTCCGTAGACCCCGGCCAAAAGCGGCGTCACCAGCGTGTCCAGCACTTCCTGCCCGAAGCGGGCCCGCACCGAATCGGCCACGGAAGCGTCCCCAGCTGCGACCGCCGCCGGCGCGGCAAACTCCCGCGCCAAATGCAGCTTGGCTTGCCAGGACAGCAGCCGCGTGCGCAGCACCGGGCCCGCCCGCGCCGCCGCTAAGAATTGCCAGCCCTCGGGCAACGGCTCCAGCCGTCGGCGGTGGAGAATCCAACTCCTCGGCTGGGCCGCCGCGCACCCGACCAAGGCGTTCCCCAGGCCCACCGCCCGGCACAACTCGGTAGCGGAGGGCTTGGCGGTCAGGAACGAGTCCGGCCCGCCCTCGAAGCGGAAGCCGTTCCGGGCTTCGGATTGAATGACGCCACCGGGACGCGGGGCGGCCTCAAACACCCGCACGTCTGCGACGCCCCGCTGCAGCAACTCCCATGCGGCGGCCAAGCCGGCAATGCCGGCGCCGATAACGGCCACCTGCATATCGTTGCCGTTACTCACATGCCCTCGGCGCTTTCGCGGCGCGGCCGCGCGGCCGCGGCATCCTGAACCATCGCCACCACCGCACGCACGTTCTCAACCGGCGTCTCCGGCAAAATGCCATGGCCCAGGTTAAAAATGTAGCCGAGCTGATCGCCCGCGGCCGACAAGACACGCTGCACCGCGCGGCGTAATTCGGCCTGCGGCGCCAGCAGCGCAGCGGGGTCCAAATTGCCCTGCACGGCCACGCCATCGCCCAGCCTCGCCCTCGCGGCGGCCAAATCCACCCGCCAATCCACGCTGATCACGCTGGCTCCGGTTTCCCGCAGCGTCTCCAGATATCCTGCCGTTCCGGTGGAGAAATAGATCACCGGAGTGCCGAGCCCTTCGATCGCCGCGACGATCAGCCGCACATAGGGGAGGACGAACTGCCGGTAGTCGGCTTCGCTCAGCGCCCCCGCCCAACTGTCGAACAATTGCACCGCGGCAGCTCCGGCGGCGACCTGATCGGCGAGGAAGGCGGTGAGCAACGGACACAGCTTCTCCATCAAATGCGCCCACGCCGCGGGATGCTCCCAGAGCAGCCGCTTCGTGGCCAGGAACGTGCGGCTCGCCCCGCCCTCGACGAGATAGCTGGCGAGCGTAAATGGCGCGCCGGCAAAACCGATCACCGGAATCCGGCCGGCAAAATGGGCCAGGGTGCGGCGGATCGACTCCGACACATACCCCAGCGCCTCCGCCTCCGGCGCCGGCAAGGCGGCGATGGCCGCCGCGGGGTTGGCGGCGTCGCGCAGCGCCGGGGTAATCACCGGGCCCTCGCCCGCGGCGTACCGCAGCTTCAACCCCAATGGTTCCGCGGGCAGCAGCAGGTCGGCGAAAATAATGGCCGCATCCACCCCCAGCCGCTCCACCGCCGTCACCGTCACTTCCGTCGCCAGGTCCGGCCGCCGGCACAACTCCAGCAGGGAAAACCGCTCCCGCAGGCGGCGATACTCCGCCATGTACCGTCCGGCCTGGCGCATGAACCAGACGGGCGGCCGGTCCACCGCCTGGCGGCGGCAGGCGCGCAGAAATCGCTCGCGGGAATCCATGGTCCTAGCCTATCCCGAACGCCCCGGCTATCGCGCCGCCAGCCGTTCCACCAACTTCAGCACTCCCACCGTATCGGCGGCGCCCGACCGCGGATTCATCACGACCATGCGCAGCACGCGGCGGCCGTCCAGCACGGTGGAACTGATATATGCCTTGCCGCCGGCGTTCACCGCCTCTTCCAACTCGGAATGCCGCCGGTCGGCCGCGGCGGCCGACCGCGGCGGCTGGCGCAAGCGGAAGCAAAAGATGTTGGTCTCCGGTTCATGCGCCGGTTCCAGCAGCGCCGAGTGCCGGCAGTAGTCGAAAGCGGCGCGGGTGGCGGCACAGACCCCATCCACCAACGCTCCCCAGAAGCCTCCGCCGTAGGCCTTCCAAGTGAGCCAAATCTTCATGGCGTCGAACCGTTGCGAGCAGGCCAGCGTGAACTGCGCCAAATCCGGCAGCTCCCCGCCGGGCAGGGAACGGAAGAGATAGGGCGCGTGCTGGCTGAAGGCCGCGCGCAGGCGCCGCCCATCCCGCACCAGGACCGCGCCGGCGGTCAGCGGCATGAACAGCATCTTGTGCGGATCGAAGGTCAGCGAATCCGCCGCCTCCACGCCCCGCAGCTTGCCGCGCAAGCGGCGGCTAAAGATGAAGCCGCCGCCGTGGGCCGCATCCACGTGATACCACGCGCGGTAGCGGCGCGCGACCGCGGCCAGAGCTGGCAAGTCGTCGCAGCTCCCGGTGGGGGTCGAGCCGCAGGTCGCCACCAGCACGAAACGCCGGTACCCCGCCCGGCGGGCGGCGGCGAACGCCTCCGGCGCGCGCGCCGCCAGCGTCCGCTGGTTCGCGTCCACGGGAATCGGAAACACCGCCCGCGCTCCCAGGCCCAGCAGCGCCGCGGCGCGCGCCACCGAGTAATGGCTTTGCGCCCCGGCAACGACCGCCATCGCGCCTGGCCGCACGCCCTCGCCCCAAGCCCGCGGCGCCAGCGCCGCCCGCGCGACCAGCAGCGCCGTCAAATTGGCGAAGCTCCCACCCGGCGTCAGCGTGCCGTCGGCGCCGGCGGGAAAGCGAAAGGCGCGCCGGAAATCCGCCATCAACGCCCGATCCACGCTGGAGCCCGCCGGCGACATGCGCACCACCGCCAGGCTCTGGTTCAGCGCCGCCACCAGGGATTCCACCAGCGCCGCCGCCGGGATCGGCGCCGCCACTTGTTGCGCCATGTAGCGGCGATGGTTCAGGCGCAGGCTGGAGGCCGCGATCTCCCGCGCCGCGGCGGCGATATCGCCGTGGGGCACGCCGCGCCGCACCTGCGCTTGGATGCGCGCGGCGAAGTCCGGATCCCGTACCCAACGGCTGCCGCCGATCAGTTCGTCCGCCGCCAAATCCGCCAGCTGCCGCGCCAGCCGGCGCACCAAGCCCGGTTCCCAGGCTGCCGCAATCGCCCTCTCGGCCGCCGCGGCCTGTGGGGAAGCCGCGGGCCGAGCGTGGCTCGCCAGCCGCGCACGCCGTCCGCCCCCGGCGGTCGCGGTGGCGCTAGTGGATCGGAATGCAGGGGAGCGAGGGCGCGCGTTCACCTTTCATTGTCGGCGATTTTTTGGCGCCGCGGCGATTCGCCCCCGCCCGCGGCTACTCCTCGAGATGCTCATGCAGGTAGCGTTGCAGGGCGTCCTGCTGTAACGGTTCCATCTCCTCGAACTGAATGCCCACCCGGTCCGCGCTTTCCTTGCGCACCACCCGGCCGCGCAGCGACCAGGGTTTCGGATTCGGCGCCAATGCGAAGCTGAGCCCCAGCGTCTCGCCCACGCTCAGCTTGCCGCAGCTATCGAGCAGCATGCCCGCTTCGCTCAGATTCAGGCTTGCCAGGCGGAAGCTCCCCGCCTCGGTGGTGCAATTGACGCTGACGCGAAACGGCAGCCGCACGTGGCGAATCTTGGCCTTGATCATCCAGCCCCGCAGCACGCCGAACAGCGATTGCAGGCGTTCCAAGCTGAACGGCTTGGCGAGAAAAAAATTGGCTCCCGCCGCGAAGCTCGCCCGCATCATCTCCGGGCTTTCGCCCCCGGTGGCCAAAACGATCGGCGCCGCCCCATTGAGCGTCGAAGCCCGCACCCGCCGCGCCAGCTCAAACCCGTCCATCCCGGGCATGTGGACGTCAATGAAAATGCCGTGAATCTTTTCGTATTCGATCTGCTCGGCCGCGGCGGCGCTATCCGTGCAGCCGAGAACGCGGCAACCGAGCGGCGCCACCAGATTCTCGATTAATTCCACGATCGCCGGGTCGTCATCCACGGCCATTAGCTTGAGCGCGGGCATAATGGTCGTGGCTGCCTCGGCAGATAGTGAAAACTCCGTGGGCGCGCGCCCCGGAAGAATCTCGGGCAGAGATCCCTAGTTGCCTCCAATACGAGCAATTTCCCGGCCAATGTGCGCCGCTCCAAACTGGGCCACCGGCATTGCGGCCCTACCTCCCACGCTGGCAACCCTTTAGCCACGCGTTAACCAGTTGGATACCAGCGTGGGCCGGGACGTGACCCGGGCAGGCGCCCACCGCAAGGGGAGAACCATCCGCCGTTTTTGGTCCAATCCCGGCGTTTTCGGCCACTTTGCGGCGCTCGTGGCTTCCGGCCCCCGCCGCGTGCGCCCTGCTGCGCCGTACACTCGACCCTTGCGGCTTTGGAGGGAAACCGTTCCGCCACCGCCGCCTCCGCCCGGGGATTGCTAGCCTGAAAACATGTTTCCGCATCCGGCTGGCGCCCTGGGCGCCCGCAGGGGCTGGGCTGCTCCGCTCCGCCGCCCCCGTGTCGGCAGCGCTCTGGGTAGCGTCTCGGCCCTCGCCCTGTTCCTATTCCTGCCCGCAGCCGCGCAGCGTCCGGCGACCGCCCCGCATCCCGGCGCCGGCGTCCAACTCCGCGGCCAGGTGCTGAGCGGTGACGGCCAGACCGTTCCCGGCGCCCGCATCTCCGCCCATGGCGGCGCCACGACGCGGGCCAACCAGCAGGGCCGATTTCAGCTTCGCGTCCGGCAGTTGCCGGTCCGTTTGCGCATTACCGCGGCGGGTTTTGCCGTGCGCCAGGTGCTGGTCCGTCACCGCGGGATGGTGCGCATTACCCTGGTTCCGGCGCCAGTCACGGCCAGTGTCACGGTGGCCGCCACCGGCCGGCGGCAGGCAGTGACCGCGGTGCCGGTCTTGGCGGAAACTTTGGGCCCGCGGCGGCTCGATTCCGCGCCGCAGATCAACCTCGATTCCGTTCTGCGCCAATTCCCCGCACTCAGCACCTATCGCCGCTCCGACTCCCTGAACGCCCATCCCACCACGCAGGGCGTCTCAATGCTGGGGCTGGGCTCCAGCGGGGCCAGCCGCGCGCTGGTGTTGCGCGACGGCATTCCGCTCAACGATTTCTACGGCGATTGGGTGGATTGGCTGCGCGTACCGGAGGCCAGCGTGGCGCAACTGACCGTGGTCGAGGGTGGCGCGTCGGCCCTGTATGGCAGCGGAGCGCTGGCCGGCGTGATGGACATCGTCAGCCGCCAACCGAACCGTACCCAGGCCTCGGTGCAGACCGGCATGGGCACGCTCGGCACGGGCGTCGTCCAAAGCTACGATTCCATCGCCGGGCGCACCCTCTCGGCTGGCCTGGGCCAACAAAGCCTGACGACGGCGGGTTATGTCCCGGTTCCCGCGCCTTATGCCGGTTCCGTGGACACGCCGGCGGGCGTTAGCGCCAATGAGTTCGCGCCCGAGATTCGCTATATCCCCAACTCCCGCTTGGTGCTGTCGCTCGACGGCGAATATTACGGCGAACGCCGCGGCAACGGTACCCGCCTGGAGAACAACTCCACTGCGCTGCGGCAGCTGGCGCTGCATATGGATCTGCAAGCCGGAGGGTTTTGGCAAGGCAGTCTGTTCGCGCAATCCGAAACCTTCGCCAGCAGCTTTACCGCCGTCGCCGCCAACCGCGACAGCGAGAAGCTGGTGCTGGACCAGCGCGTGCCTTCGCAGACCGCCGGCGCCGCACTGGAATGGAGCGGGAGCCGCCCCACGGCCTGGGGCCCAGTTCACGCCATTCTTGGCGCCTCCTATCTGCGCATCAGCGCCGTGGATGCCGAATTGGCCCCGCTCAACCCCACTCTGCCCTACACCGATCACGCGGGCCGGCAACGCCTGGCTGGCGCCTTCGCCGAAGGCCAATGGCAACCGCGCACCGGCCTGGAATTCACCGCCACGCTGCGCGATGACCAATGGCGGAACTACTCCGCCTTTACCGCCAACTACGGCCCCACGGTCAGGCGGTACACCGATTACCCCAACCGCTCCAGCTCCGCCGTCAGCCCCAGCTTGGGCGCCGTGTGGCATCCCCGGGGGCCGCTCTCGTTCCGGCTATCCGCTTATGAAAGCTTTCGCGCTCCCAGCCTGAACGAACTGTACCGCCCGTTTCGCGTTGGCAACATCGAAACCTTGGCCAATCCCGACCTGACCGCCGAGCGCTATCGTGGTTATCAGGCGGGCGCCGACTGGCGCCTAGGCAATCGCGGACTGTTGCGGGCCACCTATTTCGACGGCATCGTTTCCAATGTCATCACCGCCGTCACGCTGAGCACCACGCCGCAGTTAATCACCGAGCAGCGCCAAAACCTTGGCCGCCTGCGCTCGCGCGGCGAAGAGTTGGACGCGCGCTATCGCCTGCGCTCCGGCCTATGGCTTTGGGCTTCGTATGTTCATCTTCACTCCCGAGTCATCGCCGCCGCCAGCGCCGGCTTGATCGGTCGGCGGCCTCCGGAGTTGCCGGCAAACGACGCGACTTTGCGCGCCGTGGATCTATGGCGCGGATGGGATTTCTCCGCTGAAGAGAGATTTGGCGGGGCCGAGTTTGAAAACGACCTCAACACCGTTCCCCTGCCGTCTTTTTGGACGACGGGCCTTTACGTCAGCCGTTCGCTGCCGTACCACACGCGGTGGCTGCGCTCCATTTCGCCCTACCTCAGCGTGCAGAACCTGTTCAATCGGCGCTATGCGGTGACGATGGATCCGGTGCCCAATCTGGCCTCACCCCGCCTGATTACCGCCGGCCTGCGGTTCCAACTGGGCCGCGACTAGCCGCCAAGGGTCGCGCGGAACGTATTGATGGGCGCGAGCCCCAGTCCCGCCTGCGGCGGGGCGCGGTTCGGCAGCCGGGACGGCTACCCTACCTTCGCCCCGAGGGGCGCGAGGAAAGTGGGATAGGCGTCCAGCGCCGACTTTGCCCCGGGTGCAAACGGCGCGGCCCCCGCGGGCCGCGTGCGGGTTAGCTACCCGCGATGGCCATGGCTGGCGTGACCATCACCGTGGCCGGGACCATGACCGTCTTTTGGCTTCGCCGGAGGGTGACTGGTTTTGCGCGGTGCGGCTGGGTGCGGTGCGGCTGGGCGCGACGGCTCCGGCCGGGGAGCGGCCTGCCGTTGCTGCGGCTCTCGCGTGGTTTGCGGTTGCCCTCCTGGCGCCGAGCGCCGCGTGCCATAGGCGCCGCCGGACTGCGGCGGCGTTTGACGCCGCTCCGCCGCGGCCCCGGAGGGCGCGCCCATGGGATGGTTTTGGAATCGCGGCTGTGACGGCGGCGATTCCCGGTTCGGCGCGCCCGCCGCCGGGGTTTGCCGGGCAGGTGCGGGCTGCGCTTGCCGTCCCCCGAATTCGCGCCATCCCGCCGGGGGCGAACGCCGCGCCGGCGTTGCACCCGACCGGGGGGCCACCGGCATCGGCCGCAATCCCACCCGCGTGCGCGTGGCCTCGATTTGCCGACCCGCCGCATTCATGTTCGTCCGGGGCGGCGACGCTGCCGCCGGCCCACGGCGAAACACGGTTCGCGCCGTGACCGTCCGTGGGGCAGCAACGGCTGCGCGCGCAAAGCCGCTGCGGCCGGCTGCCGGCGCCACCGGCGCCGTGCCATGCACGGCCGCGGCGGTTTGGATATGGCTGACCGCCACGATCCGGCCTAACCGATTCACCGCCCCGCCGGCGAACCGGCCTTCCGGCATCGCGATCACGCCGTTCGGGGCATGCGCGTTCAGCAGCCCCGCGGGCCGCACCATCGGCGCGTTCGCCCCGGGACGGTAGATGGCCGTCACCGGCGCGCCGGGCCGCAGCCATCGGGCTTGGCTATAGCCTACATAGCGCTCGCCGGGCGCCAGCGCCACCCAGCCGATCGCCGGTTGAGCAAAGCCTACGCCCCAGCCCGGCCCGCCAACAAAGAAAGAAACATAGGCCGGCGCCCACATCGGCCGCCCGGCAAAGCCGCCCGGCCACCAAGCCCAGCCCAGGCCCGTCCGCCAGAACCAACGCCCATAGTGAAACGGCGCCCAGCCCCAAGGCTCATAGGACACCCAACTCCAACCAAAATACGGCGTCCAGGCCCACTGGCCGTTAAAGTAGGGCCGGAAGCCAACGGCCCACGGCGTCCAGCATTGCCCATAACCGGCCACATACTCCCAGTGGCCATACTCGTCCAGATCTTCCGCGCCGGCGATGCCGGTACTGACGTTATGGTCGCGGTAGTCTGCCGCTTGTTCTACCCGTTGTTCCCGCTGCACCACCCATTCGTCCCAGGCATCCTGCGCCGGCGCCGATACGGTGCGGTATTGCGCGTTGCCTTGCGACCCGGCGATTTCCACCTGCTGGCCGGCCGAGGCGTCGACAGAACCCTGGGACGTAAACAACTGCGCCGACCCGTCATTTACGGTGACGCTGGCGTGCGCGGCATCCACCACGTCCACGCGCCATTGCCCGGAGCCGAGCGGCCGCACGCCGGAATTGGGCAGATCAATCTCCGCCTGCAAATCGCCGCCCGGCAAGATGGCGAAACTCATCGTTCCGCTCTTGAGTTGCAGTTGCAGGTTCTGGCCGGCAAACGCGGCGACCACCAGATCCGAGCCGCCCGCCAGCCAGGCGCGATGGGCATAGTCGAACTCAATCTCCATGCGCCCCGCCGGCGCCACATAGACCTCATCCCCGGCCACCAAGGGCGTGTTCAGCAGCGCCTGATCCCAGGCCGACGCTCCGGATCGCAGCAGGCTAGCCTGCCCCTGCACCAAGCTGATTCGCGCTACCCCGGGAGTTTGTCCCCATGCCCCAGCAACGCATACCAGGGCCGTCAATGCCACCCCGATCCACCGTCCCACGCGCTTCTCGCGGTCCATAGGCCCTCCTCACCGCTTCGCCGACACCCGCCCGTTACCCAAGACTACGCCACCGGCCGCGGGCGGGTTGCACGCAATTGAACAGGAAGTGACGAGAGTCGGCGGCGGTCCGGGCTAGACCGCGCCGCGCAGGCCGGTTTTATGGGTGGTTCGGCGGGCGCCGGCCAACTCGGAGCCGGGCTGCTGGGCAAAAACCCGGATCTTCTCCGCCACTCCGTCGGCGTCCAGGCCGTACTTGGCATGCAGCAACTGCGGGCTGCCGTGGGGAATGATCCGGTCCGGCACGCCGATGCGCAAAATGCTGACCGGAATCCGCCGGTCGTGCAGCAAGGCGCCGACCAGCGCGCCGAAGCCGCCCGCCAGCGTGCCTTCCTCGGCGGTCACCAGAAACGGCTTCTCCGCCGCCAGCACCGTGATCAGCTCTTCATCCAGCGGCTTGGCGAAACGGGCGTTGATGACGGTGAGCGACAATCCTTCCTGCGCCAGCCGTTCCGCCGCGGCCAGGCACGGCGGCACCATGCTGCCCAGCGCCAAGATCGCTCCATCCGGGCCCTCCCGCAGGATCTCCGCCCGGCCGATTTCCAAGCGCCGCAACTCGCCATCCAGGGCCACGCCCTGCCCGGCCCCGCGCGGATAGCGCAACGCGATGGGCGCGCCATGCTGCGTCGCCGTGTACAACATATGCCGCAGTTCGTTTTCGTCTTTCGGCGCCATCACGGTCATGTTGGGCGCCGCGGTCAGGTACGCCAGGTCATACAAGCCGTTGTGGGTCGGCCCATCGGCGCCCACGATCCCGCCGCGGTCCAGGGCAAACGTCACCGGCAGATTCATCAGGCAAACGTCGTGGATGATTTGGTCATAGGCGCGCTGCAAAAACGTCGAATAGATCGCCGCCACCGGCCGCAGGCCCTGCGTCGCCAGCCCGGCGGAAAACGTGACCGCGTGCTGCTCGGCGATGCCGACGTCGTAAAAGCGGCCGGGAAACTGCTTGCCGAACTCCGTCAGCCCGGTGCCGTCCGGCATGGCGGCGGTGATGGCGACAATCCGCTCGTCCCGCTCCGCCAATTGGCACATCGTCTGGCCAAACACCGAGGTGTAGGACGGCGCCTGCGGCGGCGCCTTCTGAAACGCCCCGGTGGAAACGTCGAACGCCGTCACGCCGTGGTATTTGCTCGGCAGCCGCTCCGCCAACGGATAGCCCTTGCCCTTGCGCGTCACCACGTGCAGCAGCACCGGGCCGCCATGGCGCTTGGCCTTATCCAGCGCGTCGAGCAGGGCGTCAATGTTGTGGCCGTTGACCGGCCCGATGTATTCGTAGCCCAACTCCTCGAACACCAAGCCGGGAATGATCAGCGTCTTGGCGGCATCCACCAAATCCCGCGCCAAGCGGACCAGCCGCGGGCCCAGCCGCGGCACGGCGGCGACCATCTGCTCGATCTCCTCCTTGACGCGCAGGTAGGCCTGCCCGTGCACGATGCGGTTCAAATAGCCGGCGATGGCGCCCACGTTCGGGGCGATGGACATCTCATTGTCGTTGAGGATGACCATCATCCGCCGCTTCAAATGCCCGGCGTGATTCAAGCCTTCCAGCGCCAGACCGCCGGTTAGGCCGGCGTCGCCGATCACCGCCGCGACGTGATAGTCCTCCTGCGCCAAATCCCGCGCGACGCACATGCCCAAAGCCGCCGAAATCGAGGTGCAGGCATGGGCGACGTTGAACGTGTCGTAGGGGCTTTCATCCCGCACCGGAAAGCCGGAGATGCCGCCGTATTGCCGCAGGGTGGGAAACCGGTCGCGCCGCCCGGTCAGGATTTTGTGACCGTAGGCCTGATGCCCAACGTCCCATACGATCTTGTCCCGCGGCGCCTGCAAGCTGTAATGCAGCGCCAGCGTCAGCTCCACCGCGCCTAGGCTGCTGCCCAAGTGGCCGCCCACCTTGGCGACGGTGGCGATCATGTAATCGCGAAGTTCCGCCGCCACCGCCGGCAACTCGTTGCGTTGCAGTTGGCGCAGGTCGGCGGGCGAATTGATGTGCGGGAGATAACGATAATCCATGGCCAGGGACGGCGGGCGCGACAACCCCCTTCATTATAGTTCCGGGGCCCTGCCTGCGCCGCGCCGCCGTCGAGCCGCTCGGGCGCGCGCCGCGCCCCGCCCCTCCGGTTGCGCCGGGGGCTCACTCGCCGCGCGGGCCGGCGCGGACTCGCCGCCCACGCTGCGGCCCGGCTGCGGGCAATGTGTGCCCTAGCGCACCCTGTCGCGTTGCACGCCGCCGGCCGATACTTCGCGCTCCGCTTGCCCGCGGGTAACCCGGGACGAAAAACGCTTCGCACGCGGCACGGTTTTGGGCACAATACAGGGTTCCCCGCTGTCAGAGAGGTGACTTGATGCGTCTCGGTTCGCACCGCGGCTATCTATCGGCCGCTTTTGTCTGTTTGGCGCTGGGGTTGGGCGCCGGCGTCGCCGCGCAGCAGGCAGCGCAATCCCCACAGCACGCCGCGGGCGGGCAGGCCGCCTCGCCCGATTCCGCCATGGCGCAGATGCCCAAGCATCAGCAGATCATGGGCCTGGGCAAGCTGGCGGCGGCAGCGCAGATCGCCCAGGGCAAGGAGTTGTTTGAGACCTCCTGTAGCTTCTGCCACGGCGCCGACGCCCGCGGCGGCATCGGCCCCGATCTCTTGGAATCGCCGGTCGTTCTGGACGACGTGAACGGCAACAAGATCAGCAAGATCGTCGGCAAGGGCTTTCCGCCCCACATGCCCTCGTTCCAGTTCAATGGGAAGCAGGTGCGGGCCCTGGCGGCGTTTCTGCACAGCCGGGTGCTGGAGGTCGCCAACCTGGCGCATGGCCAATACAAGCTGCCCTTCACCGTCACCGGCAATGCCGCCGCGGGTGAAGCGTATTTCCAGGCCACCTGCGCCAGCTGCCATTCCGTCACCGGCGACCTGAAGGACATCGGCGGGAAATACACGCCGCTGCAGATCCAAAATATGGTTCTCACCGGCTTCAACGCGCGGTCCTATTACTCCCGCAAGCGGCCCAAGGAGAACATCACCGTGACCTTGCCGTCCGGCCAAACCTTCACCGGCCGGCTGCGCTACATGGATGAATTCAACGTCGTTTGGGTCGGTCCGCAGGGCACGGTGCACTCCGTCCGCCGCGGCCCGGGCGTCCATGTGGTGGCGCCCAATCCGCTGGCCGCGCACCAAAAGCTGCTGGCCAAATACACCGACGCCGATATCCACAACCTGACCGCCTACCTGGTGAGCCTGAAATGAAAATCCCTGGCCTGCGTCCGCTCTTCTTCGCCGCCTTGCTGGCCGCCGCCGCCATCGCCGCGGTTCCGCCCGGCAACTCGAATTCCAGCGCCGCCGCTCCGCCGGTGCTTTTGCCGCCGCAGGTGCTGCTGCAAAAAGCCGCTACCACCACCTGGCCCACCTACAATGGCGACTACTCCGGCCGCCGTTTCAGCCCGCTGACGCAGATCAATTCCGGCAACATCCAGCGGCTGGCGATCGCCTGGATCCATCACGTCACCACCGGAACGATGGCCAAGATGGGCGGCTTCGCCATCCACGCCGCGGTTGACTCCACCCCGCTCGAGGTGCACGGCGTCCTGTATTTCACCGTGCCCGACAACGTCTACGCCGTGGACGCGCGCACCGGCCACACCATCTGGCATTTCCATTGGGTCAATCACGGCGGCCTGCTGATCGTCGGCAACCGTGGCCTGGGCATGTACGGCAACTGGCTGTACTTCATGACCCCGGACAATTACCTGGTCAGCCTGAACGCCCGCACCGGCAAAAAGCGCTGGGCGGTCGAGGTTGCCGACCCGCGGCAGGGCTATTTCTCCAGCGTCTCGCCGCTGGTGGCGGGCGACCACGTGATCGTGGACGCCGGCGGGGACACGCTGGATCTGCGCGCCTATCTGGACGCCTACGACCCGGCCACCGGCGCCCGGCAATGGCGCTGGTATGTGACCCCCTCCGCCGGCCAGCCCGGCGCCGACACCTGGCCCGACTCCAGCGCCCGCAATCATGGCGGCGGCAATCCCTGGGTGCCCGCCACCTACGACCCCAAACTCGGCCTAGTTTACGTCGGCACCGGCAATCCCAACCCCGTCTACGCGGGCCAAGGGCGCAAGGGCCGCGATCTCTACACCGGCTGCCTGGTGGCGATCCACGTCAACACCGGAAAGATGGCCTGGTATTTCCAAGGCAATGGCCATGACACGCATGATTGGGACCAGACCGAGCCGCCGGTTCTTTTCAATGCCCGCATCCATGGCCATATGGAGCCGCTGGTCGCCCAGGCCTCGCGCGACGGCTATTTCTTCGTCCTCAACCGCCGCACCGGCAAGGAAATCGTCGCGCAGCCTTTCGTGCCGCTGAACTGGTCGCTGGGTCTCAACGCGCGCGGCGAGCCCATCCTGAACCCCAAGCGCAACCCGACCACGGACGGCAACTTGGTTTCCATGACCGCCGGCGGCGCCACCAACTGGTTTCCGCCCAGCTTTGACCCGCAGACCGGGCTGTTCTATGTCAATGGGGACCAGGGCTACAGCATCGCCTATCTGCAAAACGCCGGCAAGCACGCCAGCGGCTTCGCCGGCCGCGCCATCACCTTGGTGTCGCACGGCTTTCTCAAGGCGATCAACTATAAGAACGGCGACATCGTCTGGAAATATTTTTATCCCGGCCAATGGGGCGAGGACAGCGGCATCTTGACCACCGCCGGGCACCTGCTGATCACCGGCGACAGCGTGGGCAATATGATCGCCTACGATCCCGCCGATGGCCGCATCCTCTGGCACCAGCACCTGCTCTCGGCGATCTCGAACGGCCCGGAAACCTACTTGCTCGACGGGCAGCAATACATTGTGGTCGGCGCGGGCCCGTACCTCTACGCCTTCCATCTGGTGCCCGCGGCGGCGCAGGGCAGCGCCGCGATGGCCGCGGGCAAATAGGCGCAATCGCGGGCCAACCGCCCGCGGCCCGGCGCGGAACCCCGCAGGCGGAACGCCCGCGCGGGCGGCGCGGCCAGTGTTATCATTGCGGCGGATCTTACATCATGGTGCGCACGCAGATCCAGCTCACGGAAAAGCAGGCGCGGCAATTGAAGCGTCTCGCCGGTGCTCGCGGACAATCCATGGCGCAGCTCATCCGCGCCAGCGTGGACCAGTTGCTCGCCGCATCGGAAGCCGCCGGTCAGCACGGTCCGGAGGCGCTGCGCCGGCGGGCGACGGCGGTCGTGGGTCGCTTCCATGCTCGTACGGCCGACCTCGGCGCGCAGCATGACCGTTATCTAGCGCAGGCATTTGGCCCGTGAGTGTCTTCGTGGACACCAGCGCGGTGCTGGCTCTGCTGAACGCGGATGACGCCATGCACGCCCAGGTGGCCGCGGCTTGGCGCACCCTGGTGAGGGCGGAAGAGGAACTTGTCACCACCAGCTACGTCCTGATCGAGTGTTTCGCTCTCGCGCAGGCTCGGCTTGGGTTGGCCGCGGCCCGCGCCTTGGCCAACGAATTCGTGCCCGCCCTGGAAGTCGTTTGGGTGGATGAGGCGCTGCACCGCGCCGCGCTGAGCGCCTGGTTGATCTCCGCCCGGCGGGATCTCAGCCTGGTGGACTGCGTCAGCTTCGAGGTCATGCGCCGCCGCAGCGTGCCGCGCGTTCTCACCCTGGATCGCCACTTTGGCCGGCAAGGGTTCGCGGCGGTGCCCTAGCCGCCAACCGGCGCCGATTCGCCGGCCGCGCCGGACCAGGCGGCGGCCGAAACGCCGCAGAGGTGCACGCGAACGCCGAGAACGGCGAGCATGGCGGCCTTCACGGCCAGCGCCTCGCTGGCGCGCTCGGCCGGGACATAGACGATATTCACGTGGTTGGCGCGGTGGCGGGCCATGAAGCCGTCGCGCGAAACGCCATCGAAGACGGCGTTGACCAGCGGCCACTGCGGCGTGGTGTTGCGCCAGCGCCGCGCGATCTCCGCCTCCGGCAGCTCCACCACCGTGCCCAGGCCGATGTCGGCGTGCAGCGCGCCGCCGGCGACGAACACGCGGCTCCAGACAATGCGTCCCGGGCGGCCGACGCCCTTCAGCGAACCGCCGCCCAAGGGAAAATACATCGCCGGCTGCCGTTCGCTGACCGCTCCGGCGTAGCCGCCGCGCAGATGATTCGGGGGTGCGGCGCCGGAGATTTGCAGCACCCAGACGAAGCCTTCCCCGCCCAGGTAGGCGCAGCGCTCTCCCCAGCGGACATCGTGCAACGTGGTGGTCGGGTCCAGGCCCAGCGCCCGCCAGCAGCGATGGGTGATCAGCGCGTCCACGCCCGCGCCTTCGTCCACCTCATTGCAGTGCGGCAGCGGCCGGCCGGCGTAGAGTTCCGCGCCGCCATCCTCGCCCCGCACCGGGGGACGGTCGGCGTTGTTCAGCAGCCCCTCGGCGAGATCCGAGGCCGGAACGAGGTCCTTCAACCCCTGCTGATACTGGATGCCGATGGCGTCGCAGCCGAATTCCGCCGCCATGCGCAGCGCGGCGATATACATCTTGCACTGCTGGTGGATTTGCCCGTCGGTGAGGTCCGCGGCCTCGTCGCCGCCGGTGCGGAATTGCAGGCCCCGCCGGTCCAGCCAGGCCCGCACCGCTTGCGCCTCGGCATCCGGGATGGTCCGCATCCGCGCCACCAAGGCGGATTGGCTCAGCCGCTCCTTGTACACGCCCAGCGGATTCAGCAGCTCGTCGTCAATGATGGCGTTGTACATCCCCATGCAGCCCTCATCGAAGACGCCCAGGATCGCCTTGCGCCGCCGCAGCTCCGCCGCCAGCTCCTCGCCCCGCCGCCGCGCCTCCGCCGGCAAGGTTGCGGCGTCGAGGGGCTGAACGTGCGAAAGATCGTGCGTAACCCGCCCGTCCTTAATCCATTCCCGCAGCCCGCGTAGAAACCATGCATCGCGGAAGTCCTCGCTCCATAGAGTGCTGTAGGAAACGCCCGCCTTGACCAGCGAGCCGTTCAGGTTCAGCAGCCCGACCAGCCCCGGCCACTGCCCGGACCAATTGGCCACGGTCAGGATGGGCCCGCGGTGACTGCGCAGGCCGGGCAGCACATGGTGCGTGTACTGCCATGCGGCGGTGGCGCAGACCAACGGCGTCTCCGGCGGTATCGCGGCGAAGACATCCATCCCCATCCGCTGGCTGGAGATGAAGCCGTGGCCCGCCGCCGCATCCACGGGAAAGGCGCGCCGCAGGGCAACGCCCTCGGCTTGGAAGCACGCCGTCAACTGGCGCTCCAACTGCTCCTGCGCCGGCCAACATGTTTGGTTCGCCGCCAATCGCAGATCACCGCTTGTCACCAGCACCGCCTCGCGTATCGCCATTCACCTCTCCCGTTGCCCGAGCCCGCGCCGCCGGCCGCAACATTACGCCGGCACCGCGCCCAAAGGCTTAGGATAGGCCGCTCAGGCCAAAAGGCGCGGGCGTGTGCGCTCCGCGGGAACGCGGCCCGGCGAACGGACGTGTCCCATTTTGCCTGGCGCGGGCCCCGGAGCGGCTCGGGATCGCGCCACCGGCCCGCGCGCGGATTCCGGAACGCCGCCGGCGGAAACGCCGGCGCCGCCGCCCGCCCCGCGGCACGTCGCACCCTTTGCGCGCCGATTTTGCCCCAAGCGCAAACGGCGCAACCTCCGCGAAGCGCCGGCTGCGGGTATATTGCTGGAAAGCGGGATTGCGCTGGGCGCACCCCGCACCGCGCAGCGAATGACGCAGCCCCCCAGCCACGACCTTCCCGCGCAGGACCTGGCTCCCGGAGCGTCGGCCGCCCCGCGCCTGCCGCGCGCATGGTATGCGGCGGAGCTGGAAGTTTTTGTCCGCAGCGAGGCGAGCCAGATCCTCGGCGCGCTGGCGGCGAATGCGGAAACCGAAATCGTGCAAGAGCAGCGCGATGCGTGGGGCGACGAGATCGAGGTTTTGCAGGCCGCGCTCGAAGGGAGAACGGGCCTCATCTGCCTCGAGTACAACATCCCGCGCATGGGACGGCGCGCCGACGCCGTCGTGCTAACCGGCGGCGCGGTCTGGGTGCTGGAGTTTAAAACCGGCCCCAGCGGCGTGGCGGCACAGGCGCGCGCCGAGGATCTCGAGCAGGTCTGGGATTATGCCCTGGACCTCAAAAATTTCCACGCCGGCAGCCACGCGGCGACGGTGATCCCGATCGTGGTTTACGGCGACGCTGGGCCGCGCGCGGGGCCACCCGCGGTACCACCCTCGGAACCATTCACGGAGCCATGGGTCCGGGATGATGACGGCGCGTACCGGCCGGTGGCGATCGCCGCCGGCGACCTTCGCGCCGTGCTGGCCGGCCCCCCGCCCGCCCCGCCGATTGCGGTACTGGATGTTGCGGCCTGGCTGGAGGCTTCCTACCAGCCGACGCCCACGATCATCGAAGCCGCGCGGGCGCTCTACGCCCGGCACTCGGTTGCATCCATCGCCCGCTCGGACGCCGGCGCGAAAAACCTCCATGTCACCTCCGAGCGCATCTTGCACCTGGCTCGGGGGGCGATGAGGCAGGGTGAAAAGACCATCTGCTTCGTGACCGGCGTACCGGGGGCGGGCAAGACGCTGGTGGGGTTGAATCTCGCCACCCAGCGCGTCGCCGGCGGCGGCGCTGAGCCGAACGCGGTGTTTCTTTCCGGAAATGGCCCGCTGGTCGCGGTGCTGCGGGAGGCGCTGGCGCAGGATGAGTGGCTGCGCGCCCGCGCCCGCGGCCAAATCGTTCGCAAAGGGCGCGTGCGGAAGAATGTCGAGTCTTTCATTCAAAACGTGCATCACTTTCGCGATGAAGGACTGCGCGACCCTCGCCCGCCGGCGGAGCGGATGGTGATCTTCGACGAGGCGCAGCGGGCCTGGGATCTCCGCAAGACCGCCGACTTCATGCGCCGGCGCAAGCGCCAAGCCAATTTCCAGCGTTCCGAACCCGAGTTTTTGATCTCCTGCATGGACCGCCATGAGGATTGGGCGGTCATCGTTTGCCTGGTCGGCGCCGGGCAGGAAATCAACACCGGCGAGGCGGGCATCCAGGAATGGCTGCGTGCGCTCGCCGGATTTCCGCGCTGGCAGGCTCATGTATCCGCGCGGCTGGCGGAAACCGAGCCTGGCGCGCGGGAGCCGATGGAGCGGTTGCGCGCGGACGGCCGGCTGCACGACGACGAGGCATTACACCTGGCGGTCTCCATGCGATCCTTCCGGGCCGAACATATGTTCGCCTTTGTGCAAGCGGCACTGGAGCTGGACGAAGGCAGCGCGCGCGCGGCGCTCGCCAGGCTGGCGCGGTACCCGATCGTCCTGACCCGAAACCTGGATGCGGCCAAGCGGTGGGTGCGGCAGCAGGCACGCGGCAGCGACCGCTATGGCTTGCTAGCCTCGTCAAAGGCGCAGCGCCTGAAGCCGCATGCGATTGACGTGCGCGTGGACATCAACCCGGTGCATTGGTTTTTGCATGGCCGCGAGGACACGCGCTCCAGTTACTACCTGGAGGACGCCGCAACCGAGTTTCAGGTGCAGGGCCTGGAGCTGGACTGGGCCTGCGTGACCTGGGACGGCGACCTGCGGCGCAGCGGCGCGGGCTGGGAGTTTCATGATTTTCGCGGCAAGCGCTGGACGACCGTGCGCCAGGAAGCCAGTCGCCGCTATCTCCTCAACGCCTACCGTGTTCTGCTCACGCGCGCGCGCCAAGGACTGGCGATTTTCGTGCCGCCGGGTGACGCCGGCGATCCAACCCGCCGGCCGGAGCTCTACGACCCAACCTTTCGTTACCTTGAGGCGCTGGGCCTGCCCGTGCTGACGGGCTAAGGCGCTGGCGGCAGCGCGGGAAAAACGGCCGAGGACGGGCAGGGATCAGGCTGGCGCCAGCCAGCCGTCCGTTATGCCAGCAAGCGGAGGTCGCGGAGATTGTTGCCGGTCGGGCCGGTTGCGATCGCGTCTCCCGTAGCCGCCAAGAGGGGATAGGCGTCAAAGCGCGCCAGCGCCTGGGCGACATTGTATCCGGCGGCGCCGGCGCGGGCGGCCGTGCCGCCGTCCACGCAGGCGCCGGCGGCGGGGCTGTTGCCGTCCACGCCGTCGGCGCCGAGGCTGAGGACGCAGGCGTCGCTTCCCGCGATGGATTGGGCGCAGTACAGGGCGAAGGCTTGGTTGCGGCCGCCGCGGCCCGGCGTCCCCTCCACCTTGACCAGCACTTCGCCGCCGGCAATGATGCAGGCGTTCGGGCGGCCGCGCTTCGCCGCCGCCAGGCGCTCCAGCAGAAAATCCGCCGCGCGGCGGTATTCCCATTCGTCGGCGTCGTCCACGATGTCCGGCGCCAGGCCCGCCGCCTGCGCCTGCCGCGCCGCCTCGGTTTGCAATCCGGCATTGTCCATCAGGACATGCCAACTGGAGCGGGCGAACCGGACGTCGCCCGGCTTTGGCGTCTCCTGGCCGCTTGGCGCAAGCAGCGCAGCCGTGACCGCCGCGCGCAACGCCAGGCGGTGCTCCTGGAGGATGCGGCCGCAATCCGCCAGCGTGCTGGGATCGGGACATGTAGGGCCGGAGGAGATGGAGCTGAAATCGCCGGATGGAACGTCCGACAACAGCAGAGACACCTGGTCTGTCCCCGGAGGCGCCGCCAGCGCCAGACGCCCGCCTTTGAGGGCGGAAAGATGCTTGCGCACGGCGTTGATGGCGCCGATCGGCGCGCCGCTATGGACCAAGGAGCGGTGGGTCTGGCGCAGATCTTCGAGCGCCAATCCCGGCAACGGCTCCTCCGCCAATGCCGATCCGCCGCCGGAGATCAGATAGACGCTCAAACCGCCGGGCGGCGTCGCCGCCACCGCCCGCCGCAGCGCCATGGCCGCGATCAAGCTACCCTGGTTCGGTTCGGGATGGCCGCCGAGGTATTGCTCAATGCCGCGCGGAGCGATCTCCGGCTGGTCCCACGCCGCTGCCGGCGCCACCACCACGCCGCGCACTTTTTCCGCCGCCGGCGGCGGTGCGGCGTCCATTAGCGGCGCCAGCGCTTGCAGCGCTCCGCGCATCATCGGCGCCGCCGCCTTGCCCAGCGCCGCCAGCGTGATGCCCGGGCAGGCGCGAAGGTCCCACCGCCGTCCGGCGATGGACAACGCCGCGCCGTCGCACGCAACCGCTTCCCGCACCAAGCGCTCCGGCGCCAGCGCCCCCAGCGTCTCCAGCGCGATGCGGCGCAGCATCGCCCGCTTCCGCGCCGCTGCCTCGGCGGTGAACATCCATCGAGCGTACACCGCGGGAGGTTGGGTAATAGGGGTTTGGGGGAATACGAATTCCGCGCTTGCTGCCAGTCCCCCGGCCAGTGCTGGCTGCATGTTGACATGCGCTGCACATGCGTTCATGCTAAATGCATGAGCAGCATGGTGCAGATCCGTAACGTGCCCGAGGCGCTGCATCGCCGGCTCAAATCTCGGGCCGCCCTGGCGGGGATGTCCCTTTCCGATTACCTGCTGCGTGAGATTCGGCAGGCCGCGGAAAGGCCCACGGTGGAAGAACTGCGTGCGCGATTGCGCAGCCGCCCGCAAGCGTTCCCTTTGCCCGAGCCGGCGGATGCGGTGCGGGCCGAGCGGGATCGCGAGTGATCGTCGTTGACGCGTCGGTTCTGCTGGAGTTGCTCCTCCGCACCCCCAGCACGAAAACGGCCGAGGGTCGCCTGTTCGCATCGCGGGAAACGCTCCACGCACCCCACCTGCTGGACCTGGAAATCGCCCAGGTTCTCCGCCGGTACGCCGCGTCCGGCGCGGTTCCAGCCGAGCGCGGCGCCATGGCTCTCGCCGACCTGGCGGACTTTCCCGTGCGCCGCTATGCGCACGACGTTCTTTTGCCGCGCATCTGGGAGTTGCGGGCGAATCTTACCGCCTACGACGCAGCCTACGTGGCGTTAGCCGAGGCGCTCGATGCTCGCCTGCTGACCCGGGACGGACGCTTAGCTCGGGCCCGGGGACATCACGCCCGCATTGAACTGCTGTAGGGCCGGCCGGCAGTCTTCACCCCCGCGCCGGCCCGAAACCCGCCGGCGCTTGCGGCCCCGTATCGCGGTGGCGGAGGGAGAGGGATTCGAACCCCCGGTGCGGTTTCCCGCACAGCGGTTTTCAAGACCGCCCGTTTCAACCGCTCACGCATCCCTCCGCAGGGTTTCGGCTTACTGAATTGTAGACGTTTTGCGCGGCTTGCCGGCCCCCGCTCCATTCGCCCGAACGGCGCTGGTATCCCCTTTCGGGTCAGCGGGCCCCGGACGGAGGTCCGGTGGCGGGCGGGGCGCGGGATTGGCCCACCGCGGAAAGGCGTCACAGGTTCCCGCACGCATGGCGGCAAATCACAGTACAATGCGAGGCGAACCCGTACCGTAGGGTGGAGCGAGGCAAGACGAAATGTTGGTTGGTGCGCCGCGCGAAATCTATCCTGGCGAGCGCCGCGTGGCGCTGACGCCGTCCGTAATTCTCACGCTTGCCAAAGCCGGCTTGGATGTCGCCATTGAGCATGGCGCCGGCGCCGAGGCCGGCTACAGCGACGAGGATTTCGCGGCGAAAGGGGCGCGGGTGCTGCCCAGCCGCGAGGAACTGTTCCGCGCGGCGGACATCATCGTACAAGTGTTGGGGCCCGGGGCGAACGACAAGAATTGGGCCGGCGATCTGCCGCTGTTGCGCCGCGGGCAAATTCTGGTCGCGTTTCTGCGCCCGCTGGGTGCGCTGGAGACGGTGCAGGCCTTGGCGCAAACCGGGGTGGATGCATTCGCAATCGAACTGATGCCGCGGGTGACGCGGGCGCAAAACATGGACGCCCTTTCCGCGATGTCCACGGTCGCCGGCTACAAGGCGGTGCTGCTGGCGGCGAGCACGCTGCCGCGGCTGTTTCCGATGATGACCACGGCGGCGGGAACCATCACGCCGGCGCGCGTGCTGGTGATCGGCGCCGGGGTGGCGGGGTTGCAGGCGATCGCGACGGCGCGGCGCTTGGGAGCGGTGGTTTCCGCCTATGACGTGCGCCCGGCGGTGAAGGAGCAGATCCAGAGCCTGGGCGCGCGCTTCGTGGAGCTGCCCGTGGAGGTGGAAAACGCCCAGGACGCGGGCGGGTACGCCCGGGCGCAGGATGAAAGCTTCTACCGCCGCCAGCGGGAACTGCTGGCGCGGGTGGTGGCGGATAGCGACGTGGTCATCACCACGGCGGTGGTTCCCGGGCGGAAAGCCCCGGTGCTGGTGACCGCGGACATGGTGCGCGGCATGGCGCCGGGTTCGGTGGTGGTGGACTTGGCGGCGGAACGCGGCGGCAACTGCGAACTGACGCGCGCGGGCGAGACCGCGAGCGAGCACGGCGTCACCCTGATTGGCCGCTTCAACCTGGCTTCCGAGGTGCCCCACGACGCCAGCCACATGTACGCCCGCAATCTCACCGCCTTTTTAACCCATCTGGTCCAAAACGGCCAAGCCCGGGTGGAGGCCGACGACGCCATCATCCGCGCCACGTTGCTGACCCACGGGGGCGATATCGCCAGCCCGCAGGTGCGGGAATTTTTCCATCTCGGCGCGGCCGTCAGCCAGCAAGCCACCTAAACGCGAGAAAGGAGCGCTCCGGTGCCTCCCGATTTCCTCTCCAACTTGTTCGTCTTCATTCTGGCCGGCTTCGTCGGCTTCGAGGTCATCAAGCGGGTATCGCCCCTGCTGCATACGCCGCTGATGTCGCTGACCAACGCGCTCGACGCGATCGTGGTGGTGGCGGCGATCACCATCGCGGGCCTGCAAGAAACCCGCCTCGCCGTCGTGCTCGGGGCGATCGCGGTGGCGGCATCATTCAGCAACATGGTGGGCGGGTTCTTGATCACCGACCGGATGCTGCGGATGTTCAAATCGGGAAGGGCGAAAAAGTCATGACCGCGGCGACCACGGCCCAACTGATTGATTTCGCCTATATCACCGCGGCGGTGCTGTTCATTTTGGCGCTGAAGTGGCTGTCCTCGCCGGCGGCGGCGCGGCACGGAGTTTTGGCCGGGGAGATCGGGGCGGCGCTGGCGGTGGTGGCGACGCTGTTCAACCCGGCGCTGACGGAATATCGCTGGATCGTCATCCCCTTGATCGTCGGCGCGGCGATCGGCGTGCCGCTGGGCCTAGTGAAGATGACCGCCGTCCCGCAGCGGACGGCGTTGAGCCATGCCTTCGGCGCGCTCTCCGCCAGCGTGATCGGCATCGCGGAGTATTACGTCCGGGCGCCGCATGTGACCAAGTTCGGCATGGTCGAGATCGCCATGGAGGTGGTCATCGGGGCGCTGACCTTCACCGGCAGCCTGATCGCGGCGGGAAAACTCCAGGGCATTTTTCCGCAGCGCCCGATCACCTACCGCGGGCAGAACTACGTCAGCCTGGCGGTGCTGGGGGCGGCGGTAATTTTGGCGCTGGTGCTCACCCTGCACCCGGAATTCATGCGGCTGTTCCCGGTGATGATCGGCGTGGCGCTGCTGTTCGGGGTGCTGCTGGTGACGCCGATCGGCGGCGCGGACATGCCGACGGTGATCTCACTGCTGAATTCCTATGCCGGCCTTTCCGCGGCGCTGCTGGGGTTCGTGCTCGACAGCAAGGTGCTGGTGGTGGCGGGGGCGCTGGACGGGTCCTCCGGTTTCATCCTGTCGGTCATCATGTGCAAGGCCATGAACCGCTCGTTCCGCAACGTAATGTTCGGAGCGTTCGGGCAGCTTCCCGCCGGCGCCCAGGCCGTGGAGCAAGAGCGCACCGTGCGCAGCGCCAACGCCGAGGACGCGGCGGGGATTTTGGCGGCGGCCAGCAAGGTGGCGATCATTCCCGGCTATGGCATGGCGGTGGCGCAGGCGCAGCACAAGGTGCGGGACCTGTACGACGTGCTCACCAAACGGGGCGTGGACGTGCGCTTCGGCATCCATCCAGTGGCGGGGCGCATGCCGGGCCACATGAACGTGCTGCTGGCGGAAGCCGATATTCCCTATGACCGGCTGATCGAGATGGACGACATGAACTCGGATCTGGCCCAGACCGACGTGGCGCTGGTCATCGGGGCCAACGACGTGACCAACCCCGCCGCGCGCACTGAAAGCTCCAGCCCGATCTACGGCATGCCGATCATTGACGTGGCCAAGGCGCAAACGGTGATGGTGATCAAGCGCAGCCTGAGCCCGGGCTTCGCGGGAATTGACAACCCTTTGTATTACATGGATAAGACGCTGATGCTGTTCGGCGACGCCAAGGCCTTCGTCGGGGATGTCGTGCGGGAGTTGAGCGCCATGCAAGCGCCGGCGGCGGCCGCCGGAGGGCGGTAAGCGTTCGGGGCGCTTTCTTGGGCATCGGGGCGAATGCGGCCCCCGGCCCAGGCCGGCGCGCAAGCGGGGCTCGGCCCCGCCGCTAGGGAATGCGGGACGCCCCGCCGCCAGCGGGGCTGGGGCCCGCGCCTAGCAACGCCGGCTAATTCAGGCCAGCGACCAGCCGACCAGCGTGGCTGCCAGCACCGCGCAAAGAATACCCAGGCTCATCAGGCTCAGAACCTTTCCGTGGCCCAGCAACGCGTCCCGCGTGCCACGGTGGGCGCACAACAACGCCAGGACGAACGCCACCGCACCCCACGCGCAAACCGCCGCGGGGACGCGCAGCCTGGCGAGAATGGTCCAAAATTCGTGCGGCGGCGCTCCGACCGGCAGCCACCAAGGGAGCAGCGGCGCGGCCGCGGCCGCGGCAACGAACACCAGCACCTTTTTGGCCAGCCAGCGTTTGAATTTCGCCCGCTTTTCCCGCAGCTTCGCGCGCCGCCAGACCGAGAAATGCCAGGCGAGCAAGGCGGCGACGATCGGCGCCCAGCCGTAGGTGGCGGCTTGGACATCGCACCACCGCCACGCCCGGAACAGCTCCGCGCCCCGGCGCGCGTGCTCCAGCCGCGGCAGCACCCAGCAGGCCACGGCGGAGTTGCCGATGATCGCCGTGAGCAGCATCGCCAGGCTCATCGCCTGAAGCCAATCGCGCGTGGGAGCGGCACGGCAATCCGCGCATCTGCGGTGGCTCGGCTCGAACTCCGTGCCACAGCGCTCACAGAACAATGGCACGAGCAACGGGCTGGGTTTCGGGGCCATGGCGCCAGTTGAAGCAGGCGATAGCTCACGCGGCAGGCCGCCCGCGTGGCGGCTGACCGCTGGGACGGGGAAGGCCCGCCAGGCCAGCGCTTCACCCCACCGCCTGCAAGGCGGCTGCCGGAAGCCAAGGCATTGGCGGGCAGGGGGTTGCCGAAGCCCGCGCCGTGAAGCCCGCCGCCGGCGCACGGTGAGCTGGGAGGTTGCGTGCCACCAGCGGCACGGAAGGGTAACGCCCGGACCTGTACCCTCGGGCGGCTGGCGGCGCCACTCAATGCGGCGCCACCAGATGCGGAGGAAGATGCGTTTGCGGGTAGGATGCGCCTGCCTGCGCCTTTCGCCCAAGAGGCCCCGTGTGCCGCGGCGAGGCGGTATACAGGCGCACCTTTCGCGGTTGGACGGGGGTCGCGTCCCTCGGCTCGCTGGGGCCGCGCCTTTTGCCCGGAGCGCAATGCAGGCGTAATGCGGGCGTGGAAGGGCCGCGAAAATCCCAGCGCGCCCGCGGCGTGCGGAGGAACGCCGCGGTCCGCGCCTCTCAACAGTGGAGCGGCCGGCGGCATGGGCGCAAAGACAAACGGCGGCCGGGCGTCAGCCCCGCCGCCGTGGAAATCACAACCCCGCGCACCGGAGCGCGAAGCTATTGCTTGGCGCGGGCCCCAGCGCGGCTGCGCCGCGCGTCCCGCTTGCGCGCCGGCGGGGCCGGGGACCCCAGTCCGCCCCGGCCCAGCCGGCGCGTCGCTGGGGGCCGCGCCGCTTCGCTTGCCGGGGGCGGGCCGCCCCGCGGAATTTCGCGGTCTTTCCGCGCCCGCTTTGCTCCCCGAGCAAAAGGCGCGGCCCCCGCGAGCAGCCGGAATTTATTTATGCGAGTAGCTGGTGTTGATCTTGCCCGTGATGCCTTCCAGCAGCGCCTTGGCCGAAGCGGCGTTGGGACCATTGGGCTCCAGCTTCAAGTACATGCGAAAGGCCTGCGCGGTTCCCGCTGGATAGGTGGTGGCCCCGGTCTTGGGATTCACCTTGCCCTTGCCCACCAGCGCCATGCCCTTTTCATACCAGGCTTCGGCCATCTTGGGATCGGCGGTGAGAGCTTTTTGAAACGCCGCGGCGGCCGCGTCCATCTTGCCGCTGTTGTACAGAATGGCGCCTTCGTTGTAATACGCATGGGAGGCGCCCGAAGGATCCAACTGCGCCGCCTGATTGAAATCCTGCACCGCTTCCGTGGTCTTGCCCGTGGCGACCAGCGCGGCTCCCATGTTGGTGAGGATGTTCGCCTTGAAAGTCGGGTCGGTGGAATACAAGGCCAGCGCCTGCTTATAGGTGGCGATGGCCTGCGGGTATTGTTTGGCGCCGTTGTAATCATTCGCCAGGTTGGCGGTGATGACGGCTTGGCTCTTGGGTGTGAGCTTCAGTCCCACGCCCAGCTTCTGCGCCTGCTGCATGGTGGAAATCGCCTGGGCCCATTGCCCGGCGGCGCTGAGCTGGGCGTTTTGCTTGATCAGGCTATTGATGGTGCCGACCTGCTGGTTGGCCTTGGCCGCCGCTGCTTGCTCTTTCTTCAACTGTTCCCGCTGCTGCGGCGTCATCTGCTTCAACAAATTGGCCTTGCTCAGCAGCTGCTTCAAATTGAAGTTGACCTTGGTGACGCTGCCGGGTGCGTTGTGCACGCCGTGCCACATATAGAGACGCTTGCCGGCTTTGCTATACAGGGCGACATTGTATTCCCCGAGCGGCAGGCCGTAGTGGCCGTAGTGGCCGTCCTTGTTGGTCTTGACCTTATAGGTGCCGCTGACGTCCTGGCGCGTGAACACCACCGTCGCGCCGGCAATCGGCTTGCCCTGCTGGTTGGTGGCCTTGCCGGCGATACCGCCGACCTGAGCAAACGCCGGCAGGGCCAGAACGAGAAACAGGGCCACGATGGAAAGTTTGGCCACCTTGGACATGGGGTCTCCTTGCGCCGCTTAGCAAGCGGCGATTAACGATACGGCGCCGGGTCTGGCACACCCGCTTCGGCGAAGGCCCGCAATCGCAGGCGGCAGCTATCGCATTCGCCGCAGGCCCGGTCCGAGCCTTGGTAACAAGACCAAGATAAATGAAGTGGAGCGCTCAATTCAAGACCGAGCCGGATGATCTCCGCCTTGCGCATGGTGATCAAAGGCGTCCGGACTTCGATGTCGCCGTGCCGCGTGCCGGTGGCGATCAAGCGATTGAAGGCGGCATAGTAGGCGGGCCGGCAGTCGGGGTAGCCGGAACTGTCCGGCTCGACCGCGCCGATCACAATGACCTTCGCCCCCAACACCTCCGCCCAGGAAACCGCCAGCGCCAGGAAATGTGCGTTGCGGAACGGAACATAGGTGACGGGAATTTCCCCCGGCGCCGGCGCCGCGGCGGGCACGGGGATGGTGGCGTCGGTGAGCGCCGAACCACCGATCGCCGCCAAGCCGGGGCAGGCCGCGACCAGGCGGCGCGCAATGCGGTAATGGTCGGCGAGGGCGTTGAAGGCCAGGCGTTCCCGCGCTTCGGTACGCTGGCCGTAATCCACATGCAACAGCGCCGGCGGACTCGGCGTGGCATAGTCGCGCATCGCCAGCGCGGCGCAGACGCAGCTATCCATGCCTCCGCTGGCCAACACCACCGCGCCGGGCGCGGTCACGGAATTGTCGCTGCCCACGGCGGCTATTGCGGCAGCGCCGCCAGGCGCTGCTGGGCTAGCTGGGCAGTTTGGGAATTCGGGTCCGCGTTTTGCACCTGCTGGTACAACTTCCGCGCCGCGGCGGGATTGGTGGGCGCTTCCAAGGCCGCCAACTCCATGATCGCCAGCGTCTTCGGCACCAAGCCGGTGGGGTGGGCGATCAATTTGCGGAGAATGGTCTCGGCGACGGAAACATGGCCCTGTCCCGCCTCCAGGTTGGCGAGTGCATTGCCGGCTAGGCTCGCAACTTCACGATCGCCGCTGGCGGCTAGGGCGCGGAGGCGATTCGCGGCGGCTGCGTTCTGATGTTGGTCCAGTTCGGTCAGGGCCAGATAGTAATCGGCCATCCTTCCCGCCGCCGTTGCTCCGTACTGCTCCGCATCTTGGCGGAAGATTTTGCCCGCGGCGGCGGCGCGTTGCTGCACGCTGGCGAACATGGTCAGACCGGGGGGCGGCGTCTCCTTGCCCTCCAGCAGCGGCGCATGGTAGGTATCCAATCCCGCCGAGAGCAATTCCTGGGCATGCGCCTGCCGGCCGCGATACCAGGCGATGGTCGCATACGCCGCCACCAGCACCCCCACGGCAATCAGGGCGCCGTAAAGAATTTGCTTCCGGTAGTTGAGATAAAACTCATACCAGGAATCCAGCGTGCTGACGAACTGATCGGACTTGAGCTCATGCCGACTAATGGCCACGAATAAAATTCTCCCAGCCGATGCTAGCATGCCCGTTCCGCCGCCGCCATTTCCCTGTACCCACACGGCCCTGACGCGCATCCAATTCGAGAACGGTGCAACGCGAGTTGACTTTTTCCGAGGCGTTGCATACCATCGGAGGTTTATATTGCCGCCGGTCGAGGGGCGGGGAAGCGGCGTGCAGCAATGGAAAAAAAGCGGCTCGAACAGCTCAAGAAAAAGCTCCTGCAAAAACAGAGCGATCTGCTGCATGCGGTTTCGCGCAATGAGCAGGATGGTCGCCTCGCCGACGAGGAGGCCACCCAGGACGTGGCCGACAAGGCCATCAACTCCTACACCAAGGAGTTTCTCTTCCACCTCAGCAACTCCGACCGCAACCTTTTACAACTGGTGCATGAGGCGCTGGAACGAATCCGCGACGGCAGCTATGGGCAGTGCGTCACCTGCGGCAACGAGATGAACCCCAAGCGGCTGGAAGCGGTTCCCTGGGCGCGCAACTGCATTCCCTGCCAGGAAAAAGAAGAACAAGGCGTTCACGTCTAGGCCCGCCACCTCCGGGCCCGGGGCGTGAGTCTCGCGTGGTAAAATCGGCGCAGAGTCAGCTTCCACTTTGGCGGGAGGATCGTCTTCAGCAGCCGGACAATCCTACACAGCGGCCCCTTCGAAGGCCGGCGAGAAGTCCCGTCCCGTTCCCTGCCCGCCGGGTTGATGGCGGCGGCGGACCGCCTGTTTTGCCTGCTCTTTCCCTCCCCGTGCCGGGTTTGCGGCGCGCCCCTGCGCCACGCTCGGCGTTTGCCGGTCTGTGAAGCCTGTTTGCAGGCGGTGCGGCTGGCCTACACCGCGCCGGGTTGCCCGCGCTGCGGGCGTGAGTGGAGCGCCGCGGCGGCGGTCTGCGCCGCCTGCTCCGTGGCGCCGCCACCCTATGACAGTGTCGCCAGTTGGGCCTGGTACGAAGGCGCGGGCCGCGAATTGGTCCGGCTGCTGAAGTTCCACGGGGTATTGCCCGCGGCGGCGTTCTGCGCCGCGCGGATGACCGCCATCCCCACCCCGCCCGCTGACCTGGTGCTGGCGGTGCCGCTGGGACCGCTCCGGCGGCGGCGGCGCGGGTTCAATCAGTCCGAGCGGATTGCCCGCCATTGGGCCCAGGCACAAGCCCTGCCCACCGCCTTCGCCGCCATCTGGCGCACGCGAGAGACCGCGCCGCAATGGGGGCTGACGGCGCGGGAGCGCCAGGCCAACATGCGCGACGCCTTCGCCGCCGGCCCGGCGGTCGCGAGCCGGCGCGTGTTGCTGCTGGATGACGTCATCACCACGGGCGCCACCGTTGCCGCCTGCGCGCTGGCGCTGCGGCGCGCGGGCGCCCTGGAGGTGCATGTTTTGACGGTGGCCCGCGCGCCTTGGCCCGCCGCGGCGGCGCCGGGAACCGGCGCCGGCGGTCTGGCCGCCGGCCGGGAAGGCCAGGAGGCGGCATGAACGCGGTGGCGCAACCCGGCTGGGAACGGCGGCCCAACCCCTTGCTGCGGCCGGTGCTGGTGCTGAACGCCAGCTATGAACCGATCAACATCTGCGCCGCCCGGCGGGCCCTGGTGCTGGTACTGAAGGGAGTGGCGCGGGCGGAGGAAATCGGCGAACGCATGCTGCATTCCAGCCGCGCCGATTTTTCCGTGCCCTCGGTGATCCGGCTGCTGGAGTACCGGCGCATTCCACACCGCACCCGCGCCTTGTCGCGCAAGAACGTCTTGCTGCGGGATCACGGCACCTGCCAATACTGCGGCCGCGCCCCCGGCAGCTCGGAGCTGACGCTCGATCACGTCGTCCCACGCTCCCGCGGCGGCAAGAGCACCTGGGAAAATCTCGTCGCCTGCTGCCACCATTGCAACCACCGCAAGGGCGACCAAGCCCCGGAGGCGGCGGGCATGAAGCTGCTGCGCGAACCCCGACCATTCAACCTGCACACCAGCCGACACCTTTTGCGGATGATGGGCCGGGGCGACGATCAGTGGCGCAAGTACCTTTTCTATTAGCCGCAAGCGTCCCGGGTGTAGGGTAGAGAAGCGCGCCGCCCGGCTGGCCGATACGGTGCGGGCGCGAACGCCCAGCCCGGCCCGCGTCTAGAGCCGAGATCCTCGACCATGGATTACATCTTTTCTCCCTGGCGCTACCGCTATGTGTCCGGACGGCCGCGGGAAGACGACTGTGTTCTGTGCGCCAAATTGCGGGAACAGGACGACGCGCGCAACTTGGTCCTGCACCGCGCCCGCCATAACGCGATTCTGCTGAACCTGTTCCCGTACACCACGGGCCATCTGATGATCCTGCCCTACGAACATGCGCCGCGCCTAGGCGACTTGGCGCCGGAGGCGCGGGCGGAGATGATGGAGTTGGCGGCGCGAGCCGAGCAGGCGCTGCAGAGCGAATACCGTCCCGACGGGCTGAACCTGGGTCTGAACCTGGGAGCGGCGGCCGGCGCCGGCATCGCCGGGCACCTGCACCTGCATGTGCTGCCGCGCTGGGTAGCGGACGCCAACTTCATGACCGTGGTGGCCGAGACGCGGGTCCTGCCCGAGGACCTGGCGCGAACCTACGAGCGCCTGCGGCCGTATTTTGCGGCATGAGAACCGCCGTTGGCATCGCCGGAGTCGTGCTGCTGCTATGGGTGCTGTGGGACGCCTTTGAGGTGTTCCTGCTGCCGCGCCGGGTGACGCGCCGGTTCCGCTTCGCGCGCTTCTATTACCGCAATAGCTGGCGGCCCTGGGCGTGGCTGGGAGACCGCATCGGCGACCGGCACCGCCGGGAAGCTTGGTTGAGCGTGTATGGTCCGCTCTCGGTGGTGGGCTTGGCGCTCTTGTGGGCGGTGGCGCTGCTGTTTGCGTTCGCGCTGATGTTTTGGGGTTTCGCCGGCGCCGCGGGACCGCCGGAGAGCCGCCTGGCCAGCGACCTGTATCTCAGCGGCAGCACCTTCTTCACGCTGGGGCTGGGCGACGTCCTGCCGACGACGTCCTTCGCCCGATTCCTGGTGGTGCTGGAGTCGGGCACCGGCTTTGGATTTCTGGCGGTGGTGATCAGCTATCTGCCCGTGCTGTACGCCGGCTTTTCCCGCCGCGAGGCGAGCATCACGCTGCTGGACGCCCGCGCCGGATCGCCGCCGACGGCCGCCGAGTTGCTGCGGCGGCAAACGCCGGGCGCGCCGCAGCTGACGGAATTGCTGTCGGAATGGGAGCGGTGGGCGGCGAACGTGCTGGAAAGCCACATCTCCTATCCGGTGCTGGCGTATTTCCGCTCGCAACACGACAACCAGTCCTGGCTGACGGCGTTGGCGACGGTGTTGGACGCCAGCGCGCTGGTGCTGGCCGGCGCTTGCTGCGCCGAAGTCGCGGCCGCCGGCCGGGGCGGAGCCGGCCCGCCGGCGGCGAGCCCGGGCGGCCATGCCGGCCCAGCGGAAGCCCCGATTCCCGCCGCCGCGGGCAACAATGCCGAGGCGCTGCGGCAGGCGCACTTGACCTACGCCATGGGCCGGCATGCGGTCGTGGACTTGACGCAGGTCTTCGGCGCCCGTCCGATCGCGCCGGCGCCGGATCGCCTCCCGGATGACGAACTGGCCCGCTTGCAAGCCGCGCTGCGGGATCGCGGCATGCCCTGGCGGCATCCCGAGCATGCCGCCCAGCATTTGGCCCACCTGCGCCAGGCCTACGAGCCCTACCTGGCGGCGCTGGCGGCGTTTTTGCGCACGCCGCTGCCGCAATGGCTGCCGGCGCGAGATGCGCCGGACAACTGGCAAACCAGCGGTTGGGAAGTGACGCGGCGGACCGACGGCTGACGCGTGCCCGGCGCGGCTAGCCTTCCCAGCGGCGGAAGAGCAGGGCTGCGTTGGTGCCGCCGAAACCGAAGGAGTTGGACAGCGCGTAGCGCAGCGGGCGGGAGCGCGGCTGATTGGGGGTGTAGTCCAAGTCGCAGTCCGGATCGGGGACCTGGTAATTGGCCGTCGGCGGGACCGTCTGATGGTGCAGCGCCAAGGCGGTGATGCCCGCCTCCAGGCCGCCGGCGCCGCCGAGCAGATGGCCGGTCATGCTCTTGGTGGAACTGATCGCCAGTTCATACGCGCGGGAACCGAATAGGCGCTTGATCGCCATCGTTTCGAATTTGTCGTTGTAGAGCGTGGAAGTGCCGTGCGCGTTGATGTAGTCCACCACCTCGGGGCCCACCTGGGCGTCGTTCAGCGTATGGCGCATGGCGTCATAGGCCCCGGACCCGTCCTCGGCGGGCATGGTGATGTGAAAGGCATCGCCCGACATGCCGTAACCGGCGACCTCGGCCCAAATCGCGGCGCCGCGGCGGCGGGCATGCTCCAACTCCTCCAGCACCAAGATGCCGGCGCCTTCGCCGACGATGAAACCGTCCCGCTCCTTGTCGAAGGGGCGGCTGGCGTGGGCGGGATCGTCATTACGGGTGGAGAGGGCGCGCATGGCGGCGAAGCCGCCGATGCCCATGGGAGTAATGGCCGCCTCCGTGCCGCCGCAGATCATGACGTCCGCGTCGCCGTGCTGGATGATGCGGAAAGCGTCGCCGACGGAATGGGCGCTGGAAGCGCAGGCGGTGCAGGTGGCGGAGTTCGGCCCGCGGGCCCGATAGCGGATGGAGACGTGGCCGGCGGCCAAATTGACGATGCTGGCGGGGATGAAAAACGGTGAAATCCGCCGCGGCCCGCCTTCCAGCAGGTTCCGGTGCTCGCGCTCGATGATGTCGAAACCGCCGATCCCGCTGCCGATGTGCACGCCGGTGCGTTCCGGCTCGGGCACTGGATCGCCCAGCCCGGCGCTGCGCACCGCTTCCTCCGCCGCCGCCAACGCCAGTTGGATGAAGCGGCCCATCTTCTTGGCTTCCTTCTTGTCCACGAAGCGCAGCGGATCGAAGTCCTGCACCTCGGCGGCAATCCGGCAGGCGAACTGAGAGGCGTCGAACAGCGTGATGGGGCGGACGCCGGAGCGCGCCGCCAGCAAGCTCTCCCAGGTTTCCGCCGCGGTATGGCCCACGGCGCAAATCAGCCCCAGCCCGGTTACGACGACACGGCGGGCCACGGCGGATCAGGCCTTCACGTGCGCTTGGATGTAATCCACCGCTTCCCGCACGCGGCGAATCTTTTCCGCGTCTTCGTCTGGAATTTCGATGCCGAAGGTCACCTCGAACTGCATGACCATTTCCACCAAGTCCAGCGAATCCGCGCCCAAGTCCTCGACGAAGGACGCATCGGGCGTCACCTCGCTGGGTTCGACGGTCAGTTTTTCAGCGACGATCTGCCGCACTTGTTCTTCGACGCTTTCGGCCATGTGTACCGGTCCTCCCGCCCCTCTGTATAGGCTTTCGGGCGAAGCAATCTCTCATCATACAGGCGGGCTACGGCGGCGGCAACCGGAGCCGGCAAAACGGCGGGCGGGCGATCGGCTCGCGGCGCGGGATCTTGGGTCTGGCGCCGGCTGGAAGGGCGGGCTCCTCCACGCCGCGGCGCGCGGAACCCCAGCGGCACCGCCGCCCGGCGCCTGCCCGCGGCAGCCAGGAGCCGTGCTACGCTGCGCTAGCCATGGCTACAATCCAATTCCTAGGAGCGGCGGGAACGGTGACCGGCTCCAAACATTTGCTCACCGCGGGCGACACCCGCCTGCTGGTGGACTGC